>CAWILM010000018.1:0-132719 GCA_963836935.1 uncultured Acidimicrobiaceae bacterium
TGAATGCTGATCGAAAAGGGGAGCGCGCGCCGGTCGAAAACGGGAGCACTTTGAGCTTGAAGTTACTTGGTGATTTGCGCTTGGTCCACAGGCTGGCTGCCTGAGGAGTCGGTGGTTAGCCTGGCGCGCCGAGTTCGGGCCTTGGCGTCTTGGAGCCGGTAGCTCTCACCCTTTGTCTCGATGATGTTGCAGCGGTGGGTGAGCCGGTCGAGGGTCGCGCCAGTGAGGCGTTCGGAGCCGAGGACCTCTGTCCAGGACTCGAAGGGCAGATTGCTGGTCACGATCAGGCTCGTGCGCTCGTAGGCGGTCGAGATGACGTCGAAGAGCAGCTCGGCACCGACCTTGGAGGCAGGGACGTAGCCCAGTTCGTCGAGCACGAGGAGGTCCAATCTCGCGAGCTGTCCCTTCAGCCTCAGAAAGGTCCGCTCGTCGCGAGCCTCGATGAGGGCGGTCACGAGCTCGGTGGTGCGGAAGAAGCGGACCTTGTAGCCCTTGTGGCATGCCTGGGCGGCGAGGGCCGTGGCCAAGTGAGACTTGCCCGTGCCGGGATTGCCCACCATGATCACGTTCTCGCGCTTGTCGATGTACTCACAACGAGCCAACTCGGCGATCAGCACCTTGTTGACAGACGGACGTGCCGCGAAGTCGAAGCTCTCGAGGGTCTTGATGGTCGGGAATCGTGCCGCTTTTAACCTTCGCTCGGCCGAGCGCTTCTCCCGGTCCAACAGCTCGAGCTCCAAGAGCTGCAACAGGTAGCTCAGGTGGTCGGCGTTGTCGGCCGCGGCCTGTTTGGCCACCTTCTCGCACTCGGCCCCGATGGTCGGCAGCCGCAGGGCCTTCAGGTGATGGTGCAATAACACGACGGACTTGGTCTCCAATGTCTTCACGGTGATGTTTCCTTTCTCCAGCGGCGCGATCTGCGCCGAAGGGGTATGGGCCCTCAGGCCCCGATCTCGGTGAGGGCCCTGTAGGCCCCGAGGTCGGGGGCCTCGATGGCGACGGCCTTTAAGTGCGGGAGCCCGTCCAGGCTGAACAGCCCGACCGGGCGCTCCTTCGAGTGGGTGAGGATGAGACCGATGGCATCCGAGCCGGTCGCCCCGATCGCAAGCGCCTGTTCGACCGCTCCGGTCAGCTCCTTTAAGGTCGCCGATTCCATGAGGCGGAGCACCTTTATGTACTCACGGGTCCCCGCCGAGGCGAGGTCGGCTTCGAGGCGCCAGCGCAGCACCGAGAAGCACTCAGGGAGGTCCCAGCCCTCGAGCGGGCGGGCGACGTCCAAGGCACCCGGCTTTCGTTCCAGGAGGGCGAGGTAGTGGCGGGGGTCGAAGCTGACCTGCTCTTTCGACCAGCACCGGGGATGGGTGGCCACGACGTCGGTGCCGACGAGCAAGCGAACCTGTTCGACCCCACCGAGGGCGATGACGTCGTGATGGGCGAAGGCAGTCGGCACCGAGTAGTCGTTGCGATCGAATCTCACGAGCGACAAAGAGTTGGCCCCACGCTGTTCGACCCTTCGCGCCTCGAAGGACTCGGCCGGGAGCGCCAACATGGCGGCCTGGTCGACGATGAGGCGCTCCGCCTTCGTCTCGGGCTTTCCCCGGACACGTCGGAACAGATCCGCATAACAGCAGGCAGCGAGGTACTCGTTCATCTCCAAGAAAGAAGAGAAGCGCGGCACGGGCACGAGCAGGTTCCGCCTCGCGTAGCCCACGTGGGTCTCGACGTGGCCCTTCTCGTTGCCCCGCCCCACCCGGCAGAAGTGGTGACCGAAGAGGAAGTGGCTCTCGAGCCGCAGGAACTCGGTTGTCAGCTCGCGCTCGCGTCCCACCACCTTTTTGACCGCGATCGAGGTGTTGTCATAGCTGGTGCGCACCGGCACGCCGCCGAAGAACTCGAAGGCGGCCACATGGCCGGCCTGGAAGGTCTCGGTGCACTCGCGGGGATAGGCCGAGACGAAATAGGCGTCCGAGTAGGGAAGCGTCATCACCGCGAGGGCGGCCTTCACCTCGACGCCTGCGATCATCACCGTTGCCTCGCCGAAGTCGAACTGGGCATGTCCGGGCGGGTGCGAGAGCGGGACGAAGACCTCCTTGGAGTAGTGCTTGGACCTGGACACGGCCCTTCTCACCTGCGAGGAGCACCCCGTGTAGCCGTATTCGTCTCTGAGCCGCTCATAGATGCGCTTGGCCGTGTGGCGCTGCTTTGGCGGTGCGTTCTTGTCGGCTTCCAGGATCTCGTCGATCACGGGAAGGAACTGACCGAGCATCGGCTTCGGGCGAGTGATCCTCTGGCGATAGCCGGGCGGTTGCGCATTTGCCAGGATCTTCTCGAGCGTCCGAGCGCTGACCCGGTAGTCCCTTCGGATCGAACGCTTCGAAGCGCCCTCCACGAGCACCTTGCGCCGGATCTCTGTCCACATCTCCATGTCGGTGTGCACCCTTCTCCCGTCTTCTCGCTCGACTCCCAGGCGAAGCCTGTGGGCGGGTTCGAGCGAGCACGGGGATGGTCAGGTGCTCCCCTTTTCGATCAGCGCGTTCTGGGTCTCAGGTGCTCCCCTTTTCGATCAGCGTTTACACCCAAGCCTCGGCGTCCCTCGACTCGGGCCGGGCCGCCGAAGTACTCGACGAGTTGGTCAGGGTGTCCGCCATTTCCGCGCTCGACACCGAGGTCGGCTGACGACCGTCCCATCGGCGACTTATCGTGAGTTAGAAGCGAGTCCAAGGCACTTGTTTAGCGACAATGATGGCTGATCCAGCAGGTGTCCGATCCGCGAATGTCGAAGTGAAGGGAACGTCTCTCATGGTGGCCCCATACGGCGTCTTATGCGATCCGATTGCTCTGGTAGCCCGGGGGGGGTCCCCACTCGAGATGCGATTGCAGGCCTCCACGTGCAACAGGGGGCGGTCTGCGGGCATCGTGGACGCGGTCACCACGCAGTAGCGTTCTTGCGGTGTCGTGCTCGCCAAAATGGTCCGAAAGTGGCTTCTGTCGCGATGCCAACGAGGGCATCGGGTCGCTCGAGTGTCGACGGGCACGATGGCCGGCGCGGTCGTGCAGCCAACAGAGGTTCGCCTAGATATCGCTCGATCGCGTCCGTTCCACTGCAGCAGCGAATGCATGCTCCCACTGCGGCGCGGCGACCCCGATCACCTGATTGTGCGCCCACGCGCGTGCGCGTTGCGCAAGGCGAGCTCGCCGCAGCGGATGCCCGATCAGCTCGCTGAGCGCGTCCTCCCAGCCGTCATCGTCGACGAGCAGGCCTCCTTGCGCAGGCCCCAAGCCCACATAGGCGCCCACGGGCGAGGCCAGCCACGGGATGCCGAGCGCCGCGTACTCCTTGAGCTTGACGTTCGAGCGGGCGGCGTTGAAATCGGTGTCGGCAAGCGGCGCGATGCCGATGTCGAACCCGGCGGCGGCGTGAAGCAAGCCGTCGAAATCCGATCGCTCGAGGTGGAAGTAGCGATCGTGTCCGAGTCGCAGATCGGTTCCGATCACGGCGACCCGTACCCGTGGATAGACGTTCAACAGGCGCAACAAAACGTCGCCAAGCCCGAGTCGGGAAGCATCGACGGCGTGCTCGAGCCCCGCGATCCACCCGACCACAAGCCCAGGGTGTCGGCGCTGCTTTTGGGCCTCGAACTCCGCAGGCAGGTAGTTCTCGATCACCTCGACATGATGAGCTCCGGCTCGGCGGTACCGCTCGGCGAGCACGCGGCTCGGCGTCGTGACCAACGCGGCCCGTCGTGCGACGCGCGCTGTGGCGAGGAAGTCGCGCTGACCGCGTAGACCTCCCAGCTGTCGGTAGTTGGGGCTGTCGCGGTGGATGGCGGAAAGGTCGTCGTCGTTGTCGTAGCTGATTGCCACCCCTCTGTGACGAAGTTCGGACACCAACGAGTCCGTGGCCGGCCCGTACTGGCGATGCATGTGCACGAGATCGCACTCGAAGAGGCGCCGGACCGTCTCTCCGTCCCCCGGCCAGATGATCTCGTGACCGCGTTCGGCCAGCGCTTGAAGAGGAATGATGCAGCGGTAGCGGGAGTTCGGAAGGCTGGGGTCGTAGAGGGTCCCGATCCGCACTCGTGCGTCCTAGCGGCGGGTGGAACGGGTCGTGTCGCCGTCGACGAGCTCGCAGTCGCGAGCCGCTGACGCCATCAAACCCGGGTGCTCGTTCGAGCGGAGCATGCTGGAGATCAACCGCTCTCCAAGCGTCGTGCTGGCGAGCCTGAAGACACGGTGGGGAGCCTCGAGACGAGTAAGCAGCGGGAGAACGGGGAGGTGTCGAGGGTGGAGCCGTCGGTGCCGGTGGCGGTCACACCGCTGCCGGCAGGGAGCAGGGCCACCGACACCCTCCAGCTGTGGTCGGCCATCGGGACGACTGCGGCCAGGAACTGACGTCCCTCAGGGTCGGCACAAGTGGCGTCCTCGAACAGCTCGACGCGACTGCCCGGCTTGCCTGTGCCCGAGATCGTCGTGGAACCTGCGGTGTCTGTCGTGAGGGACTTGATCGTCGGGGGCAGCTCGCTGCCGTTGGCACCCCGGATGAGCTGAATGCCGGGGCCCCTGCCCACGGGTCCATTCGTGAAGATCGAGTTGCCGAGGATCGAGGCGCCAGCGGTGGCGAGACCACCGACGCGGATGCCGGCCTGCACGTTGTACGCGATCACGTTACCCATCCCTGGCACGGTTCCCCCGACGGTGTTCGACGTGGCACCCCCGTTGATCAGAATGCCGGCGCTGCCGTTTCCAATCGTGTTGCTGCCGGCGCTGTCCGTGCCGATGAAGTTGCCCTGCACGAGGTTGCCGCTGGTGGCGTCACCCGAGATCAGCACCCCTTCGGCCTTGTTGCCCGAGATCACGTTCTCGGCTCCGGCGCTTGTCCCACCGATCGTGTTGTTCACCGCGCCGCCGATCGTGTTGTTCACCGCGCCGGCTTGAATGAGGACGCCGTTCTTGTTGGGCAGCGCTTCGGTGCCGGTCGGGTTCGTGCCGATGTAGTTGCCCTCCACGACGTTGCCGCTGGTGCCGGCACCCGAGATCAGCACCCCTTCGGCCTTGTTGCCCGAGATCACGTTCTCGGCTCCGGCGCCTGTCCCACCGATCGTGTTGTTCACCGCGCCGGCTTGAATGAGGACGCCGTTCTTGTTGGGCAGCGCTTCGGTGCCGGTCGGGTTCGTGCCGATGTAGTTGCCCTCCACGACGTTGCCGCTGGTGCCGGCACCCGAGATCAGCACCCCTTCGGCCTTGTTGCCCGAGATCACGTTCTCGGCTCCGGCGCTTGTCCCACCGATCGTGTTGTTCACCGCGCCGGCATTGATGAGCACGCCAGCGACGCCGTTTCCAATCGTGTTGCTGCCGGTGCTGTCCGTACCGATGTAGTTGCCCTCAACGAGGTCGCCGCTGGTGCCGCCTCCCGTGATGACCACACCGGCCCGCTTGTTGCCCGAGATCACGTTGCCGGCGACAGCGCTTGTTCCACCAATCGTGTTGGCCACCGCGCCACCGATCGTGTTGTTGCCGGCGACCATGAAGATCCCGTAGCGATTCTCCTGGCCGGCAGCCGTCGTACCGCCGATCGTGTTGCCTTGGATGAGGTCGCCGGGCGAGTCGAGCAGGATCGCGGCCCACTTCGCGCCGATGATGGTCATGCCTGTGATCTCGCTGCCGCCGCTTCCCGGTTGGAGTGCGAGGCCATTGGCGCGCGCGCCGGCCGAGGTGTTGTTGACGGTGATCAGTCCTCGTCCATCGAGCAGCACGACGCGCGTGATCCCCGGGAGCGGCGACTGCGGATCGATCGTCAGCGAAGCGACGCCAGCAGCCACCGTGATCGTGCTCGGCGCTCCATTTGCTGCCGCGGCGTCGGCATCGAGGATCGCCTGGCGCAACGACCCTGGACCGGAGTCCTGGTTGTTCGTGACGTAGAAGGTACGGACGCCAGTAACGAAGAAGGCGCTTGCGAACGCGTCCGCTCCCGGTCCTCCGAGCAGCGTCAACACCGCGATAAAAAAGATCAGGGACACTCGCCTGAGCATCGCTACGGTAGAGGCCGATCGCGAGGGTGGCTCGACCAAGCCGAACAACACGGCTCGTTCCAGCTCACGTGCTGCCTGATGGTCTCGACTGGCATGTCGACGGTGCATCAGACCGGACCCCCCTCGGTATATTGGTTACGCTTTCAAACCCACGAGGTGCTGTCAAGGGTCGGGTTGCTGAGCGTGCGGATGCCGAAAATCTCATCCGCCCAGTTCACGCAGCTAGCCGGTACTCGTTGATCACGCCGCCGGGGATCTCGTTTCGTCGTAACTGTGCTGGGTCTGGCTCGTCGATCGGATCAGGCAGCACCCCGAAGGTTCCCGGAGCCTGCTGACCCAGTGCTCGATGCGAACGGGCGTCTTGATGATCCTGATGCCCTCAGTGCGGAACACCTCGTCGAAGCTGGCGGTGAACTTCGTGTCTCTGTCCCGGACGAGGAACTTGACTGCTCGGGAGCGCTCGGAGACGACGATGCTCAGGTTTGCGGGCTTGCTTCATGACCGACTCCCCTACTGGGTTGGCACTGACTCCTGAAAGCTAGGCCCGACGGGTGTCGATCTCGATGAAGAACAGCACGTAGTAGCGCCGGAGCAGCACCGTGTCGACGGTGAAGAAGTCGCATGCCAGCATCGTCGTTGCCTGGGCTCGTAGGAACTGCGCCCAGGTCGGGCCAGATCGTCAGGGCGAGGACTCGATGCCATGGCGGCGAAGGATTGCCCACGCGCTCGAAGGCGCAAGTCTGACGCCCATCGTGGCGAGCTCCCCGTGGATTCGGCGATATCCCCACATCAGGCTTTCCCTTGCAAGGCGAAGGATCACTGAGACCGTGCCCACTGGGATCGACGGTCGTCCAAGCCGGCGGTGCGAGTAGGTCCACTTCCGTCGCACCAGATCTCGATGCCATCGCCAGGGTCTCGGGCTGGACAAGGAACCGTCCTCGGCGAGCAGGCGACAGGAGCCGGCTCAGTCCAGCGAGGATTGCTCTGTCCACGGGCCGCAGTGCCGGACGCGCCACCTGTCTTCGCAAGAACCGCAACCTCGTGGCGAAGCATGACGACTTCGATGGCGAGGTCCTGTTGTTCACCCCACGAGAGCCGAACCAGTTGGAGCGAACCGACGAAAGCGATGTAGAGGAAGGAGAGTGCCACGCTCCAGCTTCGTCATCAGTCCCGACTTCGGCGGCTCAAGATTGAAAGTCCTGCTCACGAGGTCGCGTTGAAGCGGTTTTTGCCATCTACAAGCCGTGATCGGGCTTGCTCAGGCGACGCGTGAGCGCCAGGCGGAGGTGTCGACGCTGAAGGCGGCGAGGATCTTGGCCTGGAACGGACCCGGCCGCGTGATGACCTGTCGTTCGTCACCGTTCGCGTCGACAAAACGGACCATGCGGATGCGCTCGAGCTCGCGAAGGGCCCGACGAGCGCTGAGCTGTTGGCCCTCGAGGTCCGGGTCGGTGATCTTTGCTCTGGCGAGATCAAGCGCCATGACAGCTTCGATCACCGCCGCGAGCACGCAGATGGCAACGTGACCGCGCACGCGCTTTTCGGTGTAGTGGAAGACCGGTCGGAGAGCTAAGCCTCGATCCACCGTCCGACCCCGGTGAGGTGACTGCTGGGCCCTGAGTTGCTGGATTTTGGCGGCATCGCGACTACCTATCGGCCCGTGTCCGAGTCGGGGGCGTGTTCGTTTCGCCTGTCACCGATGGTGCTCGTGCTGGAGATCGCCGGGCACGCCACAAGCGATCTCGGTGGGGGCTGGTTCAGGTCCGGAGCGCGCAGAGGCTCTCGAAGCAGGCAGTCCACTGCTTGGCCCAGGGCCAGTTCGTCGGCAAGTGGAGCCGGCGCCGTCGTGCACCGCGCGTCATGCGACCCGGAAGGTTGAGGAACCGCCGTCGGATCGTCTTGGAGACGAGCGGTCCGTGGATCTGAAGCCCGAGTGAGCCGAGCCAGCGGATGAGGTTGTGGGCGATCGTCGCGCACACCGTCCAGGCGCCATTGGCGCCAAAGCGCCCCGAAGGGCAGTGCGAAAGTCCCGATCCCTCCTTCAAGTCCCTGATCGCGAGCTCGACGACGGCGTGGCGCCGGTGGTCGGCGTCGAGGAGGACGGCGTCGCCCACACGGTCGGTGATGAAAGCGTGGTAGCGGAAGGTGGGGAACAGCGCCGGCTGGGGATCGGCGAGCTTTGTCCGGCGCACGACGAGGCGATGCCCGTCGCCATAGGTGGTCTCGGCCACCCACGCCTCGCCGGCATCGGTGTAGTCGATCGGGACCCAGGCCGCTTCGTCGATTGCCTCGATGGCCCTTTTCACCGCTTCGGTCTGCCGTGCGGTGATCGAATAGGTGACACCGTGGTCCCGGCAGGCCTTTATGACATGGCGGGAGTAGAAGCCCGCATCGGCCCGAAGGCTGATCGGGCCGGTTGACCCCGCACGTCGCACACGCCCGACGAGCTCTCTGACGAACCGTTCCGCCCCTCGGCCCGATCCGGCCGATCCGGTTCGGAACCGGACGTGGAGGACCTCGCCCGTATCTGCACGCGTGCCGACCAGTGGGTGGTAACCGAGGACGTGGGTGTAACCGAAGGCGGCACCTTGCTTGTGGTCCCCGTGCACGGGACAGATCGTCGAGTCGAGGTCGATGGTCATCGGCTCGGCACCGGGCCCCGCGCCAAGCGACCACGCCCGGGTGAGCATCGCCTCGGAGAGCTTGTCGAGCTGGCGGACGTGGCCGAAGCTGAAAGCCCGGAGGAACGTCCCGAGCGTCGAAGGCGCCATCACCTTGTGGGCGAGAACTTCCACGGTCGACCCAGACCGCAACACGTCGGCGTCATCGATGCATTGCGCGCCGGCGACCATGGCGTGCACGAGCGTCGCGACCCGACGTCCTGGGAAGGGATGGACCTCGACCAGCTCTTCGGCAAGAACTTCGAGACCGAGCATCTCGCTCAGCACACCGACGAGAGCAAGACCCGCATCGGCGACGGCGCGGTCGTCATCGAACATCACCGACAGGCGCGACGGGCTGTGAGAAAATGGCATCGAAAAGGTGCCTTTCTGATCTGGCGAATTGCTTCTTTGGCGAGTCCAATTCTCCCTGATCGCGGCACCTTTTTCGCGGATGGTCAGGCTATCAAAGGCCTATCTGGGCGGTGGTTCCAGGCTAAGAAGTCCTTCAGCACCCGAAAGCGCCGTTCGACTGACTGCAGAGCCTTGTAGTGGCCGACGACCTGGGCGGTCGAGGCGGTCTTCTCGTCGAGCGAGGTCGTGATCACATAACGGCCCGCGAGGAGTTTCTCCTCGTAGGCCATGGCCTTCTCGTCGTAGTCCCAGGTGAACACCCCGTGGGTGATCTTGGTCGAAAAGCACCGGGCGACACCGGAGTCGCGAAGGATCCTGTCGGCGGCGGCCCCGATCTTGGCCGGGTCGACGAGGCGGCCTTTGCGCACCCGTTCGGCCAAGGCGATGAGGCCGTCCTCGGTCGCGGCGAGGCGCTTGGCGCCGGGCGTCGTCTCGCACGTGGCGGCGGGGGGAGTCGACCACGACATAGCGGCCGGACTCATAGACGACCTCGGTCGCTTTGGTGCCGTCGTCTCTGACGGGCACGAAGACGGCCCGTTCGCCGGCGGCAGCTTCCAAGACCGCGGCGACGGTCGGGTCCCGGTGAAGGCGCGTCGCCAGCACGTGGTCAAAGCCGCCCGCTTGGACAAGGGCAAGATTCTCTTCTGAGATCAGGCCCCTGTCTGCAACAAGGGCGATACGCCCCACCCCGAAGCGGGCCTGGAGATCGGCCATCACCTGAGGCAATGTCGAGCGATCAGCGGTGTTGCCGGAAAAGACGTGGTGGGCGATCGGGATGCCGTCGGAGGTGACGAGGAGTCCGATCACGATCTGCGGCCGGTCTCCTCGGTGATCGCGGCTGTAGCCGAAAGCCTTTGCGGGAAAGCGGGCCGAGGTCTTCTCCTCGCCCTCGAAGTAGGTAGAGGTGAGGTCATAACAGACAAGGCGCAGGTCGAGGTTCGCAAGGTTGCACAGCTCTGTGAAGCAGTGGGCCTCGATCTCGTCCTTGGCGTCTGCGACCGCGTCCAAGGCCCGATAAAGCCGATCGAGCGAGGGAGCGTCGCGAACCTCCGGCAGGGCGCCGTCGGCCCCGAGCCAGTCGGTGACACAGCGCCTTTTTGAGGATGGGTCCTGTAGCCGGTTGGCGACCATGGCGAACACCGCGTCGGAGAGCCCGGCCGAGCGCCGGCGCCGGCCGATGGCCCCGAAGAGCTCGTCCAACAACAACCGGGAGAAGTAGGCGTCACAGGCGGCCATGGCCCCATAGGAGGGAGCGGACTCGGCGCTGAGCTCGATGCTGGTTCCGCGTCCCAGCTGGGAAGACAGTGCCGCGACGAGGCGTTCGAGCTCGCCCGAGCTCTTAAGCTCTGAGATCTCGCCGAGCCGGGCGACGACCCGGTGCCGAGGCTGGCCCAACTCGTTTCGATAGGACTCGGCCAAGATCAGATAGGTGTAAGTCTTCTTCCCGCTACGGACCCGGTCAACCTTCACGTACACAGAACATACTTTAACGGCGTATGTCCAATAAATCAATCACTTATTTGTCGCTACATGACACCTTGCAAACCCGACTTTATCCACAGCTCGCCCAGGTCACAGCGGTGCGAGGTCGCGATCGAGGAGTTGAGCCGCCGAAGTCAAGTCAGTGTCACGGCAACAAAAGTCCAGGTCGATGGGTCCGGATGACGTTTTCGGCATGCACACGGTTCGGTCAATCACACTGGGCCGCCCTTCGCGCAAACTTCAACAGAGAACCAGTATCGGCTTGTCCAACAAGGCATCAAATAGACGGAACTCCATATGTCGCTAGACGTTGCGTCCTTCTTTGATCTGAGCAGGTCTATGAGCTCTTGTTGGGACTGGACGTTCAACTTCCTGAAGATCGATGAGAGATGGTTGCGGACGGTGCTCTGAGAGACGATGAGCGTCCTAGCGACAGCTGGAACCCGGTTCCCGGCGAGCAACTTCGTGAGCACCTCGAGCTCGCGCGACGACAGCGCGGAAAGGCCAGGGACTTGCGCTTCGGTAATACGAGCGAGGTCGCGCGAGGAGCCGAGGGCCTCGATTCCTCGCCGCGTCTCCCACAGGAGCGTTTCAACGTCCGGGCCCGGCGAGCCGTTTGCCGGTTCGCGCGGGAAGAGGGCAAAGGCGAAGCTCGGGAGAGGATCCATTGGCAAGAGCAGCACCTGGCACAACCGCGCTCCTCCGGCCGCATCGTGGATGTGAACGTAAAACGCGACGCCTTTGCCTGTCGAAGTCGATTGAGCCAGCGCCCACATGAGCCCGGCGAGGTCGTCCGGGTGGACGATCCGGAAGAGGGCCTGACCGATGAGTTCTGATGGCTCACGGCCTAGAACGGCGTCAACGTCGGAGCTTACGCGGTCAATTACGAGATTGACGTCGGTCGTACCGATGACAACCTTGAAGTCCTCGGACAGCGGAGAGCGGGCGCCTCTTAGTGGCCTGCGGCCCTCCATGACGACAAGAACATTTCGCGGGGGAATCTCCTCGCCGATTGTCCGCACCCAGGTTTGAGTCTGGATCGTCGATCCCCCACTGAGGTGGAATTGCCGGATTGTCTCATATCCGTTCAGCCGACCCGCGATGAGCAGCTCGAGGGCACCCGTCGGAGCGTCGGCGGTGAACGACTCGAAGTCGCGACCGACCAACTCGTTGCCTGCTGGGGAGAGCAGGTCTCGAGCTGCTGGGCTCGCAGCAACGATGCGCTCGGAGGGCACCTCCAGGATCAGGGCCGGCAGAGGACTACGGCTGACGACTTCCAGCACACCGTTGGGCAGCTCAAAGCGCGAAGACCCTAAGTCGGAGTGCGACGTCTTCACAACATCCCCTCCTTCATAAAACTGTAGCGCTCGGCGCAGCGGTCGGTACGTTTCGCGCCACAAGCAGTGAAATGACGGGCCGAGTGGATTGACGTGGTCACGAGGTTGCCCTCATCGGCCTGCTCGGATAAGGGAAAGACGGAACGTCTAGCCGATGGTGACGGTCCGCCTATTTGGTGATCAGCCAGGCGAGCCGATATGACGGGAAGCCAGAGATTCTTCTGACGAGGAGGGCTTGATGCGGCGCAAGGCATTCGACATCGTGGCCCAGCGCCGGAGGTCTCGTCATAGTGGCCATTGTCGTAGCCCTGCTTGCGGGGACTGGAGTCTACGCTGCGACGAACTGGACCATTCTGTCAATACCGATGTCCAATGTCTGAACTCCCAGCTGCCGTGCCTCAAGAGCTGAAAGGGGCATGCCGATATATGGCAAGTGGGGACGACGAAAGTCTCGACAGCTTGTCAACAGGAAGACTGTTCATGGAGTTAGCCAGATCGCCCCGGGGTCAGGAACTCCACTCTCACCGGACTGAGAGACCTCTGTCCTCGCGCCTCGTCGGCCCGTCCCCCGATGGCGACGATGGCCGTGGCCATCGCGAGTCGTCTCACCTGACCAACCAGCCGCCTTCCCAGCGCAGGACGTGGAAAGTGTTCGCCGCTCTCGTCCTGGTGGTAGGCGTGGCTGTTTCAGCCACAATTACCTTGGCGTGGTATGCCTACGTGAGTTCGCTTCGCCGCCAGGCGGTGGCCACCTCGCTGGGCAACGTGAGGTCGATCCTGGGGTCGTCGTTGGAGCGTGACAGTGACTTGCTGGCCACCGTGAACGCCGTAGTAGCCACCCATCCTCAGCTAACCAACGCGTCGCTGGAGGCCATCCTGTCCAGGCTCGACCTCTCCCAGAACTACCCGGGGAGCTTCGCCTTCGCCTACGTCGAGAGTGTCAGCAGCGCCGGGCTGTCCAGGTTCGAAGCGGTCGCGCAGCGGGATCCTCCACTCGGGGTGGCGGCAACAAGCTCGGGCCCGGTGACCAGCTCCCTCAACGGCCAATCGGGTTATTGCCTGACCCGCCTGGCGGCTGTCGAGCCTCTTGCCTGGCCAAGGGATCATCAAGAACTTGCTGTTGTCTTGGATCTCCCCTTACCTTTCGGCGCACTTCAACTTCTGCGCCTCGTCGTTCGAAACTCTGCTCGCTTCCTCGGCACAGACCGGCGGATCCTCAGTCGGGTCCGTCGCCAGCCTGGTCAAGCGACTTCCGGGTATGCCAGCCATCCCCGGGGTGCTCCACGCCGTTATCACCCGGCTTCCGATCTTCATCGATATCAGCCCGGTCTACTCCGGGCGAGGATGTCCCATTGACCGTGGAACTTTGGTGACGGTCCCCGAGCTGTTGAGCTACGCGGCCACCTCCTTCTGCGAACCATAGCGAGGCGGTGTAACACTCGCGGCGACGTACTCGTCGAGCGCTTGGCGGAGCGCCTTCATGTGCAGGTGCCCGTTCACGCGGCGAAACTGCTTTCGCGCCTCGGCCATGCCTGCCGCGGACCAGCGGAGCGCCATCTTGCCGTCCTGCCAGCGCTTCACGTTTCTCGAGTGGTCCCGGCAGATCTCGATCATCGACTCGATCGGGTTCGTCGAGTGCAACGTGCGGGCGAGGGTCGGCGGGACGTTCAGTCGGCTGATGGTGAGGGTCTCAGCCAGTCCCTCGCGGAGCGAGGCTGCCGCGCCGGGATGGGTGCGGTCGAGTTTCTTCGCGAGCTGCTCGAGAGCGGCTTGTGCTGCCAGCGGGTCTGGGTTGCGGTAGGCGGCGCGCATCTCCCGCTCGACCACCGAGGCGACCGCGTCGGGCAGTTTGTCCTTCACATTCCTCAATTTGTGCTGACGGCACCTTTGGATCACCGGGTGGTCGAAGACGGCATTCACCGCAGAGCTGAGCGCCTTGGCGCCGTCGAGGACGCACAGGATCGGCCTCGTCATGTCGAGGCCAGCGCTCGCGGAGAGAGACGAGGAGGCCCTTCACCACCGTGGCGTTCTCGGTGTCGCCTTCCTCGAGGGCGAGCGGGTGCTTCACCCCGAGCGAGTCGATGCCGAGCGCGACGACACAGGTGTGGCCGGCGAAGTGGACCCCGTCGACCATGAGACAGACGAGGTCGAGCTCGGACAGGTCCGTCGCTGAGAGCTTCTTCGAGCGCCTGGGTGGTGGCAGCGACAAAGCGCCGTGACACAGCAGACCTGGAAGTCGAACGGGCCACCTTCTCGACGGCCTTTCCGACCGGCTCGAGACCTGAACGGTAACGCCTCGTCGAGAGCTTGGCGAGCATCTTCTCCATCGCGAGGCGCCCGAGCACCTCGGTCGAGCTGAACAGCTCGTAGCTCTTGAGCGGGATCTCCTCCGAGCGATCGGCGGTCCGCACCCGGGGACGGCTGATCGGGACACGGCGCCCGCCCAGGGTCACCTCGCCCGAGTCGCCGCCGTGGCGGACGGCGACCCGGTCCGGGTTCCACCTCCCCTTCGCTCCGGCGATCTCGGTGACCTCTGTTTCCATAAGGGCCCCGAGCACCTGGAGCCCGGCGCCGACCGCAAGAGCGAGCAATCCTTCCTCGAGCTGCACCGGCGAGTTCGCCAACCGTGATGTTGACAGCATCAGGCAATTCGAAAGCAGTCTCGCTCGCTCCCTTCGCCGGAGCTGGCCTCGACTTCCTCGGCGTCACGCGCCCGGTCCCCAGCGCGGCCCTTCGATGTCTGGTAGTTCTTCTTCACGACGGTCCCCTTCTTGATCGGATGTTTTTGACGGACACCCGACACCTACCAGATGGCAGGCGTCAGGCGGGGGACCGTCACTTGAAACTTCCACGCCGGACGGGACAACCTCCTCCGGGCCACAGGTCCCCACTACCACCCAGGGCCGAGCCAAGGCGCTCGCCGGTTGGACGATGGGCATCTTCGACGCCAGCGAGATCCTGAGCCCTGCCTTGGCCAACGAAAAGGGCGTCTCTTTGGTGCTGGCCTATGCCCAACCGGGAGCCAAGACAGTGGTGCTGGCTCGTGCCGGGCAGCCCCAACCGGGGGTGGCCACCAAGAGGCTCACCTTCCCGGCCGACCCGGGTTGGGTCATCGACGTGGCGGTGAACCCACCGGCCAGCGGCCCTTCCCCTGCCCTCCAGGCGCTCGCGGTGTTGTTAGGCGCCTTGGCGCTCACGTTCTTGTTGACCATCTTGTTGAACCTGCTTGTAGCTTCGCGCCGCTGGGCTTGGGAGCTGGTCGAAGAGCGCACCGCCGAGCTACGCCACCAAGCCCTCCACGATCCGCTTACCGGGCTACCCAATCGCCTCTTGGTCGACCAGAGCGTGTATCAGATCCTCGGCGCAGCCCATATTGGGGGCCTGCCCATCGCCGTGTTCTTCATCGACCTTGACGACTTCAAGAAGGTGAACGACACCTGGGGCCACGGTGCAGGTGACGAGCTGTTGCGGGCCGTAGCCGCCCGCCTCTCAGGGGCAGTGCGGGACTCCGACACCGTCGGGCGGCTAGGAGGCGACGAGTTCGTGGTCCTGTCCAGGGGTCCGTTCTTGGAACAAGAGATCAACCTTGTGGCCGAGAGGCGCCTCGAGGTCTTGCGGGAGCCCTTCACCTTCGAGGACGCAGCGATGCGCCAGCTGTCGATATCGGCCAGCATCGGCGTCGCTGCCGGACCACGAGAGAGCCTCCGGGGACTTGTTGCGAGACGCAGACACCGCCATGTACAGGGCCAAGGCGTTAGGTAAGAACTGCCACGTCGTCTTCGAGCAGGAAATGCACGAGGCGGTCAAGAACCAGCTAGCACTCGAGACAGACCTGGTCGACGCCTTCGCCAACGGGGAGTTCTTTCTCGTCTACCAACCAATCGTTGACCTCGAGACTGGCCGAACCACTGACGTCGAAGCTCTCCTACGCTGGTGCCACCCAAGCCGTGGAGTTGTCGGCCCCGTCGAGTTCGTCCCCGTGCTGGAGTCCTCCGACCTGATAATCGACGTCGGTCGTTTTGTCTTGATGGAAGCCTGCCGCCAGGTCAAGGTTTGGCACGGGCAGGGACACAGTATGGGCATATCGGTCAACGTGGCGGCCCGTCAGCTCCGCTACGACATGCTCATCGACCACGTCCACGAGGCCCTGGAAGCCGCCTCCTTGGACCCGAGATACCTAACCGTCGAGGTCACCGAATCGATGTTGATGATCGACTCCAAAATGACCGCTCAGCGTCTGTCGGCGCTGTCCCGACTTGGGGTGCGCGTCGCCATTGACGACTTTGGGACCGGTTACTCCTCGATCTCCTATCTTCGGGAGTTCCCGGCTGACATATTGAAGATCGACAAGTCCTTCGTCGCCCATCTGGGCACCTCGACGGGCGACAACTTCCTGGATGCCCTGATCCATCTGGGCAAGTCGCTCGGCCTCACGACCATCGCAGAGGGCATCGAGCAAATGTCACAGCTAGAACACCTCAAGCACGAAGGCTGTGACCGGGGTCAGGGGTACTTGTTCTCCAAGCCAGTATCAGCAGACGAGATCGAACGGATCATCATGCATGCCCGCCACTTGGTGCGAGCCTCCCTAGCTTCGGCCGGGATGGTCTCCTAGTTGGCATCAATGTGGATGGTAGGACCAGGCGACGCCCTTACTCAGGGAGCGTGAAGGGTGCAAGCACACGATTCGGGCGTCGACCTGCAGTGCCGTATGTCTGCCTGAAGGGTGCCACATCACCGTCGGCGGCTTGAGCAGGTACGACAGCTCCCGTCCGGCTCCGCCAGACTCGCGTCGTGACTGTCCGCCTTATCACGCTCTCCCTCCGCCAGGTCCTACGCCTCCTGCTCCTCACCTGCAGGTCGTCTCGCTCGAAGGACCTCGAGCTGCTCGTCCTGCGCCAGGAGCCTCGCCGTCTTGCGCCGCCAGGTGCCCCATCCGAAGACGAAGCGCGAGGAGCGGCTGGTCCTAACGGTCCTGCAGCGGCTCCGTCCTCTGCACGAGCGACTCTCCAACCTGTTCACCCCCGACACCCTCCGACGCTGGCACCGCGAGCTCGTCCGCAGGAAGTGGGACGGCCGGCACCGGATCAACAAGCGGAAGACGATCTCCCTTCAGACCCAGCTCGTTGTCTGGCGGCTGTCTCAGGAGAACCCCACCTGGGGCTACCGGCGCATCCAGGGTGAGCTGCAGAAGATCGGCATCGCCATCTCGGCGACGAGCATCCGCCGCATCACCGCTCCGAAGCGCCGCCCCGGACCCGAAGCGCGACACCTGGCGCCAGTTCATGAGATCGCAGGCCTCCTCGATCATCGCCTGCGACCTGTTCACGGTCGAGTCGGTGAAGCTCAAGACGCTCCATGTCCTGTTCTTCATCGAGCTCCACACCCGTCGAGTGCTCATCGGAGGCATCACCGACGGGGCGGCAAACCTCGCCTGGGCGACCCAGATCGCCCGCAACCTCTCAGAGGCGCGAGGATCGTGCGGAACCGATCCGCTTCCTCGTGCACGACCGCGACAAGCGCTTCGGAGCGTGCTTTGACGAGGTCTTCAAGGCCGAGGGCATCGAGATCGTCCGCACTCCCTGGCGGGCGCCGAAGGCGAACGCATATGCGGAAAGATGGATCCGCACCGCGCGAGCCGAGTGCCTCGACCGTGTGATGGTCCTCGGGCGACGCCATCTCGAACAGCTGCTCGCGACCTACGTGAAGCACTACAACGAGGAGCGCCCGCACCGAAGCCTCGGGCTCGAACCACCCGGAGGGCCACAACCTTCAAGAGCACTGAGCCCGGAGCCGAGCGAGATCGGACGCCGCGTCCTGCTCGGTGGGCTCATCCACGAGTACTACCGCAAGGCCGCCTGAACCTTTTGATCGCGGACTGGCTGGCCGCCAGTCCGTTCAACCGGCGTCCTCGGAGTTAGCGGGCTGAACGCGGCTGTGTTCTCGCCGCATGCCCTTCGCGGATCGGCGAGGCGGATCCAACTGGTCATGGAAGTGAGCACCGTAGTCACGGAGAGTCACCGATTGTCAGGTGGCACCCTTCAGGTGATAAAGGGCCGACTCATCCTCGCCATGTAACTCGATGTCGGGCGCAGACCGGACCTGGTCCTTCGTCACGGTGACCTGCAGGTCTTCGCGACCGATCTGCAGGCGCCCAACAGTACGAAGGTTAAGTGGCGGTCGAGGAAGCCTTCCTTGACAGTGCCGAACTGCGGCTCGTCGTTCTCGACATCAACGTATACCTCTTGAAGTTTGCCGATCTTCTCGCCGTTGCGGTCAACGAGCATCCTGCCGTGCCATTCAGTGACGTTCCACGTCGCCTGGTCCTGATCTTCGGTCATGTCGGCACCTTCCCTTTCTCTGTGAACCTCAGCCTGCTGAGAAGCTGACCCCCAGCAGGCGGGAGCATTGAGTTCTTGTCTGCAAGCTCCACGCGACCCTCGTTCGGGCGACTATCACCAGCAGCAACTCGATCCAGGAACATCACCCCGCCTCGGCGTTGAGGCACTCGATCGAGAAGGCCCCGTCTGCGTCACGCTCCACCCCGTGGATGTCGTGGGCGAAGCCCGGGAACTTGGCGTCGAAGGCCTCTAGGGCACACAGATAGCTGAGCACCGGTCCGTCGCCGCGCCGCGGCGCGCTCGCCGGGCATGGAGGGGGATGCCCGGCGGGTAGGGCACGACCATGACGGCAGCGACTCGACCGGCCATCTGCGACACCGGTACCCGCTCGGTGCCGGCACGCACGAGACGGCGGCAGGCCTCGCTGGGGGTCGTCGCCGGCACCGGTGACTCGGCAAAGGCCCTGTCCAGTAGTTCGATCGTGGCGCGAGCGCGCACCTCGGCGTGCATCTCGTCGCAGAGCTCGCGCAGCGTCATTCTTGCCGTAGCGGGTCGGGATAAGCACCAGCCAGGTCCGGGATCGCCTCGACGATGGACTTGTCCCGAGTCGTAAGCGCGCTTGAACCCGAGGAGGCCTTCGAGCAGCGTCCCCCACTTTCCTCTCGTCGTGCCGATGGAGAAAAGCACGAGCAGGCTGTAGTCGCCCGTCTTTTCGACCTCGACGCGATGGTTGTCGAGGTAGGCGGAAACGACGGGGGCGGGGATCCCGGTCTCGGCGAGATGACCCGCCGCGTCGATGCCGGTGGTCGTCAGGGTGACCTTGGTGGGATCAGAGAAGCTCGCCAAGCTCGTTGCGATGACTGGTTGAACTCGCCCTAGGTGACGGGTTTGAATCCGCCTGGGCGGAACCTTGTGGTCCGGCTTTCAAACCCCACTGGCAACCTTGCTCAGGTTACTTGTCGTCTTCACAAACTCACGGGCCAATCCCGGGGCGCGTGATGCAACACAGCTACAGCCGCTGCCGCCGCCAGGCTTTGGACCGGTTCCCTCTGCAGTTCGGGGGCCGCGGCTGCCCAGTCATAACCCACGATACCGTCGCTGTTCGCATGTATCGCCGCTTGGAGGGCGTTCTTCGCCAGCACCTGCTGGTACTGCTCCTGCCCGCCCGCTTTCACCAGGGCCCACATGTTCCTCGTCAGGATCGCCTTGAACCCTCCGCTGTCCCCAGTGCCCTCATTAAGGAAGACACCCTCCCGCGTCATGTTCTTGACGGCCCAATCGACCGCGCGAACTGCCTCGTGCAAGTAGTTGGGCTCCATGAGGTCCAGGTACATCTCAAGGCAGGCTCCCGCGTATCCTCCGTTGTTGTACGTCCAGTCCCACTGAACGTACGTCCCGGCCCCGTGCCCGTTGACATGGTCCAGGACATGCCCCTCGTTGAAGAAGTTGGCTCGGAGCCACGAGAGGATCTCGGTGGCGTCTTCCTTGTACGCAGGCTCCTGCGTGGCACGATACAACCTCATCGCGGTGTACGCGGCCGTCGCGTTGGTCGCCACGTTCTTTTCGTTCTTGGCACCATCGCCAACGTCCACGTTCTTCCACCAGATGCCGCCGCCGTAAACATTATCGTGGAACAAATAGATGTAGTCGAACATCGCCTGGGCTGAGACGAGGTACTTCGGGTTGCTCGTCAGCTCGTAGGCCCGCACGCACCCCCGAGCCCACCACCCGATGTCGTCGTTCCAGTCATTGGCCCTGAAGTCCGGGTACGCCGATGTGAAGCCGTCGAATATCTCCTCGACGAGGCCCAAGTGCTGAACCTCGTGTGTCGCCTCGTAGACGTCCATCACCATTTCCCAGATCTGGGCCTCCCACCAGTAGTCGGTGTAAGTGCCATCTTCTGGTCCGGCGGCGCTTTCGTGCCGGGTGCGGTCACTGTACCTGTAGAAGTAACGCCTCTCACTGTCCCAGTACACCCGCATGAACGATTGAAAGGCCTGAGCAGCTAGTTCAGATACCTGCATTCTGTAATCCGCTCCCTAATCCGAGGCTCGGAATGACCCGTCCGGGATAGGCGCTAGCTTCCTATCTCGGACGTGGTCCCAGAGGCGCCTAGGTTCGGCTACGACGCTCCGCCCTGGGCCAGGATCTGATTCCCCTGGTTGGCGGCCACGGACAACGCCGTTTTGGCGTTCTCCTTTCCTGCCAGGAAGTTCTGAAGTTGCGGCGTCAACGCTAGCTGCTCGAGGTCTGCGTAACCGGGGACGGTGGGGCGGGTCCGAGCGTAAGCAATGGCCTTGACTATCGGGCCGAAATACGGGTTCTGGCTGAAATACGGTGTGTCGGCTGCGGCCTGAAGAGCTGGCACCCATCCGGTGATCTTGGCCATGGCCACCTGGTTAGGCGTATTCGTTGTTATCCACTTGATGAACTGCCATGCCGCCGCCGCGTGGGGCGAGGCCTTGGGGATGACGAGGCCAAACCCGCCGGTGATGGCACCCTTGCAGCCTGTCGGGCCAACAGGGGCCTGTACGACCCCGTAGGACAGTCCGGGTACTTCGTTGTAGCCCTGGACGTCCCAGGGCCCGTCGTACTGCATGGCAACCTTGCCCTCGGCAAAAGGATTGCTGCCCTGACCGAAGCCCATCTGGTAGACCTTGTCAACGTTCATCAGCCTGTTCCAGAACGATAGGACGGTCTCGCCAGCAGGGGAGTTGAAAGCGGTCTTTGTGCCGCTAGCGTTCAACACCCACCCACACGCCTGCTGGATCCAGGTCGTGAAGGTCCCAGGGTCGATGACCATGCCGGCCTGGGTGAGCTGACCAGCGCTGTTGTGGACGGTCAGAGCCTTGGCATCAGACTCCAACTGGCTCCAGTCCGTCGGCGGTTGCAAGCCGGCGGCAGCAAAGAGCTTCTTGTTGTAGAAGAGGACCCGGACGTCGGTAATGAGGGGCAAGCCGTACTGAGTCCCGTTGATCTTCATCTCGTTGAGCGGCGCTTGGTAGAAGCGACTCAGGTCGACACTGTCTGCCTTGATGAACGAGTTGAGCGGCGCAAGGACGTCCCGGCTCGCGAACTTGGCAGTCAGGTTCCGGTCCCAAAGGACGATGTCCGGGGTTTGGCCGGTCACCGTGGCGGTAAGCAGCTTCGTCTCAGCGTCCTGGACAAGTTGGTAAGAAACCGTGATCTTGCTCTGCGACTTGTTGAAAGCACTAAGTTCCTGGTTGAGCTGAGTTATCTGGGAGCCTGACCAAGACCCCCACATCACGATGTTCGTTCGGCTACTAGTCGTGGAGGCGGAGGCCGAGACACCACCCCAAATGGTGCCTGTACCGGCGAGCGCGGCCGCAACCACCAGCGTCACGATCCTCGATGTTCGTAACCTTCTCATCTTTCCATCTCCTTCTTTGTTTGTATGGGCGAATAGGCGTCATGAGGTGATGCCCGTAAAGGCAACACCCTCTATAATGCGTTTCTGAGCGAAAACGAAGATCAGTATCACTGGAATGGTCGCCATGATCGTCCCGGCCATCAGCGGGCCATAGTTGGTGCTGTAGGTGTACTTGAAGGTAGCCAGCCCCAGCTGGACGGTCTGTTTGTTGGGTGAATTGAGGACGATCAGAGGCCACAGGAAACTATTCCAATAAGCCTGAAAGGTGATTATGGCCAAAACGGCAAGAGCGGGCCAGACTAGCGGCAGATAGACACTACGGAAAATGCGGAACTCAGAGGCCCCGTCGACCCGTGCCGCGTCAGCCAGCACTGACGGCAGCATCCCGAAGAACTGTCGCATCATGAAGATGGCAAAGGCGCCGACAGCGCCGGGAAGGACGACTCCCCAGAGCGAGTCGATGAACCCTCTGCCGCCGTGCCCGAAGATATTATTGCCACCGGCAAGCGGGAACGCATGCAGGATAATAAAGGTCGGCACCATTGTGACGATGTTGGGGATCATCATCGTGGCAAGAAAGACGGCAAAGATCGGTCCTTTGAGGAAGAACTTGAGACGCGCGAACGCGTACCCAGCCAGAGCCCCGAAAAGACAGTTGGTGAGAACGCCTACCACGGCGATGATCAGGGAGTTCAGGATGTCTCGGCCAAAGGGAACGGTTGAGAAGACGTCGGAGTAGTTGCTCCATGTGAAATGAAGAGGGAGCACGTGAAGGGGGTCTTGAAGGATCTCCGCTTGGGACTTGAACGACGTCGTGAGAGTCCAGAGAAAGGGCACAACCGTGAGCACGCTCACGAAGAGGACCGTGACGTACCACGCCACACTCTTGCCAGCGTTGGCTGCCTTGTGGAGGGGCGAGGTCGTCATGGCTTTTGTGCCGCCGTAAGATCGCGGTTGGTTATCTTCGAGTTGGCCAGGGATATCACGAGGATGATGAGAAAGAGGACTACCGACATGGCAGACGCATAACCCATGTGGAGGTCCAAGAAGCCGTCGTTGTAGATGTAGTAGACGATCGTCAGCGTTGCGTTGCCGGGGCCTCCCTGGGTGAGGATGTAGGCCTGGTCGAAGACCTGCAGCGCGCCAATTATGAGCAGGGCCGTGACTAGGAATATGGGCCGTTGCAGGCCCGGGATGGTCACGTGGCGGAGGGATTGGTACCTGCTGGCGCCGTCGATCCGAGCGGCCTCATACAGCTCGCGGGGGATGCTCTGGAGGCCGCCGAGAATGATCAGCATGTTGGTGCCGAAGCCGGCCCAGACGCTCATGATTACGATAGCAACCATGGCCCAGTTGGGGTCATAGAGCCAGGCCGGCGGGTTGACCCCGAACCAGCGCAGCACCGTATTGAGGAGCCCCTCCTGAGGATTCAAGAGCCAGTACCAGATGGTCGCCGAGGCGACCGTGGATGCCACGACCGGTAGGTAGAAGAAGACGCGGAACGTAGAGACAAAGTGCCTTTTACGGTTCAACAGGAGTGCCGTCCCCAGCGCGACAAGAAGGCCAGGTGGGATATAGAGGGCCGTGTACACGAGTGTGTTCTTCAGCGCAAGGCGGAAGAAGGGGTCTTTCCACATCTTGGTGTAGTTCGAGAGACCCACCCATTTGGAGGGGTTGATGATGTCGTAGTTCGTGAAGCTGGTGAAGATGGCGTAGACAACTGGGGCCAGGGTGAACAAGATCAGCAGGCAAACCGGCATAGCGATGAACAAGTACGCGGCGCGCTGCTGCTTACGGTCCAGGCCTCCGATCACGGCAGGGTCCCGATGCAGTCGATCACGAGCTCGCAGAACATCGCGTTTGCCCACGAGAACCAGTCGCGAGTGAACTTGCCTGGTTCGTTGGGGTCGAACGACTCGTGCATAAGCAGCGAGCCACCTGCGGTTGCGCACATTGCCAGTACTGTCTGCGCTTTGAAGGCACGGTCCTCGCTGGTAAGCGCGGCCATTGCCATGCCGAGGTGCCAGACCCAGCCGGGGGCTGTGTGCCTGCTGCCGAGGCCTGAAGCGTAAGTCCCCGAGTAGAAGTACGGGTTCGACTTGCTTAGGACAAAGGCACGCGTGTTCCGGTAGACGACGTCATTCGCTTCGCAAAAGCCTATGTACGGCATCGACAAGAGGTTGGGGACGTTGGCGTCGTCCATGAACGAGGTCTGGCCCAGCCCGTCCACTTCGTAGGCGTAGATCAAGCCGAAAACGGGGTCGTCGTGAAGGGCAAAGCGTGCTATGCCGTCCGAGATCTCGGTACTTAGCTGTGCCGCTCTGTCGCCTAGGACGTCGTTGTCGAGCACTTCGCGGGCGATCTCGGCAACCTGACCAAGCGTGACGGCAGCGAACATGTTGGCGGGGACCAGGTAGCCGTAAGTGCAGGCGTCGTCGCTTGGCCGGAAGCCACTCCACGTCATGCCCGTTACGTAAACAGCGGTGCCGAGGCCATCGCACACGAGAGTGTCGGAGGGCGGCCCGTCCAGACGCTGGAACCGGTAGTGACTGCGCTCAGGATGAGCCTGTTCGGTTGTCCAAAGTTCAAGAACGGTTGATACGGCCTGTTGCCATTCCTGAGTGAAGTGCCCGGTCCGTTTCGTGGCTCGCCAGAACAGATAGCTGAGCTGGAGGGGGTAGCAAAGCGAATCGACCTCGTACTTCCGTTCCCATACCCAGGGGGACATCTCGGTTAGGTCACCATGGTGGCCCGCACCGCTGGGTGAAGGGTTGAAGGCGTTGGCGTAGGCGTCGAGGTTGATGTACTTCACCTGGCGGGCGATCACGCGCTCGATGAGGTCCTGGAAGCTCGGAAGACTCGCTGCACAGGCTCAGGTAGGGCCGCACCTGCGCGGTGGAGTCGCGCAACCACATGGCCGGGATGTCTCCGGTCAATACAAAGATTGTGCCGTCGTCCAACATTCTGATGGTCCGATGGACCGTGTCGTGGAGGCACGCCCCGAACGATCTTGACACGGCGTCCGAGCCGAAGTGGTCCCGCACCCTAGGAACGAGAGTTCCGAGAAGCGTTCGCAGCGCCCCCTCGTAGTTCACCTCTCGCACCTCATGACATCGATGTCAGTAGCCACCGCGAATGACCGTACGCTTTTATGTCAACGATGTCAAGTGTTCGAAAGTTGTGCCCGGGCTCTCACCAAATGGGTCGGGATGACGACCGTCCTCGGCTCGGCCTCCATTGCTGCTAGCCGCTCCATTGCCAGGCGAGCTCCTTGGCGTCCGAGTTCCTGGACGTCGTAAACGATCGATGGGATGCCCAGGTAGTCCCCGAGCTCGAGGTCGTCAAAGCCGACTAGCTCTGGACATGCATCCATTTCCCGGAACACTTGCAGCGCACCGGCAGTGATGCGGTTGTTGGTGCAGAAAAACGCGGTGGGCGCCGGCTCCCTAGACAGGAGGTCCTGGACGGCTCTTACCGCCGTCGCAAAGTCATGGGCGCCGAGGTGAATGAACTCTCGCCACTCCTCGATCTTCGCGGCGGCCATGCCCGACGCAAAGCCCTCGATGCGCATCCTGTGGGTCTCCGTCTCCGGATGCCCCCCGACGACCGCGATCCGACGATGACCCATTCTGGCGAGGTACTCGGCGGCGGTCCTCCCGCCACCGAAGTTGTCCAGGACCGCCGCGTCGGCCGACAACTGGATGGGAGGGCGGTCGAGGAAAACGACCGGGCAGTGGCGCCACTTGCCGCGAGCTAGGTACGAGTGGTCCAAGTCTGCCGATGTCGCAATGATGATGGCGGTAACCCGCCGGTCGAGCATCGTGTCCACGATCGCCCGCTCCTGGGCTGGGTCCTCGTTGGAACAGGCCGTAATGAGCTGAAGGCCGTGGTGGTGCAGCTCGGCTTCGCAACCCGCGGCCACCCGAGAGTAGAACGGGTTGGCCAGGTCAGCGGTGATCAGCCCTACGAGGGTCGTCGCCGTGCCTTGCCGCAAGGCGCGCGCGAGGCTGTTGAGGCGGTAGTCGAGCTGCTCCGCGGCCTTATGGACCTGCTCGTAGGTCTGAGAAGAGACGTTGGGCTCGCCATTGAGCGCGCGCGAGGCTGTCTTGGCGCTCACCCCGGCTAGCGCTGCGACCTGTGCAAGCGTCGGTCGGTTCGGTTCCAGCAGTGCAGGGCCACCTGACTTGTCCACGAGAGAGCGCCGCGCCACTTGGCCGGCGGGTGCGGCTTCGGGGCCAGAACTAGGCAAGGAAGGCAAGCTCTCGGAACGGTCGTCGTCTACTTGAACCCCCTCTTCCTGGCTGACCGATTGAAGGAGGCGCCGCTGGCGGGAGAGGACCTTGGAAACCGGGCTGGTCGGCGCCGGTTCCGCCGACAAGCCGGGGCCTGGCACGAGCACTATCTCTCCTAGTGGCACCTTGAGCCCGCACACCGAGCATGAGCTGGCGAGATCCACATGGCCACCACACGCGCCGTGAAGCACCAGCCTCGGTGGCCCCTGAGGCGCGTAGTGGCCGTCCCCCCACTTGACGAGGCCCAAAACCGCTGGCCAAAGGGCCTGGCCCTTGGCAGTCAGCACGTACTCACGGCCGTCTGGGCTACCCGCCCGTTCGAGGACCCCGTCCCTCACCAGCGAGCCGAGCCGATCAGCCAATACCGCCTTAGGGATCTTCAAGTGGGAGGCAAAGTCGCTAAAGCGTCCCACTCCATAGAAAGCGTCGCGAATGATCAACAGGGTCCAGCGTTGTCCCACGACCTCGAGTGCCCTAGCCAACGAGCAGACCTCGCCCGAGTATTCACGCGGCAACCCCACGCCTGCCATTCTTACACACTTCTGGTTCATTGACTAGACCATAATGGACATTAGTTTGTGTTCTCTGACTGAACCAGCCCATCTTCCTCTGCTATTCGGCTTCGTTGGCTCGCATGCCCGACACTCAGTGTTGGCGATCATCGAATCGCCCGATTGGTGATCACGCGAAAGCGCCTCAGCAGCGACGTGGGTGCAACCAACGATGGCGTTGTGCTGGACAGTACGAGGGAGGCGAGATCTCGCAGGTTCGATCCGTGCAGCGTTACCTTCGTTGTTACGGGAGGTAGATAGGACAGGCCTCGGCGCACCAAACCCGCCTGCCGGGTCGTGAACTTGACGTGCGCGGTTTCAAGGAGCAGCCGGCGAGAGCTGCACCCGTCGCCGCCGTGGTCAGCCCCGTCTCGACGGGCAGCCTCGCCCGAGGCGCACCGAACGTGGGGCAGCCTGGCTGGGGGCGAACGCGACGATCAGGCAACAGACCATGCCAACGCTGCCCAACAGCTTGTTCGACACCTCGAAGGGCTTTAGGCACGCGTGCTTCATCACTAACAAAGTGCCCTTGAGATCGCGGCAGCACGCAAGTGTCGCCACCGTGGCCATGTCCGCGTCGAGGGCCGGATCCGGTGCTGGAAAGACTGCGGGCGTAAGCACCTGCCGTTCGCGAGCTTCAACCAGAACCTCGCCTGGGTTGCCGCCAGTCTCGTCGCTGGGGCGCCGCTCGCCTGGGCGCAGATGATCTGCCGCGACGGCGAGCTCGAAAGAGCCGAAGACGCTCCGTTATCGGCTGTGGCACGCTGCCGCTGGACGAGACTAGCTGGCCGCGGCACCCAGGCGGCGATTCCTCAGAGCACGGATCGCGTTCCGATAGCGAACAGGGTCCCGGCGCTCGACCCGACAACGGTGAGTCTTCCAAGGGCGCCACATGAGATGAAAGCGGTGATCTCTGGTACGACGCGTCCGCCGCCCTGCGTTGTCTTCCCGCGTCAGCACGCGACTGCTGGCCGTCAGCGTCCCGCGGCCGGACGAATTTGTGAGTCTCGTACCTGAGTCGCGGAGCCCGACCTCAGGGAGTTTGACCCGGAGCGAGAGGGCGCCCCTTCAACCCTGACTGCCAGTCTGTAAATGTACCGTCCAGCTGGTAGTGTCGAGTATGCGTAAGTCCAGGTGAATTGGCATTTCCGCTGAAGTCCAATGCTGCCCAGTTATGTCCAGTCCGGCTAAATGTAGCCAGTATGGCTAGGCGGGCTCAACCAGTCATCGCAACAAGCTCAGCGAGCTTCTCTGATGGTTTCATGAATCCGAGCGTCTCGCGTGGACGGTTGTTGAGACTCGCGGCAAACCGGGCGAGGTCCTCCGCGCTGTGCACGGAGAGATCGGTCCCCTTCGGCATGTACTGACGGAGTAGCCCGTTCGTGTTCTCGTTCGACCCGCGCAGCCACGGGCTGTGCGGGTCGCAGAAGTACACCTGGACACCGGTTGCGACCGTGAACGCGACGTGGGCAGACAGCTCCTTTCCCTGGTCCCAGGTGATCGAGCGGACCAGCTCGGCAGGGAGGGTGGCGATCGCCTTCCGCATCGCCTCGTTGACCTTCTCGGCCTCGCGACCGTCAGGAAGGTGGAGCAGCAGCACGAAGCGGGTCGTGCGCTCGACGAGGGTCCCGACGGCGGAGCCGTTGTTCTTGCCGATGATGAGGTCGCCCTCCCAGTGGCCGGGAACGGCGCGGTCGGCGACCTCGGCAGGACGCTCGGAGATCATCACCATGTCCGGGATCTGCCCGCGACGCTCGGGCCGCCCCCGCGGGCGGCGCTCGGCCCTGCCTGTTCGCAGGCAGCGGGAGGCTCTCTGCGCAGCTCACCACGGCCTTGGACAAAAAGGGATTGGTAGATCGTCTCGTGGCTCACGTGCATCGTCTCGTCGTCGGGGAACTCGATCCAGAGACGTCGGGCGATCTCCTCGGGCGACCACCACTGCTCGAGCCACATGGTGACCTGCGTGCAGAGCGGGCCGGCGAGGAGCTTCGGGGTCTTCGGACGACGAGCACGTGCATACGCTCCATGGTGCGCCCTCACGGCTCGGTAGTGGGAACGTCCGCCGTTCGCCTTCACCTCACGAGAGATGGTCGACGGCGCCCGACCGAGCCGTCGCGCGACAGCGCGGAGCGGCTCACCGACCGACAGCCCACGGCTGATCTCCTCACGATCCGCGAGCGACAAGCGCGACGGGCCCGGCGACCACAAGATCTGGCTGGACTCCCGCTTGCCGAGAGCGCGCACGACATACTTCACGGTCGAGCGCGAGTACCCGATCTCCGCTGCGATCTCGCGGATCGTTCTCCCTTCTCGTCGGAGCCTTCGCGCGTACTCACGTTGCTGCAGCGTCAGGTGCGGTGCCAAGGAAACCTCCCGGTCGAGTCAACTCACAGTCGTCGACTCGCCGCGCTGTTGCGCGGATCCCTTGAGCCCGCCCTATCAACTTGGCTACATTTTCGGACATAACAGAGGCTCCTGCTGACGCTGGAGGGCTCGAGCCGGGAAGGCGTTCTCGCTTGGCTAGCGCCCTGGCATCACCGGGGACTCATCGGGATCGACCACGGCTTGCGCCAGATACAGGCGACGTAGGGATCTCGGCGGCAGTCCGGCGTCGAAGGGTTCATCAGTTCGCATGGCTTGCGCCGAGTACACGGCTCGTAGGGACCTCGTCAGCAGTCCTTCACCGCAATGCCTTGGCCATGGCGTCTGCGGCCTGCCTGTTGGTTTCCGGCGACACATGGCCATAGATGTCGGCGGTGATGCGAATGGACGCATGACCGAACACGCGGGACACGACCTCGATGGGGACACCTTGGGCGAGCATGATCGTGGCGGCAGAGTGGCGCAGGTTGTGCCACGGCATCGGGGCCAGCCCCAGGTTGGAGCTCACCCTGTGCCAGTGCTTGCGAATGTTCGAGTCGTACAACGCCGTGCCCCGCGCACTGGTGAAGACCAGATCGTCGCTGCCTTGTGTCCCTTCGAGGTTCTGGCGGACCTGGTGAACCTGCAGAGCCTCTGTGGCCTGCGGGGTGAGCGGCACGCTGCGGCGTGACTTGTCGGTCTTCGGGTCGGTGCGTTGCCTGATCTTGCGATCGAGTGTGCCGGTGACGATGAGAGTGCCGGCTTCGAGGTCGACATCGGACCACCTGAGCGCCAACAGCTCTCCTTGACGTAGACCGGTGTGGATCGCGACTACATAAAGAGGCAACAGCCGGTCGTCGTGCAGGGCGTCGAACAGTTGCTTGGCCTGTTCGGGTGTCAGCACCGGCCGTTCGTCCACTTTGACCGCAGGGGCGTCTGTGAGAGCTACGACGTTGCGAGCGACATAGCCCCTGCGCTCGGCTTGTCCGAGTGCCCGGCGCAGGATCGTGCGGGCGAGCCGTTGTGTGTTGCCACTCTTGCCGGCTTCGGCGAGTTCGTGGCCCATCTTCTCGACATCTTCCGGTGCGAGCCGAGCAAGGCGGATGTGCCCGAGATGGGGCCGGACGTAGAGATTGACGACCTCCCTGTAGCTCCGCCGAGTCGATGCCTTCAACTTGGCTGTGGCGTCGAGACCGTCCAACCATTGGTCGAGCCAAGCGGACACAGTCGTGTTGCCGCCTGTGGTGACGATGCCCTTGTCCCGGGCGTCCTGTGCCGCAGGCTCAGGTGGCCGCTCGCACCTCCGGCACATGATCGCCAGCCGTTCACCGACCCGTCGACGGCACTTGCGTGTCGGGAGCGTCGATCCTCCTGTCGTGGGAAACTCGTGGTCCTTCTAGCGCCACCTCGGACTGCTAAGTGGGCATCTACACGCGCCAGCTCCGTCGGTGCGTTCCAGGTCGAAAGCGGCGTCCACCTGCTGGCTCCGGCCGGATGTCAGAGCAAGCGGGACAATAGATCCGCAGTTCGCATTGGGCGCCACGACCCTTGGGTGCCAGTCTCTGTGGCATTTTCCTGCCGCCGGGGACATTAAAAATGTGGAAGCCTCATCCTGCGTTCGTGTGGCAAGACGCCAACCACCTGACAGGTAAGCCGAACACGTTGCTCCCTCTCCATGCGGGCGCGAAACTCGTTGTTCGCCTGCTTGCCGCGGCCGCGTTCAGTAGACGACGAGCCATGTGTCGCAGACAATGGCGTTGTCGTGATCGGAGGTCACATGCGTAGGTCACTCATAGGCGGCCTGCTCGTGGTACTAGCAACCTCTCTGCCACTCTTGGCGAGCCCTGCCTCGGCGATCGCCGCGAGTCCGCGAGCCGCGCCGTCGATCGGAAAACAGTTGGCGGAACTGAAGGGCTCCGACACTCTTGCCGGTGATGCCGTCGGCGTCTCGGTGGCCATCTCGGGCACGACCGCCGTCGTGGGAGCGCCGGGCTCTGCCAAGGATGCCGGCCGGGCGTACGTGTTCACGAGCACAGCGGCAGGCTGGCAGCAGGCCGCCGAGCTGAAGGGCTCTGACACCGTCGCCGGTGATTACTTCGGCTACGCGGTGGCCATCTCGGGCACGACCGTCGTCGTGAGTGCACCGGGCTTCGCCAAGAATGCGGGGCGGGCCTACATATTCGCGAGAACGGCGACAGGTTGGAAGCAGGCTGCCGAGCTGAAGGGTTCCGATACCGTCGCCGGTGATTACTTCGGCGACTCGGTTGCCACTTCGGGCACGAACGCCATCGTGGGCGCCGACGACCATACCAAGAGTGCCGGCAGGGCGTACGTGTTCACAAACATGGCGGCTGGTTGGAAGCAGGTTGCGGAATTGAAGGGGTTCGACACTGTCGCGAATGATGGCTTCGGATACGCAGTGGCCATCTCGGGCACGACAGCCATCGTGAGTGCACCGGACCATGCCACTGACGCCGGCCGGGTGTATATGTTCACGAACACAGCAGCCGGGTGGAGGCAGGCTGCCGAACTGAAGGGTTCTGACACCGTTGCCGACAACGGTTTCGGCGTCTCGGTTGCCATCTCGGGCAAGACAGCCATCGCAGGCGCACCGGGCTTTTCCAAGGCTGCAGGCCGGGCCTACATATTCGCGAGAACGGCGACGGGTTGGAAGCAGGCCGCCGAACTTAAGGGCTCCGATACCGTGGCCAGTGATAACTTCGGCTACACAGTGGCCATCTCGAACACGACCGCCGTCGCGGGTGCGCCGAACTTCTCCAAGGCTGTCGGCCGGGCATACGTGTTCACTAGCACGGCGACCGACTGGAAGCAAGCTGGCGAGCTGAAGGGCTCGGACACTGTCGCCGCTGATTACTTCGGCTATTCGGTGGCCATCTCGGGCGCGACCGCCGTCGTCGGTGCCGACGGCCACGCCAAGAGTGCTGGCCGGGCGTACGTGTTCGAGGCCTAAGACTTCTCAGTTGGCCGCCTCCTGATTAGCGGTTTGCCTCACGCCGCAACTAGGTGATGGGCCCGCCCCAACGGCCCGAACTGCATGTCCCGTAGAGCTTGGGAGCGCGGCCACACCTCTTCAGTCGCTACCGACCGCCGGTGGGCGTTGCGCATAGATAGTGATGGTGGCGCTGCAGCCGAGAGCCGCGGCCACCGGCGCCCACAGGAGACCGATCAGAGTCAATGGAACTGCGGAGATCACTGCCACAACGGACAGGAGCGAAGACTGACGTGGACGTACCAGGCGCGCCTCCTGCTGTTTCACGATGCTGTACAAGAGGTTGAAGGGGAAACCCATGATGTTCTGCAGCGTCTGCACAAAGCTGAAGACGTCGTATTCCGGTGCCAAGTGCACTACCTCGCGGGTCTCGAGACCGGCGTCAGAAAGGAGGTGCGTCAGCGTGGCAGAGGTGAAGTGAAAAAGATGGCGAGGAACATCGAGGTGGAACCAGTCGGCTTTGCCGATTCTGGCTTCGAGAGACCGGAGGTCTGGCACGGCGATCATCAACACTCCGCCGGTACGCAACAAACGCGCGACATCGTGCAATGTTCTCGCCGGACCGTGCACGTGCTCGACAACGTGCCAAAGCACCACGGCGTCATAGCTGACGCCCTCGTCGACCAGCTCGTCGAGGTTCCGAGCCCGGACGTCGAGGTTCAGCGCGTTTTGAGCGTGCTCCGCAGCAGCGGCTGAACGCTCGATTCCATGCGTCTCCCATCCTCGGCGTCTCATCTGGTGGAGAAGCCAGCCCGGGCCACAGCCCACGTCCAACACTCGACCCGGGCCACCGGTCATTTGCTCGATGCGGTGGATCCGAGCTCGATTGAAAAGTGACAAGCTCCTGTCGAGGTACAGCCTGTAGCGCCGGGATGCACCGTAATAGGACGAGGGGTAGTACTGGTCGAGCTCATCGGGCGATAGCTGAGGGGCGGTCCGAGCCAAGCCGCACTCTGCGCATTCCACAACTTCGAATCGGCTTCCGGTGATCGGATCGCTTGCTCCGAACAGGCGCTGCGCTTTAGTCCCCGGATGGCAGGGGCATGACCCCTCGTTCATTGACCGAGCCTATCGACCGTGCATAGTTCGATACGTCACGGCACACGAGTCGGTGGTCGGGATAGGCCGTGGCCTCGTCTCAGTCGGTGAGGCGTCGCCCGCCAGCGACATGGGACCATCTTTAGCCCTCCGGCTCCACTCTTCCCGCAAAGCGCTTCTTTGACGAAGACCGACGACAAGACGAGCGACGGTGCCCACTCCGACGCGCGAAACCAGATTGCAATCAGTTTTCAAGGCTCTTCACAGGTGAGCGCCTTAGCTTGACCGCGCGCCCGTCCGACCGGGTTTGCCCTGAACCAGGGTTGGCCGACGTGGCCTCGCGGGCGCACCAACCGGAGCGAGGAGTTATTCCATTCCCCATGAAGGGCGTCCAAGCTGACCACCGCAGTTTCATGCTGGACACCATCGCGCTTGTTCGCGGCCTCACGCCGTCGAGGTCCCAGCGCCACCCACACTGGCACCGTCTGACAGTTACGACCCGATCGTCCACCTAGATTGGCAAGCTGACGCCGCCCGCCAGGGTATGGGATCCGACCTCACGACCTAGTTGCGGCAGGCGGATTCGCCGCGTCGAGTCCCTGACCGCGATGATCGGCCGGCGAATACTCCATGTCAGCGATTCGTTGCAGATAGGGGGCGCCGAGCGGGTGCTCATCGGACTCGCCGCTGGGCTCGTCGATCGGGGTGCCCGAGTGACGGTGGCGTGTTCGGTCGGCGGGCCGCTCGAGGTGGAGGCGCACCGGGCCGGTGTCGACGTCCGGGTGCTGGGAAGCAGTCTGGTCAAGCGGCGCCTCGATGCCGACTTCACCTGCACGCTCACCCGGCTGATCATGAACGAGCCTCCCGATTTGGTGCACACGCACATGCACGCGAGCAGTGTCGCTGCGACGCTCGCCCTACGGCAGTCCCGCATCCCGCTAGTGGTGCATGAACACAGCGAGGCAGGCTGGCGTGACTCTGAGACGCGGTGCGCGGCCGCCGAGGCCTACCGTCGAATGCATTGCCGCGGCTACCGTGCCCTGCGGCGGCCGTTGGTGGCCTGCCTCGACCGGATGGGCCGCTGGTCGGAGTCGTCGCCCGGCTGCAGCCAGAAAAGGGTGTTGCGATCTTCCTCCGAGCGGCGGCGCTGCTCGCGCAGGGCGTGGCCGATGTGGGCTTTGTCGTAGTTGGCGACGGCCCCCAGCGTGGCATGTTGGAGAGGCTCGCCGCCGACCTCGGAGTGGCGGTGACGTTCCTGGGATTCCGCCCCGACGGGCCCGCCTTGATCGGCGAACTGGACCTACTCGTCATCCCGTCTCTCAGCGAGGGCACTCCGCTGGTCCTGCTCGAGGGGGTCGCTGCTGGCGTTCCGGTTGTCGCCACCACTGTTGGCGGTATTCCTGAGCAGGTCAGTGGCGAGATCGAGGCCTTGTTGGTGCCGCCCGGCGACGACAGGGCACTGGCGGATGCCTGCCGACGCATCCTGGCTGACCGGGCGTTCGAGGCCCGGCTTGCTGCCGCTGCCGCCGATCGACTGGGGCAAGCCGATCCCGAGGCTGCCGTCAACGCCGTGGCGGCCCTCTACGCTCATGTGCTCCGGGCACAGCCGGTGTCGGCGGAGACACCATGAGCGCCTCCGCCGGGGAGAGCTGAGCAGCGAGCGACCCTCGTGGGCTCGTCATCCACGCGCGCGGACGGACGATATCGACCGGGTGCTGGACCTACTGACGCACTACGACCAGCCGCGGGCGGCCTTTGAGCCTTGGTATGAGCACGGACCGGCGTACCGACCGGAACTGTCGTGGCTGGCGGAGAAGAACGGCCGGTCGGTGGCGCACTTACGGATCTACCCGCGCCAGCTACGCCTGGGGGCGGCAGCACGATGGAGGGTTGCCGGCATCGGCAACGTCATCACGGCCCAGGAGGCTTGACCCCCAACGGTAGATGACACCTGCACTGACATAGAGGACCGTAAGACTGAATGCGAGGCGCGACCACCGATGCTGACTAGAGATTGCGGTCCGGTCGGTTCGAGCCGACCGTGAAGGCCCTCCGCATATCCCGACGAGCTGAAACCCGACTGCAATCAGTCTCTAAGGCTCATCACAGATCTCCGCCTTAGCTTGACATTGCGCCTCCACGGCCAGGTCTGCTCGGAGCCAGATGTCGTCTCCTTCCATCGGGCGGATTGGTCGACCTGGCCTGGCGGGCGCGCCAAGGAAGGGGGAGGAACGATGTCAGTTCTCATGAGTGGTAGGCGAGCCAACTCCCTGGGCTCCACGCAGGACGTCAACGCAAACTGTCCGCGACACCACGAACTCGAAGTCCTTGCGCAGGTCGCAGTCAGACCGTTTGAGAGTTGCGACTCGGTTGCTCGCCCGAGCCGGCCAGCAGGTGCAGCGTGCCGGGGTATGGGACCCGACTTCTTCTTTCCTACCAGCAGCGTCGCGCTCGTTCGCGCGGAGCAAATCTGCGCACGGTGTCCTCTCGCAGACGAGTGCTTCGCTACCGCGCTTGAAGACCCTTCACTTCACGGAATCTGGGCCGGCACGTCCTCACGGGAGCGTCAGTATCTGCGAAGTGAAGAAGGACTCGGGTGGGGATGAACCGGCACGGTCCATGAGACGAAGAGTGCGGCCCTTGCCGTTTGTCATAACCCTGGAGGAAAGCTGAGGCGCAGGAAACACTGCAGAAAAGGGATCTTGTAAGGCGAATGGTTGCGGCTAGCCGGTTGAGGACCTGCCTGTCGGCTGTGGTCGGCGGTCTTGTCCTGACGGCACTGGCTGTGTTCGTTGTGCTCCTAAACGCGGTGGTGCCTGTGATCACGCTCGCCATCTTCGGCACGATCATCTTCCTGCTGGTCCTGTCGGCCCGCCGCGGATTGGCGGAACAAGAGGAGGCGTTCAGAAGGAAGGTTGGCCGATAGACCGGCCACTCACAGCCCATGACGACAAGGAATAGGACGTGATCGGCCATACTCGAGCTGTGCGGCACCGCTCGATCGGCGCCCTGCTCGGGCTCCGGGTGATCCTTGTGGCAAACATCGTTTTGCTCACAGTGATCGGCGTGCTGTTTCTGGTGTCTTATGAGCGTCCTGTGGCGTTCGTCTTCGCCGGTCTCGCCTGGCTCGTCGCTCTCGTGCTCGTCAACTTCGTCCGCTTCACCGACCCCTATGCGCGGCCGCGGGGCAAACGCCGTGGTTCCCGCAGCGCCCACACGGGCTGAGCGAGGATAGAGGGTACCCGCTCACGGCCGAGGCGGTTCGGCGCCTCGGATGCGGACGTCATCGCCCCCACTAATAGGACCAGAAAGCAAAGAGCGCCTGGCTATGCCGGATCTGCTTGGGACGGAAGAACGAGGCCGTGCAATCGGTCCGTGTTGATTCAGGCTTCCGGCTCGTGCGCAGCAACGAAGGGAGGACGCGGAACTGCCCCGACGCTCCCCCCAGCGTGCCAGGGCAGTTGAGGTGCGGAGGCAAATCACTGGCTGTCTGCTGCCACTTCAAGAGGCTCACCGCCACAGCGCCGCCACCCCCGGAGGCGGCGGCACCGGATTGCCTGGGGGTAGGCAACCTTCACGACCGCCTTGCCTCACGAGGAAGCAAAGGATCGTGTACCTGACACGGAACTGCCCGATGGTGTCCCACTACTCACCTTCGTGCTCGATCGCTTGAGCTCATAGGTCCGAGCAAGGCTTTGGAACTCGAACGCCTGTGCCGGCCTCCCGCGGCTTAGAAACGATATGCGACCTGCGAGTTCGCGCTGCGGTGCCGTCCCGCGTCGCACTCGGACTGGTATCGTCGGCTCGATGGTCGACGAGTACCTGGACGCCGAGTTCACGGACGGTGAGTACGCGAAGGAATGTCCCGACCTGGCTTTCCTGACCCATCGCCCCTGCTGGCAGCGTCAGGCATCGTGTCGCGGCACTGGCACCGATCTGTGGTTCCTTACGGCCGGCACTAGCAAGGCCGCTAGGGCCGTCTGCGAGTCTTGTCCGGTTCGGCGCCCGTGCCTCGAGTACGCCATCACCTCCTCGAGGGTGCTGGAAGGGATCTGGGCCGGCACGACCGAAGTAGAGCGAACACAGATGAGGCGGGCGCGTAAGGCTGGCGCCTAGCCGGTGCACATCGCATCTGGCTGTCGAGTGGTTCCTTATTGCGGGGCCCGCATCAGGGCAGTTCTGGATGAAGACCGTGAACGAGGCCGGCGCACCGCCGCAGGTAACACCGTGGGTGCTCCAGCTTCACCGCAAGGGCCGTCCTTGGGACAAGCTTCCGAAGAAAGTCGACTGGGGGCTCTCAGTTGTCGGCACGCCCGTGTGGTTTGCCGCTGTCCAGTTCTGACCCGACTTCAGCGGCTCAACTCGACGATTCTGAGCTCTCACGCCTTTGACCTGGGCGAGCTGTGGATAAAGTCGGGTTTCCGATGTGTCATGTAGCGACAAATAGGTGCTTGATCTAGCGAACATACGGCATTAATCTATGGTCAGTGTACGTGAAGGTTGACCGGGTCCGTAGCGGTAAGAAGGTTTACAGCTATCTGACCTTGGCCGAGTCCTATCGAAACGAGTCGGGCCAGCCTCGGCACCGGATCGTCGCCCGGCTCGGCGAGATCTCGGAGCTTAAGAGCTCGGGCGAGCTCGAACGGATTGTCGAGGCATTGTCTGTTCAGTTGGGACGCGGAGCCAGCATCGAGCTCAGCGCCGAGGCCGCTCCCTCCTATGGGGCCATGGCCGCTTGTGACGCCTACTTCTCCCGGCTCTTGTTGGACGAGCTCTTCGAGGCCATCGGCCGGCATCGGCGCTCGGCCGGGCTCTCCGACGCGGTCTTCGCCATGGTTGCCAACCGGTTGTCGGATCCTTCCTCCAAGAGGCGCTGTGTCACCGACTGGCTCGGGGCCGACGCGGCCCTGCCCGCAGCTCGCAACACCCCGTCGCTCGACCGGCTCTATCGAGGCCTCGACGCCGTCGCAGACGCCAAGGACGAGATCGAGGCGCATCTGTTCACCGAGCTGTGCAACCTTACGAACCTCGACCTGCGCCTTGTCTGTTACGACCTCACCTCCACCTACTTCGAAGGCGAGGAGAAGACCACGGACCGCTTCCCCGCCAAGGCTTTCGGCTACAGCCGCGATCACCGGGGAGACCGGCCGCAGATCGTGATCGGCCTGCTCGTCACCTCCGACGGCATCCCGATCGCCCACCATGTCTTTGCCGGCAACACCGCCGACCGCTCGACCTTGGCCGAGGTGATGACCGATCTCCAGGCCCGCTTCGGGGTCGGGCGCATCGCCCTTGTCGCCGACAGAGGCCTGATCTCAGAAGAGAACCTCGCCCTGGTCCAAGCAAACGGCTTTGACCACGTGCTGGCGACGCGCCTTCACCGGGACCCGGTCGTCGCCGCGGTCTTGGAAGCTGCCGCCGGCGAACAGGCCGTCTTCGTGCCCGTCGGAGACGACGGGACCAAGGCGACCGAGGTCGTCTATGAGTCCCGCCGCTATGTCGTGGTCGACTCTCCCCGCCGCCACGTGCGAGACGACGCCCGGCGCCAAGAGCTCCTGGCCGCGACCGAGGACGGCCTCATCGCCTTGGCCGAACGGGTGCGCAAAGGCCGCCTCGTCGACCCGGCCAAGATCGGGGCCGCCGCCGACAGGATCCTTCGCGACTCCGGTGTCGCCCGGTGCTTTTCGACCAAGATCACCCACGGGGTGTTCACCTGGGACTACGACGAGAAGGCCATGGCCTACGAGGAGAAGCTCCTCGCCGGCCGTTATGTGATCACGACCTCGCTCGACCAGAAGACCGCCTCGACCGCTCAGGTGGTCGCTCACTACAAGGCCCTCCAGTCAGTCGAACGGCGCTTTCGGGTGCTGAAGGACTTCTTAGCTCTCCGACCTGTCTTCCACTACACCGAAAAGCGCGTGCGCGGTCACGTCGCCATCTGCGTGCTCGCCGCTGTGATCGAGGCCGTCATGGCGCTCGATCTCGTCGGAGCAAAGCTCACCGACCCAGACCTCGAAGGCCAGCATCTCACCGCACGACGGTGCCTTCGCGAGCTCGAGCGCATCCGCATGGTCCGTTTCACCGACGCGAACGGCAATGAACGTCAGGTAGTCACCCGGCCGAGCCCCTTCCAGGCCAAGATCCTCGCCGCCATCAGCGTCGACACCTCCACCTGGCGCTCACGCATCGCCTGAGCTAGCCCGATCACGGTTTGTAGATGGCATGTAGCGGGGACCCCCTCCGCTCAGGTACGTCTGTTGCGTACTTGAAAGATATGCGTGCTCTTGGGGAGCACGCCGGAGCCAGAGGAGGTCCCCATGCGAATCGTAGGAGGACTTGACGTGCATCGTGCGCAAATCACCTATGACTACCTAGACCTGCGCACCGGCGAGGAGGTACGCGGCCAGATCCGGCCCGCGACGCGAGCCGAGGTGCGGGCGTTCCTCGCCACCTTCGGCAGAAAGACGGCCGCCTTCGCCCTCGAGGGCACGACGGGCTGGCGCTTTATCGTCGAGGAACTGCGCCGTGCCGGCATGGAGGCGCACCTCGCCGAGCCGGCCGAGACACGAGCTAGGCGCGGTCCCAAGCGACGGGCGAAGACCGACCGCGCCGATTCGCGTCTGCTTCGCGATCTCCTGCTTGCGGGCAACCTACCCGAGTCCTGGATCCCACCGGACCACCTCGCCGATCTCCGCACGACCGTTCGGCTCCGCAGGGCACTCATCGCCGAGAAAGGCATGTGGCTGCGCCGTACGCACGCCCAGCTCTTCCATCACGGGCTCCCGGTCCCACCCGATCTTCAGAGCAAAGCCGGGCGGGAGTATCTGGAGAAGACAACGCTCCCACCCGCGGCGCGCCAGGTTCTCGACATCGGCTGCTTTCTGCTCGACCGCCTGGACGAACAGCTCGAAACGATCGATGCCGAGCTCATCCCGCTCGCGCGACGTCTCTACGGCTGTCAGGTGCTCTGTCGCCAGTGGGGCATCGGCCCAGTGCTCGCGGCAACGATCCTTGCCGAGCTCGGGGACACGAGACGCTTCTCGAGCTCACGCCAGTCGGTCCGTTTTGCCGGGATCGACGTCACCGTCGAGGAGTCCGACGGCAAGCGTTCAAGAGGTCACCTCTCCCGCCAGGGCTCACCGACACTGCGCTGGGCACTTTACGAAGCGGCTGGCGGGGCGTGGCGGGTGGCCTCGCCCGACCACAACTATTACCTCGAGACAAAGCGGCGCCTCGGCGTAAAACGGGCCCGGCTCTCGGTCGCGCGGCGCATCTTGCGCCGGGTCCACCACGAGCTCGCTGAAGCAGGCGACGCCGCGTTCGTCGACGCAGCCTGAGAGAGAACCCGGTTCGCGGCGCCGCCCAACAAATCGATGATCTGCAGCCGGCTCCCTTTTTGCCCTGTCGTCACGATCTCGCGAGCGACCTTCTCTAGAACGAGCGGCTGCACCTTCGACGGAAAACCCGATCACCCATCATGTCGCCGGGCTAAGAACCCGAGCACCTAGATAAGGCAGGGCATCCGCCGCACTAACCGGGATGGCCGACCTTGATAAGAAGCGTCCAGCAGGGCGCTATCCGGGTCAAGGTCGTTCGTCCGCGGGGCGCTCCAGCTTGACCCCGGATAGCGCCCCGCTACTTCGACGCGCTCACAAGTTCGGTCATCCCAAAAGAAAAAGAGGAGAAGTCCTGGTCTTGACTGGGGTCCCCGTTACAGATAAGGGCAAAAACCGCTTCACCGCGACCTCGTGAGCAGGACTTTCAATCTTGAGCCGCCGAAGTCGAGTCAGAGTGAGTGGGTGGTAAGCACTGAGGTCTCCCGTGGTCATGTGCGCCACCGGAGGCCCTTGAAGACCCCGAATGGAGTGTCTCTCGAGCTGGCGACGCAACGCCCATCATCACGAGCAAGGTGGGCCGGGCCTTGGCCACTGGCGAGGAGTTCGCCCTCCCTTTAACCGGCTGGATCCGAGGCGTGAAGGGCGATTGAGCGACGACGTCGCACCAAATAACTGGGTCGGTTTCGCCTGTCGCTGTCCTGCAAAACTCCTGATTGGCATAGCCTTCACGCCGAATAGCGCCCAGGTGCAACGCTAAGTGACTGTCGCGTTTGTTTCCCCAGCGCGATCAGGTGATCGGTGACTGGGTGAGTCGGCGGAGGAGGTAGCGGCTGTGGGCGGCCCATATAAATCCCTCGGTGATGACCGGATCGCGCTCATAGTCGACCTGGAGCCGTCGGCTATTCATGAGCCACGCCCAGGTTCGCTCGACGATCCAGCGCTTGGGGAGGACTTCGAACCGGCTCGCGTGGATCCTCGTCACCACCTCTACGCCGACGCGATGACCGCGGCAGTGCTCGATGAAGGTGGCCTTGAACCCCGCGTCACACCAGAGCTTCGCGAAGCGCCCGGAGCGTTCGCGAGCGCGATCGGTGACAGCGATCCCACCGAGGTTGTCCGAGATGCTCGCCGCAACGACCACGACGGCAACGAGGAGACCGAGGGTATCGACGATCCCGAAGGTCTTGCGACCGTTGATCTTCTTTCCCGCATCGAATCTTCTTGTTTTCTTGCTCACCGTCGAGGACGCCCGCACCGAGCGGGCCTCGACGATCCCCGCGGACGGCTCGCCCTCGCGACCTTCGGCCTCGCGGACAGCCGCGGCGAGACGGGCGGCAATGTGCTCCCAGGTGCCGTTCCTCGACCACTCGAGGTGATAGCGGTGCACGGTGTTCCAGTTCGGGTAGGACTCGGGAAGGGCTCGCCACTGACAGCCGGTCGCCGCGACGTAGAAGATGGCGTCGACCACTCGACGCCGGTCGACCTTGATCGGCCGGCCCATCCCACCCGGAGTCCAATACGGAGCGACAAGATCGGCGATGAGCTCCCACTCGTTGTCGGTCATATCGCCATGGGTCGTGCGCCAGGTCTGTGCCAATGCGGCCGAATCGGTATCCACGGACTCAGCCTATGCGAAAATCGCACCCTACACTGGCCAAATTGGCCACTAACCAGCAATAATTTTCCGAACACTCTCTTAGGACAGGAACGGGAGCAGGGTCCCGGCGCTTCGCACCACCACGGCACTCCGAACGGGCTAGCCCACTTCTCCAACTCGGCCACGGTGTCGGCGCAAATCTTCCGGTAGTCACGGGTCCAAGATTGACCGCGGGAGGGCGTGCCATTGATCGACCAGCAGGTAGCTCGATGGAGCACGAGGTAGGAGGGCTTGGGATTCCTGTCGCAGTTCAAGACGAATCCGCCCGGGTGATCGGCGAGCCAACGGAGGTAGCGCTCGTCCTCGTTTTCCCCGTCATCACCGAATTCCATAATCATGACTGGATTCTGTCACTCCGGACGCGGTCGTCTGCCGTCCTCGTCGATCGTCCGAAAGACGTTCATGTCGCGCCTTCGAAGGCGCAAGTTGATACCGTCAGCCACGGTCCTTGGCTCCTTTGCTCGATTCCTTTGTCAGAACCGAAGCTTTGGAGCCCGGGACCACCTCAGTGGTGGATGCCCACCAAGATCACCGCGTCGAAATCAACCCTCGTTCGCGAAGAGCCCGTAAGTCCTGAGGCGTTCCGCGACTACTTCAAGGCCCGCTACGGCCCGACCATTGCCGCCTATCGAGGCATCGCCGAGGACCCTGAGCGGGTTGCCGCACTGGACCGCGACCTCACCGAGCTCGCCCGACGGCACGACTTTGGTGCCGAGACGACCGTCATGGACTGGGAGTACCTACTGTTCACCGCCCGCAAGCGCAGCTGACGAGGCGCAGCCCCGGACCCTGGCGTCTTCGGGTCCCTGGCTGAGGCCCCCCGGCCCCGCACTGAACAACCAGACGAGAGCCCTGCCCTAATCCCCGACGTCGCCGTGCTCTTCACCAAGACCTATGGGCGGATCCTCGCACCCGGGCTCGTGCAACTCGATCCCGCCCTACCCGCCGACGTCGCCGTTCGAAGCCCACTTGCGACCGCCTGGCGCCACCTCGACAGCGCCCTTGACGACTACATCAGCGGCCAGTTCGTGGCGGCGTGAACTTGATCAGTTCGTGAACTTCGCTTTGAGCAAGTTGAACTAGCAGTCGTCACTCGGACGGGGCGGACTCAGCTCCTGCGGTGCCGTAGAGGCCAGTAGCGACTGGCCGGTACTTTTGAAACCACCCCCCGAGGGTTTTAGGGCAGCAATCGAGGTTTTGGTGCCCTACAGCTTGGATCTGCGACTCTTCGTCCACGTGCGAGGCGCGACGCTGCACGGCACCAACGGGGATGCTCGAGGCCTACCCGATAACGAACCAGGCGATCGAAACCGAGACATTGACGGGCGCTGTCAGGTAAATCGTGAAGGAGTCGGCTTGCACGTTCGGTACAACGGCTGCGACCGCGACGCTGGGGGCGTTCCCGGCACTGACGACATAGACCTGGGGCGTGGCGAAAATCAGGCTGCCTGCGGTCAGTGTGACTCCGGAGACGGTCACGCTCGCCTCGGGATTGGCGGTGGTTCCCGCTACGAGCGCCGTTCCGCTTCGCGAGAAGGTTGCAACTCCCTGGACTTGAAGCGCCGTGCCTGTAGTGCTTGCGGCCGACACGCCGATCCCTGTGCCGCTTGAGCCCTGCACGCCAAGACCGCCGTTCTGAGAGCTGCCGTAGACGCCCACGCCGCCTTCTGAGCTCGTGTTGACGCCTTGGACGCCGTACTTGCCGGCCAGCGCACTTTGGCCGTAAACGCCGGTGCCGTTCTCCGAGGTTCCTTGGATGCCGTAGCCACCGCCTAGGCTCGTATCGACACCTTCCACGCCGCTCTTGCCATTCGCTGCGGTTTGGGCGTAGGCACCGGTACCGTTGGTCGAGCTCCCGTTTATGCCGTAGCCGCCTGCTTTGCTCGTGTCGACTCCTTGGACACCACTTTGGTCGTTGGTGGTGGTGGAGCCGTAGACGCCGGTGCCGTTGTCCGCGCTTCCCTGGACGCCGTAGCCGCCGCCGGAGCTCGTGTTGACGCCCTCGACGCCGCCCTTGCCTGCAGCCGAGGTTTGCCCTTGGACACCGGCAGCTCCGCTCGAGGTTCCGTAGGCGCCGGTGCCGTTCGCAGAGGCCCCGTAGGTGCCGTAACCGCCGGCGGAGCTGGTGTCGACACCCTCGACTCCACTCTTGGTCGCCCCGGAGGTCTGGCCCCGGATCCCCGTGCCGTTCTCCGAGGTTCCCTCGACGCCGTAACCGCCCGCCGAACTGGTGTCGACACCTTTGACGCCGCTCTTGCCGGCCGCCAGGGTTTGGCCATAGGCGCCAATGCCATTGGTCGAGCTCCCGTAGGTGCCGTATCCGCCCAGTTTGCTTTCGTCGACGCCTTCCACGCCGCTCTTGTTGGCCGCCGAGGTCTGGCCGTAGGTGCCCGTACCGTTGGTAGAGATCCCGAAGGTGCCGTATCCGCCCAACTTGCTCGTGTCGACGCCCTTGATCCCGCTCTTGTTGGCCGCTGTCGTCTCGCCGTAGACACCCGCGCCGTTCTTCGAGGCTCCCTCGACGCCGTAGCCACCTTCTGCGCTCGTGTCGACGCCCTTGACTCCGCTCTTGCCGGCCGCCAACGTTTCTCCGTAGGCGCCGGTGCCGTTGGTCGAGTAACCGTAGACGCCGTTGCCGCCGTCCTTGCTGGCGTCGAAGCCTTCGACACCGCTTTTGCCATTAGTCGCGGTGGCCCCGTAGACGCCGGGGCCGTTCTTGGAGATTCCCTCGACGCCGTAGCCACCCTCTGCACTCGTGTTGACGCCTAGGACACCGCTCTTGCCGGCGGCCGCGGTCTCGCCCTGGACGCCGACACCTGCGCTCGAGGCTCCATAGGCACCAATGCCGTTGGTAGAGCTCCCATAAGTGCCGTTACCGCCCAGTTTGCTCGTGTCGAGGCCCTCGACGCCGCTCTTGCCGTTGGTGGTGGTGGCCCCATAGACCCCGGCACCGTTCTTCGAGGTTCCTTCGACGCCGTAGCCACCCTCCGCGCTCGTGTTGACACCCTTGACGCCGCTCTTGCCGGCGGCCGCAGCCTGTCCATAAACGCCGGTGCCATTGGCCGAGTATCCAGAGGTGCCATTGCCACCCTGCTTGCTCGTGTCGGCGCCTTCGACACCGCTCTTGCCGTCGGTCGTGGTCGTGCCGTAGACCCCTGGGCCGTTCTTCGAGATTCCTTCGACGCCGTAGCCACCGTCTGCGCTCGTGTTGACGCCCAGGACACCGCTCTTGCCGGCGGCCGCGGTCTCGCCCTGGACGCCTACACCCGCCTTAGACGTCCCGTAAGCGCCGGCCCCACTTGTGGAGCTACCGGAGACTCCATAGCCGCCTCCCTTGCTGGTGTCGACCCCTTCTACGCCGCTTTTGTCGTCGGTCGCGGTTACTCCGTAGACGCCGGCACCGTTCTTCGAGGTTCCTTCGACTCCGTAGCCACCGTCTGCGCTCGTGTTGACGCCTCTCACGCCGCCCTTGCCGGCTGCCGCGGTCGCGCCGTACACGCCGGTCCCATTGGTCGAGTATCCAGAGGTGCCGTTGCCACCCTGCTTGCTCGTGTCGGCCCCTTCCACGCCGCTCTTGCCATCGGTCGTGGTAGCCCCGTAGACACCGGCGCCGTTCTTGGAGGTTCCTTCGACGCCGTAGCCACCGTCTGCGCTCGTGTTGACACCTCTCACGCCGCCCTTGCCAGTGGCCGCGCTCTCGCCGTAGACGCCGATGCCAGTAGTCGAGCTCCCGTAGGTGCCGTACCCGCCTCCCTTGCTCTTGTCGACGCCTTCGACGCCACTCTCGTCAGTGGCCGCGGTCTCGCCGTAGACGCCGATGCCATTCTCCGATGTTCCTTGAACGCCGTAGCCGCCCTTTTTGCTCGCGTCCACGCCTTCGACGCCACTCTTGTTGTCTGCCGAGGTCTCTCCGTAGGCGCCAATGCCATTGGTCGAGATTCCGTAGGTGCCGTAGCCGCCTGGCTTGCTCGTGTCGACGCCCTCGACGCCGCTCTTGCCGCCGCCCGCGGTCTGTCCGTAGACGCCGATGCCTTCGCTGGAGGCTCCATAAGCGCCGGTTCCGGCCTTAGAGGTCCCGTAGATGCCGTAGCCGCCAGGCTTGCTCTTGTCGACGCCCTCGACGCCGCTCTGGCCAGCCGCCAATGTTTCGCCATAAACACCGGTCCCGTTGACCGAGCTTCCCGTAGGTGCCGTAGCCGCCCCCTTTGCTCGTGTCGATGCCTGCGACACCGCTCCGGTTTGCCGCCGAGGTCTCGCCTTGCACGCCGCTGCCGTTCTCCGAGGTCCCTTGGATGCCGTATCCACCGCTCGGGCTCTTGTCGACGCCCTCGACGCCGCTCATGTCATTGGCCAAGGTGCGGCCGTAAGCGCCGATCCCGTGCGTCGAGAGCCCGTAAGTGCCGTAGCCGCCGCCCGAACTGGTATCGAGCCCTTCGACGCCGCTGCTACCCGTCTCCGAGGTGATGCCCTCGAGGCCGGAGCCTTGGTCGGTCGTGACGGCGGTCGTGGCGGTGGCCGAATTCGCCGTGCCGAGACGCAAAGCGTCGTTCGAAGCTTCCGTGGGGTCTGCGCCGGCGACCAGGCCGGCAGTGATCCCCACGCCGGTCGCCGCCACCCCGAGCATGAGCGCGCGTCGACCGTATCGTGCCGCAGCCTTCCCTGATCCATCGCTGTCCTTATCAGGTACAGCCCCAGAATCGTCAAGGGGTCGCTCGTTCACCTGAATGTCCTTTCGCTCCGTTGAGTCATTGGGTGACGCCAATCGATATCGCCTGCCCGCCAGATAGGCGTTGTTCAGCCCGTAACAGACACGCCTGCAGCCGTGTCAGCGACGGAGGTGGCGGCCACGGTCCCGTTCTTCTCCTTCGTGCCCTGCACGATCACGGTGTCGCCCGGCTGCATCGCCGAGGCCGTGCTCTTGGCGACACGGGTGTAGGTCGTGGATGTCCCGAGCATCACCTTGACCAGGCCCCCGCTCGCAGTCGTGACGTAGAGCGTGTTGCCCTCGATGGTCGTCACGATGCCGGCGGCCGCGCCCGCGCTAGCGCCCGAGAACCCCGAGAAACCGCCTCGAGCGGTGCCGGACGACCCCCTGGAGCTGAATAGCCTTGCGAAGTTCGACGCAGCACTTGCCGTACCGCTTGTCCCGTGCGCGCGCTGCAAGGCGGCTCCGCCCCAGAGCCCGCCCGCACCGATGAGAAGGGCCAACAGGACCGCCGTTGGGTACTTGAGCCGAAGACCCGGTCGCGGGCTTCGCATCGGCCATTCGTCCTCGTCCCCGATATCGGTTTCGTCTCCTCCAAGTTGTCCCGCTCTTTGCGGTGAACCTGCGAGCTCCGAAGGGGTCCTGCCGACCTCGACCGGTTCCGTTGTAGCACCGCTTGTCGGGGGAAGCTCCTCGGTTGGGTTCGGGTCGTCTGGCATGGATGCTCCCCTGTCTTCACTCATAACGAAGGGCGTCGATGGGTCGGAGTGAGGCGGCACGATTGGCGGGGTAGAAACCGAAGAACACCCCTACGGCGATCGAGACGCCGAAGGCGAGCACGATCGAGTACGGGGCTATGACAGGCTGGACACCGGCGATCTTGAACCGCGAGCCCACCACACCGATGGCTACGCCAACTGTTCCCCCGATCAACGACAGCAGGACCGCTTCGAACAGGAACTGGGCGAGGATCGCCGACTTCGGAGCACCGATCGCCTTGCGGATCCCGATCTCGTGAGTGCGCTCGGTCACGGTCACGAGCATGATGTTCATCACTCCGATACCCCCGACGAGGAGCGAGATGGCGGCCACGGCGCCGAGCAGCACGGTGAACGTACCCGTCGTCGACTGGACCGTGGAGAGCAGGGTCGCCTGGTTCAGCACCTCGAAGGGCAGGTCTGCGACCGTCGTGTCGTTCTGTGCCGCGAGGACGTTCTCGACCTCGGCTTCGGCAAGGTTCAGCGTTGAGGCGGACGTGCCCTGAACTATGAGCTCGCTGAACGACTGGGAATAGCCTGTCAAATGGTCCTCGACCGCGGTGTAGGGCGCAATGGCTATCGCGTCCTGGTTGGTCAGACCGCTCGTGCCCTTCGATGCCAGCACGCCGATCACCTCGAAGTTGGTCGAACCGATCATGATCGTCGCTCCGAGAGGGTTCTCGCCGGTCGTGAACAGGTTGCTCGCGACATCAGACCCGATGTCGACGACCTGGGCGTGAGATGTGACGTCCTGACTCGAGATCGGGCTGCCGGCCTGGACGGTGTAGTCCTCGGCGCTGAGATAGGAGGGGGTCGACCCCTCAATTGTGGTGGTGTAGGTGGCCGCGCCGTTTGTGGCCGTCTCGCTGGTGCTCACCACGGGAGAGACCGACTTCACGTCCGGGGCGTTATTCGGGTTCTCCAAGGTCTTGACGTCCGCGATCGTCAACGACGCCTGTTGGGTCTGGGTGCCGCTCGAAAAGGCCCCCCGGCCGAAGCGGCCGGTGTTGAAGACCGTGAGGGTGTTCGTCCCGAGCTGGTTGATTCGGCTCTCGACCGCCTGAGAGGACCCGGTCCCGACCGCCACCAAGATGATGACGGCCGCGACACCGATCAGCACGCCGAGGGTCGTGAGCACGGACCGGAGCTTGTTCGAGCTGATGCCGCCGATGGCGACCCGGAGATTGTCGAAGACGTTCATGTCGCGCTCCCGCTCAGGTTGCCTGATGAATGCGCAGCGTCGCCCGGCGCCTCGCGCTGCTCCATTCGCGTCTCCGAATGCACTGGGACGATTCGGCTGTCCTCGTAGATCTGCCCGTCGCGCAGTCGGACGATTCGACGCGCGAAAGAGGCGATGTCCTGTTCATGGGTGATGATCACGACGGTTCGACCCTCGGCGTTCAGTCGACTGAAGATCGCCATGACCTCGTTGCTCGAGGCGGTGTCCAGATTCCCCGTCGGCTCGTCGGCGAGTATTAGCGCGGGGGCTGTCACGAGAGCTCGGGCGATGGCGACACGCTGCTGCTGGCCGCCGGACATCTCGCTCGGGAGGTGATGGCTGCGGTCCTCAAGGCCGACCTGGCACAGCGCGGCCATTGCCCGTGCGTGCCGTTCTTTCGGTTTCACGCCTCCGTAGGCGAGGGCGAGCTCCACATTCGCCAAGGCGGTCGTGCGCGGGATTAGGTTGTAGTTCTGGAAGACGAAGCCGATCTTGCGGTTGCGGATCCGCGAGAGATCCAACTCCTCGAGTTCACGTACGTCCACTCCCTCCAGCCAATAGTGCCCCCTCGTCGGCACGTCAAGGCACCCGATGATGTTCATCATCGTTGACTTCCCAGAGCCGGAAGCCCCCATGATGGCGACGAAGTCGCCTGCTTCGACGCTCAGCGAGACCCGCCGAAGCGCGTGGACTTCGATCGCTCCTGTGTTGTAGGTCTTCGATACCGAGCGCAGGACGACGACGGGTCGTCTCGCGCCGACGGGGACCGAGCCCGTCGGAGCCGTCGCGCCTCTGGATGGCAGAGCACGAAGACCGTCGGCTGACCCGCCACGGTGGCGAAAGAGCTGTCGCCTGCTCATCCGAGGCCGCCACCACCTACGAAGCCACCGCCGCCACCGCCGAAGCTGCGTGTCGGGCTTGTCGGGCTTGTCGTGCCGGACGAGATCGTCGCTGTCGGCTCCACGAGCTTCTCTCCTGCGGTTACGCCGCTCAGGATCTGTGTCGTCGAGTTACCGACCAGGCCGACGGTCACGGCGGTGGTGACATCCTTGCCGTTCTTCAACACCGTGACGGTCGAGGTGAGGCCGGTCGTGGTCACTGCGGCGCTCGGGACCTCGAGCACATTTGCTGCCGTCGCGACGACGACGCTCACGTCTGCCGTCATTCCGTCCAGGACCGTGGCCGGAGGGTTCTTGAGCGCGATGGTCTCGTCATAGGTGACGACGTTGCTGGTGACAACCGACGTGGGCGATATCGCAGTGACGACGCCCGCGACCTCAGTGGAAGGAAGCGCTGCCAACGTCACGGTTGCCGGTTGACCGACGGCGATCTTGGTAGCGTCAGCTTCGGCGAAGCCGGCGACGACCTCGAGGTTCTTCAGGTTGTCGATGGTGACAAAGCCGCCCGACGACGATGAGCTCGATGACGATGAGGCGCTCGCACCGCTGGAGCTGTTGGCTGCCGAGGACGAAGAACTGCCTCCGTTCACCGTCTCACCGACCGTGCCGTTGACCGCAGTCACCGTGCCGGAGATGGAAGCGGTGAGGACCGTTCCCGTAACCGCGTTCTCGTCAGAAGTGACGGTCTGCTGGTCCTGGGTGACCGCCTGCTGGTCCTGAGCGATGGTGGCCGTATCGATGGCTTGGCTTGCCTTGGTCGCTACCAAGCTGGCCTGCTGGAGCTGAATGGTCTGCTCCTCGTTCTGCACCGTCTGCTCGTCGCTGCCAATTGAATTCCGATCTGTCACGCACGACCTGGTGCCGGTGATGAAGTACTGGGACAAGCCGTAGGAGGTCCCCTTACTGTTGGACGCCACGAGTCGGAAGACGTACGAGGTTGTCGCCTTGAGCCCGCGCACCGGAGTCGAGACGGCGACGGTCGTAGAACCTGCTTCGACCGTCGTCGGTGGGGTCTGCGACCCGTACACCGTGGTGGTTCCGTACTGGAAGAAGTAGGTCGTCACGGCTCCATCGGGGTCTAGTGATCCCTCGAGCGTGGCCGTCGTTGTCGTGACGGATCCCGCCGATGAAGTGACGACCGTGGGAGCCGTCGCCTGGTCGCTTGCCGAGTCAGAAACGCTGACGGCATGGCTCGAGCTGGAGCCGGCGGTGGTGCCGGTGGAGCTGGTGGTCGTGGTTGTCGTCGGCGCCTCGGTGGTGGTCGTGGTCGGCACCCGGGTGGTGGTCGTGGTCGGCACCCGGGTGGTGGTCGTAGTCGCCGGCGCCGTGGTCGTCGTTGTCGGCGGCGCCTGGGTGGTGGTCGTGGTCGGCACCCGGGTGGTGGTCGTGGTCGCCAGCGCCGTGGTCGTCGTTGTCGTCGGCGCCTGGGTGGTGGTCGTGTTCGGCGCCTGGGTGGTGGCCGTGGAGCTGGTTCCGGTGGAGCCGGTGGAGCTGCTTCCGGTCGAACTCGTAGAGCCGGTGGAGCTGGAGCCGCTGCCGGACGAGGACGAGGAGGAAGAGGCCGCCGGGCAACCGAGCCTCTGGTCCGTAGCGAGCTGAGCTTTTGCGGTTGCCAGTGTCGACTGGTCCGAGGTGAGCTGCTGCTTATCGGAGCTCAACTGGGCCTGCGCAGATGCGAGTTGCGACTTGTTCTGCGCGAGCTGTGAAGCGGAGCCACCCTGTTGAGCTTCCTGTAAGGCTGCCTCGGCGCTCTGGAGGCTGGCAACGGCGGTCGCGAGGTTCGACCGTGCCGTAGTCGGGTCAAGGGTGGCAAGCACTTGTCCAGCCTTGACCTGGTCGCCGACTGCGACGTCGACGGCGGTGACCGTGCCGCTAGCGGTGAAGTTCTCGCTGGCGTCGGTGGCAGGGCTGATGTTGCCGGAGGCCGTGACACTTTCTTGGACGATGCCGCGCTGTACTGTCACGGTCCTAGCGATGCCGGTCGACGCTGAAGTGGTCCCGTAGATCGATCGCAGGCCAAATCCAGCAACCGCAGCGACGACCAGAACTAAGACCCCGTAGAAGGCAACTTTGCGTCCTCGTCGCGCACGAGGCGCGCCAGTGGCGCTCTCCTCTGTCATATTCAAACGCGACTTGCGAAAAACAGACTTCACTGCCAATCCTGTCCTTTACTCATCGGGAGAGACCGGCTAGCTGGGCGGAGGAGGCACCAAGGCGGTCAGCTTGTCGTCGACGTCGAGGTCGTGCTGGACGGCGGGGTGGACCTCGGCAGCAGGCTTGCGCAGGCTGCGAGCGCCTTCTGGACGGACGCGCTCTTCGTGTTGAGTGTGGTCGACGTGGTCGAATTGGCGCCGCTGGAAGACCCTTTGGGCAACGTCACGCCGTGGAGCTTGAGGCAGTTGCGGTAAGCGGTGAAGGCCGCGCTCGAGAAGCCGCCCGCCCCCGTGCCGAATCCCTTCGGGCGCAGACTTGCGCAGGCGGCGAGCGCCTTCTGGACGGACGCGCTCTTCGTGTTGAGTGTGGTCGACGTGGTCGAATTGGCGCCGGAAGACCCGCTCGGCAACGTCACGCCGTGGAGTTTCAGACAGTTGCGGTACGCGGCAAGGGCCGCGCTCGAGAAGCCGCCCGTTCTCGCCCCAAATCCTTTCGGACGCAGGCTCGCGCACGCGGCGGAGGCCTTTTGGAACGCGGGCGAATTGAAGTTTCCGCCCGTCGGGAAGTTTCCGCCCGTCGGGAAGCTGCCTCCTGTCGCGCCATTGCCAAATCCACTGAACTTCACACCGTGCTTTTGCATACACGCCGCGAATGCGGTGGATGACGCCTTTGAACTGCTGCTGGCACTTGTCGCTGCGGTCGTCGAGGTGGTAGTCGAGGATGTCGCGCTCGATGATCCGCCCCCGCACGCGCTCAACGCAACGGAGCCGACGAGCACGATGGCCAGCAGAGGAAACAGGACCCGCCACACCGACCATTCTCGGAGTTCGGGCGATGAAGAACTATTTCGCCGGACGGCTCCGCGCATGTGGGAGCTCCCTTTGGACGTCAGGGTCATCTTCATCCGATGTCGACCTTCGGATTGGCTAGGAAGTACGAAGCATAACGTCGGCTTCGGTTTCGGGAGTAGGCGTGTGGTACAGGTCATGATGATTCTGGATCTCGATGCTGAGAGAAAGCTGTGAACTGGTGAAGGATCGCCTGTGTTACCACCGGACGCGGCGAAGTGTGTCGGCATCCTTCGCCTGTCGGCGGCCGTTGACATAGTGGCTACCTGCTTCCCTCACGACGTGGCCAGAGTCGCTGGATACTGCAGTATCTAGCAGCGGCGTGCCTTCCATTGAAAGTCGCCGTCCGATTGCCCGGTGTCGTGTGCGGCCGTGCCGTCGGTGCCCGATCTCGTGACAGGCTGAACTGTTAGCGTTAGTCGCCTGCACCGTGTTATCGGCCCGCGCCGCGGTGGCCGTTTGTTGTGGCTCCGACCAGGCTTGGGAGTTTGGGACCCCTGCTGCACCGAGTCGTCAGGATGTCTCTAACCTGATTGCAATCCTCGAAAAGGAAGGCAGGTGACCATCGGGATGCTTGCCAATATCGTTGGTCCCGACGGATTGATCGTGATTGTAGTTGTCGTGATCGTGCTCCTCTTTGGGGGGTCACAGCTTCCCAAGCTCGCTCGTGGTCTCGGGAGCGCGTCCCACGAGTTCAAGAAGGGTGTGAGGGAGGGCGATTCGGACAAGGGCGCCTCGTCCACTTCCAAGGCCAAGGGCGACGACAAAGGGTCGGGCCCGATCCAGTCCAACTGAGTACCGCACCGGATCCGGCCCTGCGCTCGGAGGCGAGGCTGCGCACTTTCCGGCCGCTTCTTGCACCCTCGCGCCGTAATTCATCGTGAACCCTGCCTCTGTACACGGCCACAACTGGGGACGCATGGGTGAGAGGTCGCTTGCGGACCTCGTGAAGTTGCTCCTCAGCGAGGCCGGGATCGCTGGCAGCAAGAACCCACACCGCTTCCGGCACCCCTACGCGACGATGGATGTCCGCCAGACCGCGAACCTGGAGGTCAGCCGGGAACTGCTCGGTCACTCCGACATCAAGACAACGAGCCATTACGTGCACACGAACTCGCAAGACAGGGGGGCGAGCCAGCGTCTTCGGGGCCCTCCCTGCGAGTGAACGGATCCCACGGCACTCGACCGTAGCTACCCGGAGCTGTTCGCGCATCGGTCGCCAGGATGACAGTCGTGTACATCTCAAGACAATGACCCTGACGCATATCGTCCATTTAGGGACCACGTCGCAACGGGGTGGCTGGGCACGCTGAGTAAACGGATCAGACGGATCTGGAATCCTCGAATCTCGCTCCGTCTTTGTGGTTCACTGGCGTTTAAGGCGCGCCCGGAGCACGTCGCCTCGCGGCTCGTGAGAAAGGCCAGATGAAGGCATGGACGCTCGTCAGAACAAGGGGCGTCCGGGCAGCACACGGCAAGGCACAGGGCTGCCACGCACCCGAGTAGCCACAGTCGATCACCGGAGCAATCGCCGCCGCGACTAGCGAGCCGCGAAATGGCAGGGATCTCGCGGCCGGGTGATCTGCCGTTCCCTGTGAAGCGCCTAGGAGGCCGCTGAGCAATCCGGCAGGATTCGCGATTTCGGCTCAGGTCTAGAAGAATTGGGGGATGCAAGGATCCTCCAAGCCGGATCGCCAGCTCCTCGACGCCGCCGTCTTCTGCAAGCACCTTCTGAAGCCGGGTTCTGTGCACGCCTTCTTGGCCGAGCACCGCCAAAGAGTGTTCCCGGACGCGCTGTTCGAGGACCTGTTCCCAACCGGCCGCGGCCGGCCGTCAGTGCCAGCAGACGTGATCGCCACGGTGATGGTCTTGCAGGCTTTGGAAGGGCTCTCCGATCGGGAGGCCTGTGAGATGCTGCGGACTTCCATCGCCTGGAAGGTGGCCGCCGGCCTGGCTCTGGACGACGAGGGCTTCCACCCGACGGTGCTGGTTCTCTGGCGCAACAAGCTGCGCGCCTCGGATCGCCCGGAGCGGATATTCGAGGCCGTGCGGGAGGTGGTGAAGGAGTCCGGCGTCATCGCCAAGCGCAACCGCCGGGCGCTCGACTCGACAGTGCTCGACGACGCCGTGCAGCGCCAGGACACCATAAGCCTGCTGCAAAGCCAGATCCGTCGGGTGCGAAAGCTCGTGCCCGAGCTGGCCGACGGCGTCTATGTGCACGAGCACAACCTCGGCTCCGGGCGCCCGTCGTGCGACTTCGAGGACCAAGACGACATCGATCGCCTCGTCTCTGAGCTCGTGGACGACGCCTACGAGCTCGTCTTTGCCGCCGAGGACCTCGGCCTCGAGCTCGACCGGGCCCAGCAAGAGGCCGTGGCGCTGCTGGCTCTTTTGGCCGGCCAGGACGTGGAACAAGGAGAAAGGCCAGGCACCTGGCGCATCGCCGAACAGACGGCCCCGGACCGGGTCATCTCGAGCGTCGATCCCGAGTCCCGCCATGCCCACAAGACACAGCACTCCTACCGGGACGGCTACAAAGCCCACGTGGCCGCCGAGCCCGACACCGGCATCATCACCGCCACGGACCTGACCGCGGGCAACAGCGGCGACGCCGACGTCGCTCCCCGGCTCATCGAAGACGAGCCGGCCGGCACAGAGATCCTCGCCGACTCGGCCTACGGCTCGGGCGACCTCCGTCAGCACATAGGACAAAAAGAGATGAGCGCCGTCATAAAGCCGCTGCCGCTGCGCCCGGCGGTCGAGGGCGGCTACAGCCTGGACGACTTCGACATCGACGAAGCAAGCAAAACGGTCACCTGCCCCGAGGGCGTGACTGTCAGCATCAACGCCCATGGCCGTGCCCGCTTCGCCAAGAGCTGCGCCACCTGCCCGTCCAAGAAGCGCTGCACGAAGTCCAAGGCGGGCCGCACGATCGTCGTCCACGACAACTCCGCCATCCTGGCGGCTGCCCGCCAGCTGGCCTCGACAGCAGAGTTCCAGGAGACCTATCGGCAAAAGCGCCCGATGATCGAGCGTACGATCGCCTGGCTCGTGCGCGGCCAGAACCGCCGCCTTCGCTACATAGGAATAGAGAAGAACAGGATCTGGCTCGCCCACCGGGCGGCCGCCGTCAACCTGATGCGGATGCTGAACCTCGGCCTCAGCCACGACGGCTCGACATGGCTGGTTGCCACGGCCGAGTAGCCAGAGGCGAGGAAACCCCGCTGAGAACAAAGGAGAACGGCCACAAGAGCGCCGAGAGAGCCTCTTCCCGGCCGCCCTCCGACCGAATCTCTCCCCCGACCTTCGCCCGACGGGCAGGCGGCGAGCGGAGCAGCTGACGCCTAAGCGGCGATCGAACAGCGGCCGAGCTTCGAAGACGCCTTGCTCAGCGGTCTCCTAGGGCCGACTGACCCGACGACAACGATTGCCTCTTGAGCGCTTGTTCGACCTGGATGACGTCGAGACTGGGCTTCAAGAGTGGCCTGATCGCATCAAAGGCCTGCACCTGCCTAAGGAACGTGCCGAGTGTCTGCTCGAACAGTGGGCCGTCCATCTGCTCGGTGACGGGCAACATCGTCCGCATGGCTATCGTGTTCTGGCTCTGTGCATTGACGATCTTCCTGATAAGGGATGACGGCCAGTCCTTCATGAGTGGGAACGGCTGTTGCATCCCAAACGATCTGCTGGCTCCCGCTCCAGTCACGAGGACTAAGGCGATGTCTCGTTCCGCTTCGCTAAGAGCGTCGCCGCCGTTCACCGTATCCTCCGATCTCTTAGGACCGAACTCTACGCCGGGGCCGCGACACTCCTACCGAGAGGGAAGGGGCCAGGCTCCGCCGGCGTCATAGTTAGCCTGCGCGTGAGGCAGTCTGAAGTACGAGGAAGGGGTGAGCAGCAGGATCGACCTCGGAGCACGTCGACGACCTGCGCTGACGGCTTGCATCGGCGTCGCGACAAGGGGCGTCCTGGCGCCACACCTGATGCACAGGGTGCCAGGAGGCGACGACGCCAGGTGCGGACATTCGAGCGTTTCGGCACTTACGATTCGCACCGTCTTCGCGGAGTGTAGTCAATTGAGAGGGCTTTTCGTTGCTCCTGCCGGCCTTAGTGCTCGACACCGGCCTGAGGGCTGGACTGGGGCCCTGGCCTTGCAGACCATCCGTCACTCCGCGCCGAGGTTGTCGGCGAGGCGAAGGAGCGTCTTCTCGTTCGGGAATATCGAGCCACGCTCGATCCTGCTGATGTTGTCCTGATCGATACCGGACCTCTCGGCTAGCTCGGCTGTGTGAGGCCGAGGTCTCGTGGCGCCCCGCAATCTGATCCGCCGGCCGGTATGGCAGTCCGAAGACAGCCCGGGAGGCTCCTGCCGAACCCCTCCACTCACAGGGCCGTGACCTGGGCCTGTGAGTGTTGCTGTGAGCCGCCGGAGGCGCAGAGCCTTCCCTCCGTGATCGTCGAACCGAAAGACCGTTCCGCGGGCTCGTCTGTGAGCACTGCTGTGAGTGTTGCTGTGAGAAGTGCTGTGAGTCGATCGGCGCACCATTGCGCGATGATTCGGCTTCGCTCCACCCCTGACGATCACCTGACGACAGGGTCATCGGGAATGCCGCGGCACACCGCCACAGCGACGGGGGCGCCGACCGCTGCCATCGAGAAGACCGATGAGGCACGGGTCCACTTGGCGGATGCGTCGAACCCGCAACCAACGCGAGGGAGCTGACGTGGCGACGAGCGACAGCGCGCGAACGCCCACATCAACTGTCCGCTTCCTCCGGGTCGACGAGGCGGCAAGGATCCTGCGCATCGGACGAAGCGCTGCCTACGAGCAGGCGAACCGGTGGATCGCAACCAATGGCCAGTGCGGGCTTCCCGCGGTCAAGGTCGGACGGATGATTCGCATCCCAGCCGCGGTGCTCGAGGCGTGGGCGACGATCGGGAGCGACGCCGAGTCGATATCGCAAAGCCAATAGACCTGCGGGAGCTAGCCCGGCGTCCGCCGCAACGCCTTTACGGCATCGCGCTTTCCGGTATCGGTACTACCGTCGTAGTGGAGCCGCAGCGTGACCTCGCTGTTGCCGAGCAGGTCCGCAACGGTCCGGTACGGCACGCCGGCGTCGAGCATGGTCGTCGCGACGTAGTGGCGCAGGTCCTGGAGCGTCACGTTCGAGTGGCCGCGCGCCTCGGCAAGCCGGTCGCTGAGCGAGTCCGGCCGGATCGGCTTCGTCCCTTCGGGGTCGCCCGCGAAGATGTACTCGCCCGGCGAGGGCTCCCGGCCAGTTTGCTCGCGCCTGCGTGCGAGCTGGCGCTCGAAGGCCTCCCTCACCGAGTCGATGAGCGGAACGTCGCGCCAGTCCGACTCCTTGGTCGGCTTGCGTACGAGACCGACACCGCGACCACCGTCGGCGATGGCAAACGCGACGTGCATCTCTTGCGCCTTCAAGTCGACGTCCTCGACGAGCAGAGCGAGCAGCTCTCCTTTGCGGACTCCGGTCCCGGCGACGATCTCGACGACGTCGAAGAGCTCGGCGACCTCTGCAGCCTCGATGGGATCGTCGATCTGCTCGCTCCTCTTCCGCAACGCCTCGGTGAGCACGTCGACGACCGCGGGTGGCGGGGAGTAGGGCTTGGAGCGAGTCGTCCGCGGACGGGTCGCCTCCTGGCACGGGTTCGACTCGATGACGTCATGCTTCTTCGCGTACTCGAGGGACCGATTGAGCACGGTGGCGCACCGACGGATCCAGTCGACGCCCAACCCACTGCGCCTCGTCGTGGCGTAGAGATCCTCGATGTCCGCCCACACGATGCGATCGGGCCGCGCCTCGCCGAACAGACGACCGTCACTCAACCGCTGCTTGCACATGGCGTTGGCGGCCGACTTCGAAGTCACCTGCGTCTTCACCGCGAGCTCGATCCGCCCGTCCTTCGCATCGCGTAGGTAGAGATCGAAGACCGCTCTCATAGAACGCCGATCCGCGCGCCGGACCGGCTGGCGCTGCCGGGCGGCAGCGACTTTCAGGTTCGCGAGCGCGAGCTCCGCGTCTTCCCGAGTGCCATAAACGACGCGAGTGGCGCGTCGACGCTGGCCGGTCTCGGGGTTCCGCGGCGTCTCGGTGCTGAGGCGCCACACACCGTCGCGGAGGGGCAGCACCCCGCCGGTCCCTTGCGGTCGACGAAGCCGATCGGATTTGCGTGCGGAACGACCAGGTTTCGGCGACCGCCGTGGAGCCTTCTCGCTCCGGAGTAAAGAGTCCCGGCGAACCCCATTCGCGTCGAGCCCTGCATTATCAGCCACTCGCTCGAAGACTCCTGCCCGAGACTCGTCCGCCCTCGCCGACTCCAAGGTGCCCGCTGAGAGCCCTGGGCCTAGCTCCCCGAGAGCACGTTCGGCATCCTCACGCGTGCCACGGATCAGCCGGGACCTGCGTCGGCGTCGGCCCGTTGCCGGGTCCCGCGGAGCCTCGACGTCGATACGCCACACCCCAGCCCGGATCTCGAGAACCCCGCCAGTGCCTCGACGGCGAAGAGTCGAGTCGGGCGCGCGAGGAACCTCCGCCCTCACCGCCACTGGCTTTCGCTCAGTAGACAAATCGCTCCGCCCAGACGCACCAGACACACCTCCCACAGTGCTCCAGAGGGTCGTAGACCGATGTCGTAGACCACCCATCAGTAACACGGATAGTAACGCGCCGGTCTACCAACGCGAATCAGGGGCCCTTAATAGGCCCCTGACCTGGACTTTTTGGAGCGGACGACGGGATTCGAACCCGCGACCCTCACCTTGGCAAGGTGATGCTCTACCACTGAGCCACGTCCGCGCGCTGACGAATCCTACCAAGTCTACGGAGGATTCTCACCACCGTCTGGCCCGTCCGCCCGGTCAGACCCGACAGACCCATTGGCATGCCCGTGCGTCCTAGAGGCCGACTCGTACCCAGGCCGGACGACCAACAGCAGCTCGTCGAGGCTCTCGGTGATCATCGGCGGAAGATCCGCTATACCCGGCACGGTTGTCCTGCAACCGTTGAGACCGAAGTACATGGCGCCGCAGTAGCTCATCACTGTCATGTTGAGCCCGGCACCCTCGACGATCGGCCCCAGCGGGTACGTAGCCGTCACCCGCGCTCCCGCGAGGAACATGGGAAACGGGGGTCCCGGGATGTTCGAGATCGTGACGTTGAACGCCGGCCGGACGTGATCGAACAACCGCGTCGAGGAGATCAGACGAGCTACGCCACCGATGAGCGCCGGGGGTGTGAACTCCGTCCAGTCAGTCAGCACATCCGCGCCGATCAAGGACTCCTGATGTTTGGCCTGCGACATCGCGGCAGAGATCGTGCGCAGGCGCCCGACAGGATCAGGAATCTCAGTGGCGAGCGAGCTGAGCATTGCCGAAAGGCGATTCCCGCCCGCCCGCCTCTCCTCCTTGGCTCGCACCGACATCGGGACCATAGCGACCAGCGGATCCTCAGGAAGTTCGCCCCGGACAAGCAGGTAGCGTCGCAACGCACCAGCGCAGAGCGCCAGCACAACGTCGTTGACGGTACATCCAAAGTACCTCTTGACAGCTTTGAGGTCCTCGAGCGCCACTGCGCCGAAACTGACGCGCCGGTGAGAGGTGATCGCCAAGTCGAACGACGTCCTCGGCGCGCTGAAAAGCGATGGAGGAGAAGGCGCTTCCGAGTCGCGGTTGTGCGCCGAGACACGCAGCGAAGCCGCTGTGCAGCGTCGGGCGGCACTCACCGCCCTTCCAGGAATGGAAACGAGTTGAGCCCATGCACCGACCAGGAGGTCGATCTCGCTCGGTACGCGATCAGGTTGCCAGTTGTCCTCGTCGTCGCGATCGGCCTTCGGCGGATCTGCCTCGAGGTCGAGCCAGGCTGCAGTAAGCTCGGCGCCCGAGATTCCGTCGATCGCCGCGTGGTGCACCTTCACGACCACCGCCTGGAGACCACCTTGGAGGCCCTCCACCAAGTACATCTCCCACAACGGGCGCTGTCGGTCCATCGGTGATCCAACCACTTCGCCCACGAACTGCTCGAGCTCCAACCACCCTCCTGGCGACGGCAGGCAGGCGCGCCGCACGTGGTAGTCAAGGTCGAAGTCCGGGTCCTCGATCCAGACCGGTTGCGCTACGGCGAACGGCACCTCGACAAGACGACGTCTCATGGGCGGCGCACGGTGAAGACGGGCCTCGACCATGGCGCGCACTTTGGCGAAGGAGAATCCTCCGGGCGCGTTTGTGGGGTCGAGAAGGAACACACCGGCCATGTGCATGTGATTAGTAGGCGTCTCCAAGTAGAAGAACATGGAGTCGAGCCCGCTCAGACGCTGCACTTCACCTCGTTCTTCATCGGCCGCTGTGACCGAAGCCTCCCTCACCGCGTTCGGTCGTCTCTAGGCTCGCCGCCGCTACAAAACGTGCCTCTTCCACCCGGCAGATCGTCAACTGGGCGATCCTGTCCCCGCGGTGGACCTCGTAGGGAACGCTGGGATCCGTGTTCACAAGTATGACCGCGACCTCGCCGCGGTAACCAGGGTCGATCAGACCCGGCGCGTTGAGGCAAGTGACGCCGTGTCGGGCGGCGAGCCCGCTGCGAGGCAGCACAAGACCCGCACAACCCTCAGGGATCTCGATCGCAATCCCGGTCGGGATAGTTGCGCGCCCGCCGCCGGGCGCGAGGACAGCGCCGGATCTCGCGAGGAGGTCGCAACCCGCGTCACCGAGCCGCGCGTAACTCGGAACCGGAAGATCCGCGTCGAGGCGGACCAGTGGAATCTCGAGCACGAAATGCACCGTAGTAGAGCTGACGCGGATCCGGGTACGATGCCCATCGGTGCTCGCCTGGATGGACCTCGAGATGACTGGACTCGACCCGGTGCACAACGTCATCGTCGAGATCGCCACCATCGTCACCGACGACAACCTGAACATCGTCGCGGAAGGGCCCGACCTCGTCATCCGCGCGACACCCGAGCAGCTCGATGACATGGACGACGTCGTTCGCCGGATGCACACCACGAGCGGGCTGCTCACAGCGATCGGAAACTCCACTGTGACTGTCGAGCATGCCGCTGCGGCCACACTCGAGTTCATCAAAGCGCACGTACCCACGGCGGGCTCGGTGCCGCTGTGCGGGAACTCGATCGCAATGGACCGTCGTTTCCTGCGCCACTACATGCCGGCCCTTGACGAGTACTTCCACTACCGCACTGTCGACGTCTCTACTTTGAAGGAGCTCTGCAAGCGCTGGTACCACGATCTGTACACAGCACGACCTCAGAAGGTGACAGCGCACCGCGCACTGGACGACATCCGCGAGAGCATCGCCGAGTTGGTCTACTACCGCGACCTCCTCTTCCGTACGCCGGAGGAGCTGCAGGCCCGGAGCATCGCTCCTGCCGGTGACGCCGAGCCCAGCACCTCCGGTGTCGGCGAGTCGGCAGAACCCGCCGCGGACGTGTTGGAACGGACCTTTCCTACCTAGTCAGGAAGTGCCGTCCGCACGAGGCTTTCTTCTCGCAAGCGGCGGCCGTCCGCTCGCCCGCGACCACCACCTCGTGACCGAGCGTGTCCCGCCTCGTTCGCCGATCAGCCTCTCGACACGGTCGAGCACGACGCGCGTCGAGGTAGCCGAGCTCGAGAAGTTCCTCGGTGTGGGAGAAGTCCTGCCACAAGATCTCCTCGACGCCGGACTGTTCCAACACGACGACTTCGACGTCGTCGGGGACGGTGGCAAGGTTGCGGCGCAGTCGCGTGCGAATCGACAGCCCGAAGGCGACCAGCAGGGCCTCATAGGGTCGCCCGAAATCGATCGGACGGGAGTTGACTCCTCCGCACAACAGGACGTAGATCCGACGCACACCTGCTGCCAACGCCACCGACAGCGGCGTGTTGTCGACTACGCCGCCGTCGATGTAGCCACTTCCCTCGCGCTGGACCGCCGGAAAGATCGCGGGCAGTGCGGCCGAGGCGAGAACTGCCTCCAGGGCTGGCCCTTCGGTCAGCCACTCCTCGACGCCGTCGACGAGGCGCGTGACTACGATCGTCAGTGCCACGAGCGAGTCCTCGAGGCGATCAAAACGGAGGAAGCTCCGCACGAGGCGCCGCAGGCCCTCGATGGGATAGACAGCTTCGCGTCGCTCGACGAACCACCGCGAACCCATGCAGCCGCCCTTTTGGGAAGACGTCATTGGTCGCGACGGTGCGCCACATCTCGGCGGCGAGGTAGGTGCCCTCGACCGAGGGCTCGCCAGCAAAGAAGGCCGCGTTCACCGCGCCGCTCGAGGAGCCGACCAACGAGATCGGGTACGATCCCCCGTTCGCACAGCGCTCGCAGCGTCCCGACCTGGCAGGAGCCACGATTGCCCCCACTTAAGAGCACAAAGGCCGTCTCGAACGGGTGTGGCGCGTGCGCCTCGAACTCCGACCGAGAACGCGACCGGCCCCGGCGCGTAACTCCTTAGAGAGGCATTGGTTCGCCTCGCCGTCAGAGCGCGACGCCGAGGACGACCCGGCGACGCGCGGGCCTGCTGCTCGCACCCGCACGCCACCGGGCAGCGCCAACGCTCAAGCTGGCGGGCCATATGCTGAGCCGCCATGTCAGGTCTCGACCGGCCACGCCAGATGCCTGTGAGTTATGGGGGAACCTCGCTCGCCCGAAAGCTCGGGATCCACGAGGCCTCGACGGTCGCCCTCGTAGGCGCCGACCCAGAGTTCACGATCCCCGATCTCCCACCCGGCGTCCTGCTCAGACGCTCGGCGCGGGGCCGAAGCGACGTGACGGTCTGGTTCGTCCGCTCGGCCGCCGAGCTGGCCGCGCGCATCGGTGACATGGCAAAGCGTGCGGACAAGAACGCGCTTTGGATCTGCTGGCCGAAGAGGGCTTCGGGCGTCCGCACCGACGTCTCCGAGCACGCCGTGCGCGCTGCCGGGCTTGAGAACGGCCTCGTCGACTTCAAGATCGCCGCCATCGACGAAACCTGGTCCGGGCTCCGCTTCGCGGCCGCCCCGAGTCAGCGAAGCCGTCCCGGGGCCGCCCGGGCGCGCTAAGCAACTCCGCGACCAGTTGACCTCGCGCCGTCGCCGCGAGACTGGCCGCCGAGGACCCGTCGCCCCACAACGTCGGGCGGTCCCGCTGACTGACGACACCAGGACCGCCTGTTTATGTCCTGTTAACGGTTGGCGCCGGGAAATTTACGTTGTGTTTACACGGCCCGCAGGAGGCTGGACACATGGCTGATTTCCTTGTCGTACTGGGCATGGTCGCTTTCGTGCTCTTTTCCTTGGGCCTGATCTGGGCATTGGACAAAGTATGAACGCCGTCCAGATCGTGCTGCTCGTCGTCTCGGTGCTGACCTTCGTCTACCTCGGGATTGCCATGTTCAAGCCGGAGTGGTTCTGATGCAATTCCTCTGGACCATCGTCGCTCTCGTCGTGGTTCTGGGCCTTTGCTGGCGGTTCCTCGGCTCGTACATGGCCGCTGTCTTCGAGGGCCGCGTGCACTGGCTCGGCTTCCTCGAGCGCCCCGTCTACGCGGCTCTCGGCACCAGTCCCGAACAGGAACAGAGCTGGAAACGCTACGCCGGCTCGCTGGTGATGTTCTCAGCCGTGTCGATTCTGATCACGTACCTGCTCATGCGAATCCAGGGCTCGCTCCCCCTCAACCCGCAACATCTCGGTGCAGTGGCGCCGGCCCTGTCCTACAACACGGCAGTTTCGTTCGTCACCAACACCAACTGGCAGAACTACGCCGGCGAGACGACGATGTCGTACCTGTCGCAGATGGCGGCTCTCACAGTGCAGCAATTCGTGTCCATGGCGGTCGGGGTGGCGGTGGCCATCGCCCTCGTGCGTGGCTTCGCACGCCGCAACTCCCACACGATCGGCAACTTCTGGGTGGACATCACACGCTGCCTGCTCTACATCGAACTGCCCGTCGCCTTCGTCTTCGGGCTCATCTTCGTCGGCCAGGGCGCTGTGCAGACACTGAGCGGCCCCGTGCACATCCACGACGTCCTGAACAACATGACCCAGGTCATCGCCCTCGGCCCGGTCGGCTTCATGGAAGCCATCAAGCAACTCGGCACCAACGGCGGCGGCTTTTTCAACGCCAACGGCGCCCACCCCTTCGAGAACCCGACCGGGCTCACCAACTTCCTCTCCGTCGTGCTGCTGTTGTGCGTCGGCTTCTCGCTCACCTACGCCTTCGGGAAGATGGTGGGGAGCATCCGCCAAGGCTTCGCTCTGCTGGCCGCCATGGTCATCCTCTTCGGTGCCTGGGTCGGATTCTCCTCCTACGCCGAACATGTGGGAAACCCCGCCGTCGCGGCAGCGGGGATCAAGAGCCAGCCCACAGGCAACATGGAAGGCAAGGAGGTCCGTTTCGGCGACACGCAGTCCACTCTTTACGACATCGCCTCGACGCAGACCTCGACCGGCAGTGTCGATGGGTCCAACGACTCCTACACGGCGATGGGCGGCTTCGGGCTGTTGACCGGCATGATGCTCGGCGAAGTCACCCCTGGAGGAGATGGCAGCGGGCTTTACACGATCCTCCTCTATGCCATCATCGCGGTGTTCATCGGCGGGCTGATGATCGGGCGGACACCGGAGTACATCCGTAAGAAAATCCAGGCCAGAGAAGTGAAACTGGCCGGACTCGGCGCCCTCGTCATGCCGATCATCGTTCTCATCCTGACCGGCATCGCCGTCTCGGTCGCCGAGGGCAGAGCGGGCCCGCTCAACGCCGGGCCGCACGGTTTCACAGAGATCCTCTACGCCCTCACCTCGCAGGCCAATAACAACGGCTCGGCTTTCGCGGGGCTCACGGGCAACACCCAGTTCTACAACGTCATCGGCGGCATCGACATGCTCATCGGACGCTTCGGGATCATGATCCCGTCACTGGCGCTGGCAGGATCCCTGGCGGCCAAGGGGACCGTCGCTGAGTCCCTCGGCACATTCAGGACCGACAACGGCATGTTCGTCGGGCTCGTCATCGGCGTCATCCTCATCATCGGGGGCCTCACGTTCTTCCCCGCCATCTCGCTCGGCCCGATCGTCGAGCAACTCATCCACACCAGGTTCTTTTGATGGAGTCCTCCCACATGAACGACTCAGCTGATCCCCGCGGCGGCGCGACCACGGCGGCAACGACAGACGCCCCGACCCCGTCGGGACCACACGGCGTGGCCCAGGCACGGAGCCTCTTCGACCGCCAGATCCTCGGCCAGGCAATCATCGACTCGTTCAAGAAGCTCGACCCCCGGGTGCAGGTCCGCAACCCTGTGATGTTCGTGGTCCTCATCGGTACGGTGATCACCTTCCTCGAGTCCATCGCGCACCCGGGTCTGTTCGACTGGTCCATCACGGTCTGGCTGTTCCTGACTCTCCTCTTCGCCAACTTCGCCGAGGCGATGGCCGAAGGCCGGGGCAAGGCGCAAGCCGACACGCTACGCAGGATGCGCTCGGAGACCGAGGCCCGCAAGCTTCTCCCTGACGGGGCAGAGCAGCTGGTCGCGGCAGCGGCGCTCGCCAAGGGTGACCTCGTGGTGTGTGAGGCCGGTGACCTGATCCCCTCCGACGGTGAGATCACCGAAGGCATCGCGTCTGTCGATGAGTCGGCGATCACGGGCGAATCGGCCCCGGTCATCCGGGAGTCGGGCGGCGACCGGTCGGCCGTCACCGGGGGCACGAAAGTACTGTCCGACAGGATCATTGTCAGAGTGACCGCGGAACCGGGGCAAACCTTCCTGGACCGGATGATCACCCTCGTGGAGGGAGCCAACCGCCAGAAGACGCCCAACGAGCTCGCCCTCACAATTCTCTTGGCCGTGCTCACGATCGTCTTCCTGCCCGTCGTGGTCACCCTCCAGCCTTTCGGCCATTACGCGGGGGCAACGGTGTCTGTGGTGATCCTCGTGTCGCTTCTGGTCTGCCTGATCCCGACGACCATCGGCGCGCTTTTGTCGGCGATCGGCATCGCCGGCATGGACCGGCTCGTGCAACGCAATGTGCTCGCTATGAGCGGCCGGGCCGTGGAAGCCGCCGGCGACACACAGACACTTCTTCTGGACAAGACCGGCACGATCACGCTCGGCAACCGCATGGCATCGGGCTTCTATCCCGTCGGCGGCCACTCCGAGCAAGACGTGGCCGACGCGGCGCAGCTGGCGTCGCTGGCCGACGAGACACCGGAAGGACGCTCGATCGTCGTGCTCGCCAAGGAGCGCTTCGATATCCGCGCCCGCGAGCTCGGCGTCGACCACCATTTCGTGCCCTTCACGGCTACCACGCGGATGTCAGGGCTCGATCTCGGCAGCCGGCAGGTCCGCAAGGGGGCCGCCGAGTCCGTCAAGGCGTGGGTCACAGCGCTGGGTGGACCAATCCCCAATGACCTCGACGCCGCGGTGGAGCGCATCTCGCGGGCCGGATCCACACCGCTCGCGGTCGCCGACGGACCGCGGATCATCGGCGTCATAGAGCTTAAGGACGTGGTCAAACAAGGGATACGGGAGCGTTTCGACCAAATGCGTGCCATGGGCATCCGCACTGTGATGGTTACCGGCGACAACCCTCTGACCGCCGCGGCTATCGCGCAAGAAGCCGGCGTTGACGACTATCTCGCCGAGGCGACTCCCGAGACGAAGTTGGCCCTCATCAAGTCGGAGCAGGAGGGCGGCAAGCTCATCGCCATGACCGGAGACGGCACGAACGACGCCCCGGCGCTCGCACAGGCGGACGTCGGCGTAGCCATGAACTCGGGCACGACCGCCGCCAAAGAGGCGGGCAACATGGTCGACCTCGACTCCAACCCGACCAAGCTCCTCGAGATCGTCGAGATCGGCAAGCAGTTGCTCATCACCCGTGGGGCCCTCACCACCTTCTCGATCGCGAACGACGTGGCGAAGTACTTCGCCATCATCCCGGCCTTGTTCGCCGCGACCTACCCGCAGCTCGAGACGCTCAACGTTATGAAGCTGCACAGCCCACAGAGCGCCGTCTTGTCCGCCGTGATCTTCAACGCGCTCGTCATCGTCGCCCTCATCCCGCTGGCACTTCGCGGCGTGAAATTCCGGGCCGCCAGCGCGGCCGCGATCCTGCGGCGCAACGTCTACATCTACGCAGTTGGCGGCATCATCGCGCCCTTCATCTTCATCAAGCTGATCGACCTGATCCTTACAGCACTGAAGGCCTACTGATGATCACTCAAATCCGACGTTCAGTCGTGCTCGCCCTCTTATGTCTCGTGTTCTTCGGCCTGCTTTACCCGCTGGTCGGCACCGGCGTCTCCCAGGTGCTCTTCAAGCACCAGGCCGACGGCTCGGTCACGGCGAACGGCTCAACGTTGGTCGGCCAGAACTGGACCAGCCCGAAATTCTTCCACGGCCGCCCGGACGACTTCGGGCCCTACGCGGGAACCGGGGACAACCCGCTCGTCGCGAACGGCAAGAGCGGTTATTCGAGTCCGACCAACCTCGGTCCTCGGTCCAAGGTGCTGCTTGCCGATACCAAAGCCCTCATCGCCTATTGGCACAAGATGGGGGTCAATCCGACGCCGGACCTGGTCACAACCTCCGGCAGCGGGCTCGACCCCGACATCGCCCCGGCCGACGCCTACGCCCAGGTGCCCATGGTGTCCAAGGCCACAGGACTGTCCCCGAAAGTGCTGGACAAGCTCATCGCCCGGGAGACCCAGTCCCCCGAGCTCGGTTTCCTCGGCTCGGACTACATCGTCGTCCTCCAGTTGAACGAGGCCCTCGCCAAGATGGAGTGACCGTGTGCCACAGACCCGTTGGCCGAGCAGCCTGAGTCCGCAGGTTCGCCCGAAGCTTGCCAGGGCTAGCTTCGTCAGACAGGGACAGATGGAGGTTGGGCAGTGGGGTTCGAACGGTGAGCAGGGATGACGAGTACGGCGACAGGGCCCAGAAGGTCGATCAGGGCGTCGAGCCGACCGGGAAGTTCCGCGTCTACTTTGGAGCCGTCGCCGGGGTAGGCAAAACCTGGGCCATGCTCGACGAGGGCTGGCGTCGCTACAAGCGCGGCTCGGACGTGGTCGTCGGCTTCGTCGAGACGCACGGCCGGAAGATGACCCAACAGCAGATCCGTGACCTCCCGGTCGTGCCCCGCAAGGTCGTGGACTACCGGGGCACCACCTTTGAGGAGATGGACCTGGCGGCTGTCCTTGCCCGCAAGCCCGAGGTCGCCCTCATCGACGAGCTTGCCCACACGAACGTGCCCGGTTCGGGGCCCCACGAGAAACGATGGCAGGACGTGCTCGAGATCCTCGACGCCGGGATCGGGGTCGTCAGCACGGTCAACATCCAGCACCTCGAAAGCGTCGCCGACGCCGTGCAGCAGATCACAGGAGTTGCCGTTCGCGAACGGGTCCCCGACTGGGTCGTGCGCAGGGCCGACCAGCTCGAGCTGATCGACTCATCTCCCGAGCAGCTGCGCCGCCGCATGCTGCACGGCAACGTCTACCCCCCCGAAAAAATCCCCAGTGCCCTCAACAGCTTCTTCCGCTATCAGAACCTCGTGGCGCTGCGCGAACTCGCGCTCAGATTCGTCGCAGACGAGACCGAGGAGGAGCTGCTCGGGTTCCTCGTGTCACGGCACCCGGACATTGTCTGGGACACCGCGGAGCGAATCATGGTGGTCGTCACCGCAGCACCGGGCACCGACGCCGTACTGCGCCGCGCGGCCAGGATCGCGGTGCGGGCGCACGCAGGGCTGCACGCCGTCCACGTTGTCGGCGACGACGGCACCCGCCCGTTGTCGAAGAACGCCCTCGAGGCGGCCAAGCACCTCTCCGAGGACTTGGGCGCGACCTGGCACGACATCGTCTCGGACGACCCGGCCCCGGCGTTGGTTCACTTCGCGAAAGAAAACCAGATCACCCAGATCGTGCTGGGCGCGGCCCCGAGATCGCGTTGGGATCAGCTGACGAGCAGGCACTCGGTCGTCCAGCGTGTCCTGCGGTTCGCGCGCGAGTCCGGTATCGACGTTCACATCATCAACCGGTTCGACCAGAGCGCTCCCCCGCTGAACACGACCGAAGCTGCAGAAGACGGGGGCGGCTGACGGAGGCCGCCCACCGGGACGCGATGCGGTGGTTCGTCGGGCCGAGGGTCGGCGCAAAGCGCTGACCCGAAAAGGCACATGAAGTACGGTCACCGCTTCTTCACGCTGCGCGAGAGCTTCCCGAGCTCCTTGTTCCGCTTGCGCTCCTCGGCCCGCGCGTGGGGATCGACGCACGCCGCGAGGTGGTGCTGCTCGCGGCGCAGCTTCTCATAACTCAAGTAGCGCTCGGCCTCGAGGGTTCCTGCGGCGATGGCCTGTTTGACTGCGCATCCCGGCTCGGACCGGTGACCGCAATCAGAAAAACGACATGCCGCTGCCAAATCCTCGACCTCCCCGAAGGCATCGCCAATGGCTTGGTCCGCGTCGAACAGCGCCAAGGCCCGCAGGCCGGGGGTGTCGATCAGCAACGCTCCCCCGGGAAGGCGTACGAGCTCTCGCGCCGTGGTCGTGTGGCGCCCCTTTCCGTCGCCCCGGACCTCCCCGGTCGCGAGGTCGACCGCCCCAAGCCCGAGCCGGTTGGCAAGGGTGGACTTGCCCGCGCCCGACGGCCCGAGCAGCACGACCGTCGCCCGGGGTTCGAGGAAGTTGCCGAGGGCGTCCATGCCCACTCCGGTGACCGAGCTGACGGCCACGACGTCACCGCCCCCGATCAACCGTCTTGCCACCTCCACCGCGCCCGCGACGTCTGCGGCGATGTCCGCCTTGGTCAGCACCGCGACGGGGGCAGCACCGCTCTGCCAGGCCAGGACAAGGAGACGCTCCAGCCGCCTAGCCCTGAAGCGGCCTTCGAGCGAGCAGACGACGAACACCTTGTCGACGTTCGCGGCGAGCACCTGGGGAGTCTCGGGATTTCCGGCATTGCCCCGAACGATCGCGCTGCGCCTCGGGAGCACATCGGTGACCAGGCCGGCGTGGAGCACGACCCAGTCACCGACTGTAGGGGCTCGCAACGGATCGGGGTCGTGAGCAAGTTCGGCCGCGACGGGTGCACGCAGCTCGCCGACTTCAGCGAGAACCGTGAGCACGCCCCTGTCGACGCGGGCGACCCGGCCCGGCACCGCATCGCCGGCGAACTGCTCACGGAACGCCGCCGCGAAGGGCGGACCCCAGCCGAGACCACCAAGATCCAGCGCAGGCTGATCGGATGGCTGCCGAGAAACGGTGGACAGATCGAATGGGCTCTCTGTCCGTCCCGCCGCCGCCGGGATGGTTCCACGGTCGGACGCGGAAGAGGGAGAAGAATTAGGCACAAGCAGGACTCCTTGGTGGAAGAGCGCTCAGCCGCGGCTGGCTTTCGTCGAGAACCTGGCGGTCAAAAAGCCTGCCGCTCGAGCGCGCGGTCAGTGCGGGTCTGAAGGTGACGTTCGACTTTCATCCCAGGTGACCTCCTTTCGCTCGAGAGAACTAACACCAGGAATTGTTACCAGGTCCTTCACGCCGGCGCACCGTTGTCGCCCGGTCACGCCGGCTGCCCTTTGTCACGCGGGCGCCAGAGTTTCGGCCGCGATGACCGCGCAACGATGCGCGCCCTTCCCGCCGGGGCCGCCAGGACCTAGAATCGATACGCCCGAGATTGCAGCCAGGCGCTCTTCACAGAGCCAGTTCGGGGGATAGCAGTTAGGCAGGCAGGCTCGGGTCCACTTCGTTCCTGTGGGGGAACTTGTGCATTTCAGCAAAGGACAGGACATGGGAGATCACGTTGTGGACCCGGACAAGGACCGTGCCCTCGTTGAGGAGCTCGCCGGCCCCGCCGCCAGTTTGTTCAACCGGCATCTCTCGGTGTCGAAGGAGTGGTACCCGTTCGAGGACGTCCCCTGGGACAAGGCCACTGACTTTGAAGAGGAGAAGTGGAACGCGAGCCAGTACCCCCTTTCCCAAGGTGTGCAGAGTGCGATCATCGTAAACGTGCTGACTGAGGACAATCTCCCGTACTACACCCACACCCTGATGTCGCCCATAAGACCGGGCCATCCGCTGCGGGAATGGAGCCGTCGCTGGACAGCGGAGGAATGGCGCCATTCGGCTGCCATTCGTGACTGGATCCTCGCCACACGGGCGATCGATCCCTACCGGCTGGAGGACGACCGGATGGTCCAGATGTCAAAAGGGCAGGTCCCCCAGAGCGACAGCGTGGCGGAGATGATCGCCTATGTGAGCTTTCAGGAGCTCGCCACTCAGGTTGCCCATCGCAACACCGGCCAGGCCCTGGACAAGACGATGCGAGGCAAGAAGATCATGTCGAAGGTCGCCGGTGACGAAGGCCTCCACCATGCCTTCTACCGAGACCTCGTCCTCGCGGCCCTCGAGATAGACCCGTCGACGATGGTCATGGCGATCCAGAGCGAGCTCCGAAAGTTCAAGATGCCGGGTACGGGCATCCCCGGTTTCACCGCGCACGAGGAAGCCATCGCCCTCGCGGGAATCTTCGGCGCGCAGCAATTCGTCGATGCAGTCGTAAGACCGACGGTCAGCTACTGGGGACTCTTCGAGCTCGAGGACCTGAGCGCCGAGGCCGACCGGGCGCGCGAGAAGATCGCTAGGAACCTGGCGGGGCTCACCCGCCTGGCGGCGGCTCAACAGGCCCGCATCGCCGCCTCACGGGCCTGAGTGCGCATGCAAGCCTCGAGGGGTGAACGAGGGCCGTCGGCCCGGCACGTTTAGCTGGCGGCAAGCTCGGCAAGCAGCCCAGACAGCGACATCGTGGCCACTCCGACGGCAGAGTCGCCGATGCCGTAGGGAAGGATCAACGTGCCGGCATGCACGAGGGCGCCGCACGAGTAAACGACATTCGGCACATAGCCGTCCTGCTCTTCCGGTGCCGGGCTCAAGAGGGGCTCTCGAAGCTGGCCGATGACCCGCGTCGGGTCTTCGAGGTCGAGGAGTACGGCGCCGATTCGGTACGTGCGCATCGGGCCAACGCCGTGGGTGAGCACCAGCCAGCCGACGTCCGTCTCGATCGGTGAGCCGCAGTTGCCGAGCTGGAGCACCTCCCAGGTCCGGATAGGTGCCTGGTACGGCAAAGCGTCCTCCCACAGATGCAGGTTCTCGGAAAAGACAACGGTATTCGTCTCGTGACCGGACCTGGATAGGGCAGCAAAGCGGCCCCCGACCCGGCGGGGGAACAAGGCGAGACCCTTGTTGGACGCGCTGTTGACGATGGGCGAGGCAGTGAAAACACGAAAGTCGGTCGTCTCCAGAAGCTGCTGCGCGATGTCGACACCGTCATAGGCCGTGTAAGTGGCGAAATAGGAAACGGTCAGGTCCCGGTGTTCGAACCGCACGAAACGGGCATCTTCCATGCCGTTGCGTTCGGCAGCCATGGCCGGCAGGAGAACTCGCTCGGCCAGCGAGGTGTCCGCTTCGAAACGGATCTCGTAGGTCCGTTCGGCAATCCTGCGCATGAGCGGGATGATCGACCCGTCCCTCCGGGAGGTCGCCAACTGGGACTGAAGGCGGGCAAGCCGGCCCTCCAGCTCATCCACGGTGAATCGCTCGCCCAGCGCGTCGAGGATGTAGTCGGCGCTCTCACCGTCGCTTCGAAGCCGGCGAAGCTCGCTCCGGAAGACGGCGGCGTCGAGCGGCACGGACGCGATCGCTCCCCTCGTCGCGAACGGTGGCACCACTCCGATGTCGACTTCGCCGCAGTCGTCGACGGTTCCTGTCCGAAACTCGATGGAGGACCGATGTCCCTCCCCGATTCCCCGGACGCTCATCACAAAGCGCAGGCTGCCGTCCGGCATGCCGGTCTGATCGGGATGGGGTACCACGCTCGGATTGCATAGCGCCGTGCCTTCGAGCGCGTACTCGCTTGTAAACGTTGCCCCGAGAAGCAGACGACGCTCCTTGGAGAGGTCGCACCCAGGATCGAGGCGAGCGGCCAGCTCGTCCGCGTGCCGCCGAAAGGAACCACTGAGGTCGCGGTGGCGGTGTTCGAACCGGGCGGTGACATCTCGCAACGACCGCTCCACTTCGTCGTGGTCCAGCGCCAGGATGCGAGCCACCACAGCTGACGTGCGGGGCTCCTCCCTGTCGAATCCCTCTTGCCCGGGCACGAACAGCATCGTGACAACGCGGGATGGGTCCGCGGCGAGGCGCAGGCGGCTGCGCCGCATGCCGGCTGAGGCCGCTTGGGTCACTGCGGCGCCAAGTCGAGCCGCCGCGCATGTTGCCGCGTCGAAAGCAGAGCCAGCGTCGACTCGGCGCCCTGGTTGAGATTGGGCCCTCCAGGCGTGAGCCCGTCGAACCCACCACCTGTGTCCGGGTCCCACATGACGTGTTGCCCGTCGTTGTCGCCGAGGAACCAGGCCTCCGCCGCGCCCAGACCGTCGAGCCAGCGCCGGTCTCCGTCAACGGCCGCCGCGCGTGCACAGGCGTCGGCGAGCGCGGCCACCTCGATGGGCTGCTGGTCGAACGAGGGCCGGGTATCGCCCGGTCCCGCGCCTCCCGCGGGCGTGACCGACAAGTGTGAATCCAGCGTCTCGTGGTCCAGCAGCCATGCCAGGAGATCCAGGCCGTGTTGCAACAGTATCGGTCGGTCCAGCGCTGCTCCGGCGGCGATCATCGCCTCCGGCACGACCGCGTTGGCATAGTGGAGCCGAGTCTCCGGCCAGGGCCAGGCGGCACGAGCGCCCGGCGGCGACATGACGTCCGCTGCGTCCCTCAACAGCGCGTGTGCCCGTCTGTGGTGGGGCTCGGCGGCGAGGACCTCGGCCGCGCCCAGAGCCGCGTACGCCATCGCGCGCCGGTAGGGCGAACGGGGCCGCGCCGCGCGCTCGAACTCTGCTCTGGCCGCTTCGCGCAGCCAAAGGTCCTCGCTGTGGCAAAGCGCGGTACCGAGGCCCCAGATGCTCCTGCCCCAGCAGTCGCCCAGCGACGGCCCGTCCTCCCATCGACCCGACCGGCTCAACCGGTTCCGATACCCGCCGTTGGCGCCCCGCGCGGCGATCAGGAACTGCATGCTGGTCTTGGCGAGCTCGCGCCACCTGCGGTGCGGGAAAGGGTTCTCGTGCTGTGACGACGAGGACGCGGGCCATGTCGTCGGTGCAGTAGCCCAGTGCCCGCCTGGGCTCGCTGTACCGGGCATGCTCGAAGGTGCCCAGATAGTCCGTCATCCGGTGGAGATGGTCGAATCTGAGCGTCGTCATTCGGGTCACACCAGTGCCGCGTCCTTGCTGAGAAGACGGTTCGCCAGGTCCACGTAGGACCCCGCGACCACCGCCCAGCACATGGTCGGCGCCAGTCGTGACGCTTCCGCGGCCATGCGGTCGGCGAGCCCAGGCTCGACGAGCACCCGACTGAGGGCTGACACCAGAGCAGCCGGGTCGTCACGGTCGACGATGATGCCCGCCCCGCTCGCCAACAACTCGACGGCGTGGGGAAAGGACGTGGCCACGACCGGCCTGCCTGCCGCGATGGCATCGGCGAGCACGCCGGAGGTCACCTGGTCCTTGGAGTCGTAAGGCAGCACGACCACGGTGGCGGAGTGGAGCAGTGCCGTGTGGGACTCGACGTCCAGGTAAGTGGCGTCAAAGAAGACCGACCCTCCAACCCCGTTGCGCGCCGCCCGTTCGATGAGGGCGTGACGGTACGCCTCGCCGTTGGCCGCGAGCACCTTCGGATGGGTCTGGCCCGCAACGAGGTAGCGAGGTCGCCCGGGAAGGCTCTGCAAGGACCGCATGGCGTCGATCACTCTCTCGATCCCTTTGCCCGGTCCGATCAAACCGCAAGTCAAGATCGTCGGACGAGCACCCGACGCGTGCGAGGCGGGGCGCGTCGGGATCGCAGCTCCGTGCGGGATGGTCGTGACGATCGCCGGGTCGACGTCGAACCGGCTGCACAGCCGCTCCCGGGCCGCCTCCGACATGACCACCAAGTGGTCGGCCATCGCCGCGACTGCTACCAAAGTGGACCGCTGGTGCGGCGTGGGGTTAGCGAGAATCGTGTGGGCGATCACGATGGACGGGATCCGAAGGCCCGCGAGCACGTCCAGCACCTCGTCTCCGTCCGCGCCACCGTAGAGGCCGTACTCATGCTGCACGATCGCCGCGTCGCACCGGTTGAGCAGCTCGGAGCTCTCTGCCACGGACTCGGGCGAGCCGTTCACCAGCTCTCCGATGACGCGCTTGCTGCTGGCCCGCGATCCGTCCGCCACTCTCACGATGCTCACGTCGGCACCGTTGGCGATCAGGCCGTTGGCGAGAGCTGTGCTGAACGTCGCCAGCCCGCACGCCGTCGGTGGGTAGGTGCTGAGTATCCCGAAACGGGGAGGACGAAAGCGTCCGCCACCGAGGTGCGGGACGAGTGGACTTGGGACTGGCACGCGACTCCTCGAGGTTGCTGGGTCGAGGCGTCGAGCCTGCACGGGGCGATTATGGGTGGTCTTGAGCGACCGCCCTGCCCAAGCGAAGCGACTCTCCCAAGGGAACTACCTAGACGAGACTACCGCATTGTCCCCACAGTTTCAGCGCGGTGCTGGGAGGGCGTGACGCGACCGGGGTCGAGCCGGGTGCGGCCGCCCACGGCTAGAGGCCCAGCGACCCGTGCCACGATGTCAGGCGTGCCGGGGTGCTGGCGCACGGTGCTGCCCAGGCGAGCCAGCCGCGTCAAAGAAAGGCGCTCTCTCGGCCGCCTCCGGGTCAACGCCAGTAACCGTCAAAAACCCGGAGCGCCTCGTCGACCAGCTCTGGCCCCAGGACCTCGACGCGGCGCTGCCCGCTGGCGAAGACCTCGCGGCAGGGCAGGTCCATGGTCGGGTTGTGCGGGTGGTTCCCCGTCAGGCGTTTCAAGTCCCTTTCCGTCAGCCCGAAGACCACACGGCCGATTCCGGCCCAATAGATGGCGCCCGCGCACATGGCGCACGGCTCCGCGCTCACGTAGAGGGTGAAGTGCGCTAACTCGCTCGGCTCATAACGCCGCGCAGCTCGGCCCGCGGCTACCGTCTCCGCGTGGGCGGTCGGGTCCCTCACCGGGACGAGGCCGAGATTCCCCTGCTCGAGCAGGACGTTTCCGGCATCGTCGACAACGACGCAGCCGAAAGGAAGGTTGCCTTCCTCCCGAGCCTGTCGAGCGACCCGAAAGGCGGCCCTCAAGTGGCGCGCATCGGTCTCGCTGAACCCAGTCATCGCACCATCGTTCCGGTTCGCCCGCCCTATCAAGGGCAAGCGTCGAGCTCGGCGCGGACTTCGAGAACGAGGTCCTCCTCGGCGACGATCCGCGCCTGGTCGGCGTCGCGCCGCTTCAGCTCGATGCCGCCCGCCTTGAGGGAGCGCTCGCTCACGGTCAGGCGTACGGGAAGCCCAATCAGGTCCGCGTCGGCGAACTGAACGCCGGGACGCTCCCCGCGGTCGTCGTAGAGCACGCCGATGCCGGCGGCCTCGAGCGAGCCGTAGACCTGCTCTGCCACTTCACCCGCCTCCGAGTCCGATCCCCGCAACACCGTCAGGTGCACCGGGTACGGGGCGATGGCGACCGGCAGCCGCAGACCCCGCTCGTCATGGTGCTCCTCGGCGATGCAGGCCAGGAGGCGGCCGAGGCCGATCCCGTAGCTGCCCATGACGATCGGCTTGGCGTTCCCGTCCGGGTCGAGATAGGTCGCCCCGAAAGCCTGTGAGAAGCGGGTCCCGAGCTTGAAGATGTTGCCCACCTCAATCCCGCGCTCGGTGCGCAATGGGCTACCGCAGACCGAGCACCCGTCGCCGTCTTCCGCGGCCGTGATATCGGCCACAACGTCGGGCTGCCAGTCGCGGCCCACGTTCGTGTCGAGAAGGTGCCAGCCCTCCTCGTTCGCGCCCGCCACCAGATTCGGCGAAGACATCACGAGCTCGTCGGCGATGACCTCGGCGCCGCCCACCCCGATCGGCGACGCGAACCCTGCCACAGCGCCGACGGCTGCAATCTCGTCGACAGTCATGGGACGCAGCTCGGCACCCCCGAGCAGGTTCGCGAGCTTGGCCTCGTTCAAGTCGGTGTCGCCGCGGACAACCCCCACGACGAAGCGCACCCGCGGATCGCCGTCGTCGCCACGGTGCTCCGCGGCGAGGAACACGATCTTCGCCGTGCGAGCCTTTGGCACCTTCAGGAGCTCAGCGAGCTCGTCGATCGTCGTGGCGTGCGGCGTCTCGACCCGACGCGCCTCGCGCAGCTCCTCCGGCTCCGCTTTCGCTTTACGGGACGTCGCCACCTGGCGGTTCTCCGCGTAACCACAGCTGTCGCACAGCACCAGAGTGTCCTCCCCGAGCGGCGACAGGTACATGTACTCGTGCGCCCCGGTACCGCCCATGATGCCGACGTCGGCACCGACAGCGACCACCGGCAACCCGCATCGGGCGAAGATCTTGAAATACGCCTCGTAATGGGCCCGGTACTGGGTATCGAGGCCCGCCTCGTCGAGATCGAGGCTGTAGGAGTCCTTCATCGTGAACTCCCGGGTGCGGATCAAGCCGGCCCTTGGACGGGGATCGTCGCGCCACTTGATCTGGATCTGGAAGACGAGCCTGGGGAGCTGGCGGTAGGAGTTGATCTCACCCGCAGCAAGGCTCGCGACCACTTCCTCGTGGGTCATGGCGAGAACCATGTCCCTGTCGCGGCGGTCCCGGAAACGCGTGCAGGCTCGGCGCCGATCTTGTGATAGCGGCCGCTCTGCTGCCAGAGCTCGGCGGGATGCACGACGGGAAGAGAAACCTCCACAGCCCCGATGGCCGTCATCTCCTCACGCAGGATCTGGCCGATGTGCATCATCGCCTGCCAGGCAAGGGGGAGATAGGAGAAGATGCCCTGGGAAAGCTGGCGGACGTAGCCCGCCCGCAGCAGGAACTGGTGGCCGGGCGACTCGATCCCGGCCGGCGCCTCCCGCAACGTCTCACCGAACAGCCTCGACATCCGCACCGCAACGGCCTCCTCATGAGCTTGTTGGCAGAAGCTACTCGGATGCCGGGCGGCATCGCCGGGGATCGCGGAATTGCCCCTTGCCGGGACAGTCCGCAACGTGTTAGTGTACGCTAACGTAATGTAATGCCCGATCTTGTGGCGATCCTTTCCGAACCCAATCGGCGGAGGCTCCTGGAGCTTCTCTCCGCTGGTGAGCAGCCCGTGAGCCGGCTCGCCAGCGAGTTCGGCGTCACGCGGTCGGCCATCTCGCAGCACCTGGGGGTTTTGTCCAATGCAGGACTCGTGCAGGCTCGCCAGCAAGGGCGGTTCCGGTACTACCGCCTCGATCCGGACGGGATGGCGGCGCTTCGCGACGCGCTCGAACAGTTCTGGACCCACGAGCTAGAGCAGCTTGCCGCTGCCCGCCGACCTGAAAGAGGAGACCACGGCATGACTGCAGAAACGTCCGTGCTTGTGCCACTCGACCCGGACGAGACGTTCGCTTTGTTGACCGAGCCGGAACGCCTTCGACGCTGGCAGGCCGTCACAGCCCGTGTCGAGTTGCGGGCAGGAGGCGAGTACCGCTGGACGATCATTCCTGGCCACACGGCCTCAGGCACGATCACTGAGGTCGAGCCGGGCAAGCGGCTCGTGTTCACCTGGGGCTGGGAGGACTCCGAGGACCTGCCACCCGGAGCCTCGACTGTGACGATCACGCTCGAGCCAACAGAGGGCGGGACGCTGGTGAACCTGGTCCACAGTGGACTCACGCCCGCGGCAGGCCGAGGGCCACCTGCAAGGCTGGAACCACTACGGAGAAAGGCTCGTCGCCGCCGCACGGAACGGCGATGCGGGTACCGACGAATGGGCCGCCTTCGCGAGCGGCGACGCTCTCACAGCCGCTGAGGCGTCCCTCGCGGTCTGCCAGACCGTGCTCCGACAGCTCAGGCCCGGCGACGGGAGTGCTCAGACGCCGTGCGCCGAGTTCAACGTCGACAAGCTCGTTGAGCACCTAGTCGGGTCGCTGCACTTCCTGGGCGCGGCCGGCGGTGTGCCGGCGCCTACAGATCAAACCGGGACTCCGGAGGTCCGCGTCGCCAATGCCGCCCAGGCGACGATCGAGGCGTGGCGCAAGCGGGGCTTGGACGGCATGGTCAACCTCGGCCAGTCCGAGGTCCCGGCAGGTGTCGCGGTCGACATCATCTTGCTGGAGCTGCTCGTGCATGCGTGGGACTTCGCACAAGCCGCTCACCAAGCGATCACAGTCGACGATGCTTTGAGCACCTACGTCCTAGAGCGCGGGCGTTTGCTCATAGCCCCGCAGATGCGCGACGGCAGCAACTTCGCCGAGGAGATTGAAGTCGCCCCGGAGGCCGATAGCCTCACGCGTCTCGCGGCCTTCACGGGCCGCAAAGCCTGATCCAACGCCCACCACCAACAGGAAGGCTCCGGGTCCGGAGCCCTATCGGACAAGAAAGGAGCCGCCGATGCCCCGGCGCACCTCTTACACACAAGGAACCCCCAGCTGGGTGGACCTCCAGACGCCAGACACCGCGGCCGCCAAGTCCTTCTACGGCGGGCTGTTCGGTTGGCAGTTCAACGACATGCCGATGCCGGGAGGGCCGACCTACTCGATGGCCCTGAAGGACGGTGCAGCTCGTGGCGGGCCTGTCTCCACAACCCGCCGACATGACCGCCCAGGGCGTCCCGCCCTTCTGGAGCACCTACATCGCCGTCGACGACGTCGACGCCGCGACCGGGCGGGTGCCGGGCGCCGGCGGACAGGTCCTGGTGCCGCCGACCGATGTCATGGAAGCGGGACGGATGTCCATCGTGACCGACCCGAGCGGTGCCGCTGTCGGCCTCTGGCAGGCGCGCCAGCACATCGGGGCAACACTGGTGAACGAGCCGGGCACCCTCATCTGGAACGAGCTCTTGACCGACGATGGCGAGGCCGCTTACGCCTTCTACGCCGAGGTCGTCGGGCTCACCTCGGAGCTCAGCGACATGGGAGGGAACCCGTACACGCTGCTCAAGGTCGGCGACGACATGGTCGCGGGATCGATGCCGCCCCCAATGGAAGGCATCCCGAACCATTGGCACGTCTACTTCGCGGTCGAGGCCATGGAGCCGGCGCTCGACAGGGCACGCCAGCTCGGGGGCACGGTCAGGCACGGCCCGATGCCGACACCGATCGGACCGATGGCGACGGTGAGCGATCCGCAGGGTGCGATGTTCAGCCTCTTCGAGCCGTCCGGGCAGACGTCGTAGCCCGGAGAGACCTGCCGCAGCACCACGACGACGGCTTCGAAGCCCGATGATTGGGGTGGACATGAGCGATGACTGGCCGAAGATCCAGGCCGAACGCGAGGCCTGCGCGGACCTGTTCGAAGCGCTCACGCCCGCGCAATGGGCAAGCTCCACGTGGTGCGGACACTGGACGGTGCGCGACGTCGCTGGTCACCTCGTTGCCTCGACCCGCCAGTCGCCGGTCATGTTCTTCAGCGAGCTCGCCAAGGCCGGTTTCAGCTTCGACAGGATGGTCGACGCCGCGGCCAAGCGCATCGGCGCAAGCGACCCGGCCAGCCTCGCGGCCGAGATGCGCTCTGGGGCACTCAGGCGCAACCACCCGCCGGGACCCGTGACGGCGATGCTCGGTGAAGCCGTCGTCCACGGAGAGGACATCCGCCGCCCCCTCGGGCTGCACCGCGACATCCCCGAGGAGACGCTCGTCACCGTCGCCGAGTTCTACAAGGGGTCCAATCTCATCATCGGCGCCAAACGACGCATCTCCGGGCTGCGCCTGAGAGCCACCGACGCCTCCTGGGCGAGCGGTGGGGGCCCGGAGGTCACCGGGCCGCTGGCTTCGTTGGTCGTGGCCATGACCGGCCGGCGCCAGGCGTACGCGGACCTGTCGGGCGAGGGCGTGGCGATCCTCGCCGCGCGTCCATGATCGCCGGGCACCGAGAGGACCAGCTCGACTCCTCTAGAGCGCCCGCACCCAGGCGGCGACGATAGCCGCCACCTCTTCGTCACGTCGGCGAAGCCCGTGGTCGCCGTTGTCGACAAGAACATGGGTCACCGGTCCCGGGATGGCAGCTGTCGCGGCCTCGAGCTCGGCGGGCGTGCCGAACTGGTCGCGGGTCCCCGAGAGGAAGAGGCAGGGCACCTTGATCGCACCGAAATGCTCGACGCGGAGCTTGTCCGGCTTGCCCCGCGGGTGCAGCGGATAGCTGACAAGGACGAGCGCGGCCGCCGGCAGGCCCTCGGCCACGGCGATCGAGCACACGCGCCCGCCCATCGAGCGGCCCCCGAGGGCGACCCGGTCCTGGGCCAGGCCGAGACCGTCCGCGAGCCGCCGCGCGGCGGCCACGACACTGGCTACGAGCGCCGGTTGGCGATCAGGTGCCCGCCGGCCGGCAAAGCGGTACGGGAAGTCGATGCGCTCGACTTGTATGCCCTGGGCCGCCACCGCTTCGTCGATCGCGACGAGCGCGCTCTGGTCCCTGCCGGCGCTCGCGCCGGGCGCGAGCAAGAGGGCAGAGACCGCCTTCCGCTCACCGCTCACGTCTGCTTCTTCGCCTTCTGTCCAGGCCCCCCAGCTCTGCTGCCGCGCAACACCCGGGCTGCAGTGGGCTTCGCCCCTGTCAGCGGCGCGAAGAGGTCGCCCAAGGACTCGACCCTCTCGAGGACCTGCGGGGCGAGGAAACGAAGCCACTCTCCCCCGCCATCGGCGCCCTGCTGCACTTCGTCCCAGGTCAACGGCGTCGAGACGCTCGGCATCGGGAGCGCCCGGAGCGAGTAGGGCGCGATCGTCGTCTTGGCGGCGTGATTCTGGCTCCAATCGATGAGCACCTTGTTCTGGCGCAGGTCGCGGCGCATGTTCGACAGCACGCGATCCGGGTGCTCGCGCTCCGTCAGCCGGGCGATCTCGCGTGCTTCAGCGTGGGCCTGCTCCCACGGCCTCGGTGGGTCGAGCCGGGCGTAGAGCTGGAGGCCTTTCGAGCCGCTGGTCTTGGGGAAGGCCACGAGCCCTCGAAGCTCGAGCTCGGCGCGCAGCCAACCGGCGACGACACAGCACTCCACGACGGTCGCCGGAGCCCCGGGGTCGAGGTCGAACACGATCAGGTCGACCAGGCCGTATGTCCCGTCGGACGCCGCCCGCCACTGCGGCACGTGCAGCTCCAGGGCGGCGAGATTGGCGACCCAGACGAGAGTGGCCAGGTCGTCGACCACGACCTGCTCGATGAACTCGGAGCCCTTGGCCCGACTGGACTTGGGCACACGGGCGCGATGAGCCCATTCGGGCGCCTTGCGCGCGCTGTGCTTCTCGAAGAAGGACTCGTGTCCGACCCCGTCGGGGTAGCGGGTCATCGTCAAGGGACGTCCCTCGAGATGCGGCAAGAGGACGGGGGCGACGTGCACGTAGTAGGAGATCACGTCGGCTTTGGTGAACCCTGCCTCGGGGTAGAGGACCTTGTCGAGGTTCGAGATGCTCATCGTCCTGCCCTCGACCTCGATGAGGGTGCGCTGATCAGGCCTCAACGACGACATCCTCCGCTCGCTGGTCGGGGCGCAGCCCGCGCCACGTGGGCTGGCGCAGCCGGCCCGAACGGGTCCACTCCGTGAACCGGACTTCACCCACCAGCCGGGGTTCGACCCAGGTTACCCCGGCCGCCTCCGCGCGCGGGGACGGCCCCGAGGAAGGGGGATGTGCCGCGCTCCAGGCCGGACAACCGCGTCAGCAGCGCACTGCGCTGGGCAGCATTGAACCCGGTGCCGACGCGGCCGACGTACGCGAGACCGCCGGCCCCCGGGATCCCGAGCAGGAGTGCTCCGAGGTCTCCCTCGAGGTGACCCTGGCCGGCCGCCCATCCTCCGACGACAACCGACTGGGTGCGGAAGTGCTTCACCTTCCGCCAGCTGGGGTCCCGAACTCCGGGCCGGTAGGGGCTGTCGAGCCGTTTCGCGACGACGCCCTCCAGTCCGGCGTCCCTCGACGCCTCGAGCATGACTGCTCCGCCGCCCGGCTCCGAGGGAGAAGTCACCCAGTGGGGCCCGGTGAGCTCGAGGCTCTCGAGCAGCCGGCGGCGCTCCAGGTAGGCGATCGAGAGCGCCGAGTGGCCGTCGAGATGCATGAGGTCGAAGATCATGTAAGTGACCGGGACCGTCTCGGCGAGTCGTCGGACGCGGCTCGGCACGACGACGTTCATGCGGGGCTGCAGGGCCTCGAAGCTCGGCCTGCCCTCGGCGTCGAGCGCCACGATCTCGCCATCGAGGACGGCCGCGAACGACCCGAGTGCCTCGCCGAGGCCTCTCAGCTCCGGATACGACGCCGTCACGTCACGGTCGGTCCTCGATAGGGCCCGAACCCGTCCACTGTCGACGTAGAGGATCGCACGCACGCCGTCCCACTTGAACTCGTAAGCCCATTCATCATCGTCGTCGGGGAGCGCGTCGGCGGGTGTCGCGAGCATAGGTCGGACGAGGTCCGGCAGCCGCTCCCAGCCCGGCGGCGCCGGGTCGATCCGGTGGACCATCCAGTTGTCGCCGTCTGTCCTGAACAGGCCGTAGCGACCCTGCACTCGGGTGCCGTTCAGGCGGACCTTGACCTCGTCTTGGCTCCATTCGGTGCACTCGTAGGTCCCACTGTCCCAGATCGCGACGTCGCCCGCGCCGTACTCGTGATCCGGAATGTGCCCCGCGAAGCTGGCGTACTCAAGGGGATGGTCCTCGACGTGAACGGCGAGATGGTTGACGCCGCGGTCCATCGGCAAGCCCTTGGGGACCGCCCAGGAAACGAGCACGCCATCGCGCTCGAGCCGGAAGTCCCAGTGGAGCGAACGCGCGTGGTGCTCCTGGATGACGAAGGACGACCCGCCCGGGATCGAACCGACGGGCGGCTCACCGGACGGGACCGGCTCAGGAGTCCGACTCGGGTCACGCTTGGCGCGGTAGCGCTCGAGTGGGGTCATGGGCCCGTGATGCTCCTGCGCCTCGTGCGAGGGTCAATGCGAGCGCAACAGCCCCACGGCGGCATCGGCGGCCTCTCCTGGTGTGATGCCGAGCACTCCCGCCGCGCGACGGAGCAGTCCCTCGACATACACAGCCAAGTTCAGCACGAACACAGCGCGATCGGTGACGCGCAGCGGCACCGGCTCGCTCGCCTCATCGAGCCCCGACACCGACACCAGTGCAGAGCGGAGCCGGAGGATGACCTCGACCGTCTCGTCGAGGCCGACGCGGTAGCGCTTCATCCAGGCACTCAGGCCGAAGCAAAGGCCCAGCGAACCTTCGAGGGGTCCCCCTGCACACAACTGGGCGATGCAGTGCAAGAGCTCGTCCGCGAAGGCGATTCCTTTCCGTCCAGTTTCGATTGCAGGTCCTGGCTCGGTCACGGGTCCGCTCCAATGATCGGGTTGTTTCTCGCGGCCAGTGTCGCAAGTGGGTGTATCGGTGTGGTGGATCCCCTGGCTGACCACGCAATTGCAGCGCGACCACTGTTCAAGACGACCGCGACATGATTCACTGGAGGTCTTTCCTAAGGGGGGAATCAAGATGGCCAAGGCGATCTGGACCGGGTCGCTCAGCTTCGGTCTCGTCAATGTGCCGGTCGGCCTGTACTCGGCGACCGAAGACCGGTCGATCCACTTCAACCAATTCCGCGCCGGCACTTCGGAACGCATCCGGAACAAGCGCGTCAGTGAGCAGACCGGCGAGGAGGTCGCGTACTCCGACATCGTCAAGGGCTACGACCTCGGAGGTGGGGAGTATGTGATCCTCACGCCCGAGGAGCTCAATTCGGTCGCCCCGGGCCCGTCGCGCACCATCGAGGTCACAGACTTCGTGGAGCTCTCTGAGATCGATCCGATCTACTTCGACAAGCCTTACTTCCTCGCGCCGCACGGCAAGAACGGCGATCGCGCTTACGAGCTGCTGCGCAAGGTGATGGCCGAGACGCACAAGGTGGCGATCGGGACCTTCGTGATGCGGGAGACGCAATACCTCGTCGCTGTCCGGCCGGAGAAGTCATCGCTGGTGCTCGAGACGCTCCTGTTCGCCGACGAAGTACGCGACCCCGTGAAGGAGATCGATGTGCTGCCGGTCCAGGCGTCGTTCGAAGATCGCGAGATCGAGATGGCCAAGCTGCTCATCGACTCGATGGCCACGGCGTGGGAGCCGGAGAGTTATCGCGACACTTACCGCGCAGCGCGTCGAGGATCTGATCGAACAAAAGCGCCAGGGAGCCGTCCTCGTGACTGACGGTCCCCGTGCCGAGCCTGCCCCCGTGGTCGACCTGCTCGCAGCCCTGCAGGCGAGCGTCAGCGCCGTCAGGGGACGCTCGGCGACCCCGGCATCCGTGCCGGCCCAACGAGCCCAGAAACCGCCGGCGGTGGCGGCTCGCCCTCGAGGGGTATCCAAAGCCGCCCAGACGCGCGCCGCGAGCCGGACCGAGCTGATCCGGCAAGCAGCGGATCTGGGCATCGCCGGGCGATCGAAGATGAGCCGCGAGGAGCTCGAGCAAGCTGTCGCCGAGGTGTCCGCTTCCCGGCGCCGCAAGGCATCCTGACGACCGCGCCGGGGCGTCGGTCACTTACCGGCGACAGGCACGCTTCGAGAAGGCCGGCCGGCGGGCAATCGCCCCCGGCTGGCACCGCGCAACCCAGCGCCCGATAGGCTCCCGACAGAGCGGACGTACGCAGCTCACGAGTGAGGCGGCATTGTGAGAAGGGGGCGATCGAACATCAGGCGGCCGGGAGGTTGGGCTCGATGAAGGCCGTCCCGGTCGCGATCACGCCTCGGCGCCCGCCGCTCTCGATGCCGACGACCGGTCCGCTCATCGACTCGTTCGGTCGCGTCCACAACGACCTGCGGATCTCGGTGACCGACCGCTGCAACCTGCGCTGCGTTTATTGCATGCCAGAAGAGGGAGTCGAGTGGGTACCCCGGTCGGAGATCCTGACCTTCGAGGAGATCGAACGGATTGCTCGCGTGGCCCACGATCTCGGGGTCGATTCCCTACGCCTGACTGGGGGCGAGCCACTCGTGCGGGCGAGCGTCACGGACCTGGTCGCCCGGCTCGGCAGCATCGGATTCTCAGATCTGTCCATGACCACGAACGGCTCCGGCCTCGCCCGGCTGGCACCGGCGCTGCGCGCGGCCGGTCTCAGGCGCGTCAACATCAGCTGTGACTCGTTGAAACAGGAACGTTTCGCGGCAATTCGTCGTCGCGGTGTTCTCGGGACCGTGCTCGAGGCGATGGATGCCGCCGAGCAGGCGGGCCTCGCGCCCGTAAAGGTCAACGTGGTCGTGATGGCCGGGGTCAACGACGACGAAGTCGTCGATTTTGCGCGCCTTCGCCCGTGCGACAGGCCGCGTCGTGCGGTTCATCGAGTTCATGCCGCTGGACGCGGGCGAGGCGTGGGAACGCGCGAAGGTCGTGCCCGGCGAGCGAGATCCTGGCACGCATCAACGATGCCTGGCCGCTTCGAGCCCGCGAGCGAACGGCCCGACGACGCCGCCCCGGCCGATCGCTACCGTTTCGTCGACGGCCACGGCGAGATCGGTGTCATCACGAGCGTGACCCGGGCGTTTTGTGGCTCGTGCAACCGCCTCCGGCTCACTGCCGACGGGGCCATCCGCAACTGCTTGTTCGCCAACGAGGAGCACCCGGTACGGGACCTCCTGCGGTCGGGCGGCAGCGACGCCGATATCGCCCTGCTGCTTCGCCAAGCGGTATGGGCCAAGCGCGCCGGGCACGGCATCAACAACCCTTCCTTCCTGCGCCCCGCCCGGTCGATGTCGATGATCGGCGGCTGACAGCGTCGCGCGTGGTCGTTTCGGTGCGACTCGCCCGTGTCCCGCGGCGGTGCAGGGATTTCGAGCCGCTGTCAGATGCGGAACGGGGAGAGCGATTCGCTCGCGGCTGACACGTAGATCTCGACTCGCCGTTGCTCGAGGGCTGAACGCACGACTTTTCTCAGGCTGGAGACAAGTGCCTGAGCCTGGCGAGGACCGGAAAAGATGGCCCCCTGCACGTGGACGGCCGGGTGCGCCGCCGCGAGTCCTTGCACCAACGTGCCGGTGAAGTCCAACCTCACGGTCGAGCCCATCCCGGTTGGGGCTGGAACTGCCGCCACCGTTGGCGCTCACCCGGACAACCAACAGGTCCTCGTCGAGTGGAGGTGCGGACGTCCATGACCAGTGCCCGATAGCCGGGACCGCTGGCGTCGGCGTGGACCTGACGATGCGGTCCACGACGTCATGGAGCCCGTCCGCAAGGGCGGCTGCATCGTCGATCTTGAGCACCGCGATCTCCTGTCGCCGTGGCGCTTGATCATCCACTTCCGCCTGCTGGACGCCGACACCACTCATGACGATCCGCGCAAAAGCCGTCTTCTCGCCGCCAATATCGGCTTCGCCGCCTTGGACCGAGAGAGCCTTGACGATGATGTCGTCGCGCGAGCGCGGGACGACCGGGGACGACTCCACAACTGCTCTTGTGGTCTGAGGTTGGAGAGGTCTCACCATCACCGTTTACTCTGCTCGAAGGCCCTGAGTCACCCTGTAAGACGAGCGGGGACGGGTTCGCTATTGGCTCCGCCCGGCTCAAGCAACCACACGCAGGCTGGTAATCGACGCTCCCCCCGCGCAGGCCAAGACATTGGCATGAGAACGCGGCACATGTCAAGGGCGCGCCAAGAGTCAGAGCCCCCCGTCAGGGCGATCATCGAGCACTCATGCAGGTTTCGGCAATCCGACGAGCCGCGATCCAGGGCCGACTGCTGTCAGGAAAGACGTGTCAGGCTACTGCCTTCCCGCTCATATGGGCGCCCACTCCCTCAGCAGTGTCGCGCCCGGCGTGGTCCCCTCAGCCACTAGGGCCGAAACGTTCGACGCGAATACGCTCGTCGGGGAAGCCGAGGCCGGCAAGAAGGCTCGTTACATGGTCGGCGAAACCCGAGGACCCGCAGACGTACGCAATGGCGCCTGGAACAAGCGCGCGGCGGAGGTCGTCTTCCCTGAGTCGGCCGGGTGCCCGGTCGCACGGCGGCGGCGCTTCACGTGTGAACACCGCCGTCGTCTCCCTCCCCGGGAGCTCGTTTGCGTAGTAGAGCTCATAGGGGCTGCGGACCGAGACCACGAGATGGACGAGCTCGGAACGTCCCGATCGCCTGGCCAGGCGCAGCATCGACATGAGGGGCACGAGGCCCGATCCGCCGGCCACGAGCAGGGCCGGTGTGTCACCACGCCACACAAACCAGCCCCCGATCGGGCCACGCACCTCGAGTTCGTCACCGGGAACGACGACCTCGTGCAGGTATGAGGACACCTCGCCGTGCTCCAGTCGCTCGACCGTGATCTCGATCTCACCGGAGTCATCCGGTGGCGACGCAATCGAGAACGAGCGCGAGGCCGTGTAACCGTCCTCGGCTGTCAAACGCACCACATAATGCTGGCCGGCGAGGTGACGCGAGGGCGCGGAGAGGCGGAGGCGAAAGGTCTTCGCGCGCTCGGTCTCCTGTCTGACTTCTTCGACCGTCGCAATCTGCCACGGGCCGGGCGTCGGCAGGCCCACCTCAGTCGCCCTGATAGCGCTGTTCGAGCCAGGGGTCACCCCGGTCGTGATAGCCGTTGACCTCCCAGAACCCCGGCTCATCGTGGTCCAAGAGCCGCAGCCCGGCCACCCATTTCGCGCTCTTCCAGAAGTACAGGTGTGGCACGAGCAGCCGAGCCGGACCGCCGTGGGCGACCTCGAGCGGGCGCCCGTCGTACTCCCAGACCACCCATGCCTTGTTGCCGGTGATGTCACCGAGCGGCAGGTTCGTCGTATAGCCGGTGTGCGAGTAGGCCACGACATGGCTGGCTGACGGAAATGGCACCGCCACGGCCAAAAGGGTGTCGACCGAGACGCCACCGAAGCTCACGCCGAGCTTCGACCACGTCGTCACGCAATGGATGTCGCCCTCGTAGGTCGCAGGCTCCAAGGCCCGGATCTCGTCCCAGGTCCACGTCAACGGGTTCCGGACCAGCCCCTCGATCGCGAATGTCCACTCCGCGGTCGCTAGGTTCGGCGTCGCTTCCGCGCTGAGAACCGGCCAGTCCGAACCGATGTCGTACTGGCCTGGTGGCAGCTTCGGATCGCGTCCTGCACCCCCGCGGCCTTTGAACTCGCGTGTGAACTTCACGACAGCCTGCCGTGGCGTGGAAAGATGGTTTCCCCTTTGTCCTCGATCGACGTGTTCGCAGTGTGCCGCATGACCTCGTCGGGCTCAAGTGCCTTTCCGGAAGCGTCATCGGTCCTAGCCGCCTGCCGGCTTTGACGCGGGCGCCACGAACACCGGCACGTCGTGCCGCCACCGCAGGCCGTGGATTGTCCGCGTGGCTGCATGAACGGGAGGACCGATGGCAGAAAGACCTCCGGGTCTGCCGAGGCGCGGGCGTGCCTTCGGCACAGTCGTCGAAGAACGTACCCTCAAGACCATTCAGGACTTCAATGACCCGCGGCAGGAATAGCGCCGGCTCTTCTCAGAGGTACTGGGCACCTTCTTCCTCGTGCTCGCCGCCGCCGGCGGCGGGATGACGGGGCGGGCGTTCCCTGACACCATCAGCCGAAGCCGCAGTCGTCGCGCCCGCCCTCATGGTGCTCGCGATCATCCTTTTTCACGAGCAAGCTCTCCGGCGCCCATCTCAATCCGGCCGTGAGCATCGCCTTTGCGCTCCGGGGTGATTTCCCCTGGCGACGCGTGCCCGAATACATAGCGGCCCAAGGGGCGGTGCGGCCCTGGCGGCCTGGATCCTCCAGGCCGTCATCCACGTTTCGGCCCTGTACGGCTCGAACGCGTTCTGGTTGGAGGCCGTGCTCACCCTGGGGCGCGTGAGCGTGCTCTTGGGCACGGCATCGGCAGCCCAGAATGTCGGCCTTTTCGGGGCCTTCGGCGTGGGTGGCCATATCGCCCTGGCCGGCCCGTGGGCAAGCCCGATCTCAGGGCATCGATGAACCCGGCCCGAACGTTCGGTCCCGACGTCGTGAGCGCCCACTACGGCCGTTACTCCGTGTACGTCGGAGGTCCGTTGGCAGGTGCGATCCTGGCCGTCGCAGTTGCCTACGTGCGGAGGGGACCCGGCGGAGGCGTCTCCGGCTCGACGGTTGCCCAAGGCGCGCCCTGTTCAGAGATGTCCGGCGTGCAGATGCGGCCGGGCACGACTAGTTCTCGTCAGATCAGCCGACGGGCGGCTGAGGTCCCAGGTAGACGAACTCATCGAGCACGACGTCGTCCCCGTATCGGGATGTGACCTGACCGGCGCGCGTCCAGCCGCCCTTTTCGTACAGGGCGATGGCCGCGTGCTGGTACGTCACTACGTCGAGGATCGGCCACAGTCCGCGGGAGTGTGCTTCCTCGCACGCGACCTCGAGTAGAGCTCGAGCGACACCCTGGCGTCTGCGCGCGGGGGACACGAGCAGGCGGGCAACGACACCGAGGCGATCGGGTGGCACCCGGAGGGCCTCGACAGCCATGGCGAGGACAGCCGCCGAGCTGCTCGGACGAAGGGCCACGTGACCGATGACCTCGCCGTGGTCCTCCGCGACCCAGGCGACCAGGGCATCGGGCGCCGAGATGAACCTGCGGAGATCGATCGGGAGGAACATCGGATATCGGTCGAGCTCGTGGACGACGTGCGCCAGTCGCACACAATCGTCGAGGTCCGCCTCGATCCTCTCTCGCACAAGCATCGGGAAACGATGGCACAAATCAAGCAGGTGCGGGGCGGACGACTGTGAGGTGGTTGGCGGGACTTAGCATCAAGGCCATGGGCCTGGAGAAGTGGATGGGCGCCCTTCGCGGGCGCAATTTCCGCCTCTACTTCCTCGGCCAGTTGACCTCCGCGATCGGTACCGGAATGACTCCGGTGGCGCTCTCGTTCGCTGTGCTGGCGCTTCGTCATGCATCTGCGTCCGATGTCGGGGTTGTGCTGGCGGCCGAGACGGTCCCGCTCGTCGCCTTCCTGCTCGTCGGGGGCGTGGCGGGTGACAGATTCGGCCGCCGCCACGTGATGCTCGCCGCCGACGTGCTCCGCGCCTCGGCGGAGACCGCGCTCGGTGCCTGGATCCTCCTCGGGCACCCGCCCCTTTGGGGCTTCCTCCTCCTTCCGGCGCTTGTCGGAACAGGTACGGCCTTTTTCATGCCGTCGCTCACCGGGCTCATTCCCCAGATCGTCTCCAGCGATCGCCTGACACAGGCGAACGCACTCAACGGGCTGACGTTCTCGATAGGTGCGATCATCGGGCCGGCAATTGCGGGTGTCATAGTCGCGACGTCCAACCCCGGCTGGGCGATCCTCGCAGACGCCCTCTCGTATGTCATGAGCGTCTGCTCGCTCGCAGGTCTTCGCCTCGGGCCGGTGCCCGAGACAACCTCGGGCTCCTTCCTGGCCCAGTTGCGGCGAGGGTGGCACGAGTTCTGGTCCCGGAGCTGGCTGTGGGCGACGGTCACGGTGGCGTCAGTCTCCAACATGACCATGAGCGCGCCGTTCCTCGTCCTCGGTGCCGTGATCTCGAAGGAGTCGCTCGGTGGCGCGACAGCTTGGGGAACGATCCTCGGTGCTCAGGGCGCCGGCGCGGTCGTCGGCGGCATCGCGATGCTACGCGTGCGATTCAGCCGACCGCTCGTGTCCGCGTCATGCTCACTGCTGGTTTGGACCTATCCCCTGCTCGCCCTCGCCTACCGGGCGCCGGTGCCCGTCATCGCGATCGGAGCGTTCCTCGGCGGGGCGGCCTTCGCGATCTTCGACACTCAGTGGCAAACGACCATGCAAAGGGAGGTACCTGGCGAGGTGTTGTCGCGCGTGAGTGCCTACGATTGGTTCGGCTCGCTCATCTTCCTCCCCCTCGGGTACGCGATCGTCGGGCCGGTCGCGGCCATCATCGGAATCCACGCCGTGTTCATCGTCGGCACGACCTTGCTGATCGTGGGTGTCGCCGTCATCCTCCTCATCCCCTCGGTCCGCCAGAAACGCGCCGACACGTGGGAGGTGGCGACGGAGCCTGTCCATGAGGGCCCGGTCACCGGAGAGCCGTGGTGGCTTTATTCGCGCGACAAGCGCGTCACGATGGGTTTCGTATGAGGTTCCGGCTAGGTATCGGCTACAGGTTTCACCATGGGCCGCGCATCTTTGCTCTGTTCATCCTCGTGCTCGTCATCGCGGCCCTGGTCCGGACGCGCAGGTACTCCGGCCCGCGCCGGCAGGCCTGGAACTCGCCCCCGCGCGGGCCGCGCATCGACCCCGCTCTCAACGAACTCCGTATCCGGTACGCGCGGGCGAGTTGAGCTGGGAGGAGTACGCGCAAAGGGCTGCAAACCTGGGTTTCGCTGTCCATCCCCAGGCCGGCCGTACTTCGGCCCGAACCAGCCGCCGCCCGCTCCGTAAGAAACCCCGCACAGACACCGGCGAGCCACGAGGGCCCGGCGGCAGCGACGCCGAAAGTGGCGGTGTGGCCGGCCCGGCCCGGTGCGTGAACCGACTTGCCTTCGACCTGGCAAACCGGAGTCGCGCCCTTCGGGGCCAGCAGAAGGTCACTACGATCCGCGGAGACCGCGAACGCGAGCAATCGGCTGGTGAACATGAGAACCTCCAAGTCACACGAGTCCCGAGGACTGAGTACAAGGGACAAGCCAAAGGTGACCAGGACATGGATGAACCGGCACGCGTGCCGGGGCGTTGTCCTCCTCGGCGCCCTGACCTTCGCCGTGACCGCTTGCAGTTCGCCTGCTGCCAAGGCTCATGCAGTGCGCCACCACTTGCAGGCCAAGCACAAGCCCCCTGCGGCAGCCGTGAATGTCACCTTCCCCGGCCCGGATGGTGTCGAAGCAAGCTGGGTCGTCGCCGAGAACCGACGACCGGGAACCACAGCCTGGAAGATCAAGGCCGGAACGCCGACGGGCATCGCGGGGTACGCCTCCACGACCTACGCCGCTGAGGGAGCCCCGGTCAAGTTGTACGTGTCCACCCAAGCCGCCCGGTTCCGTGTCGAGGCTTACCGCATGGGCTACTACCAGGGAGACGGGGGGCGTCTTGTCTGGCAATCGGGCGAGATCCCCGGACACGAAGAACCTTCGTGCCCGCTCACTTCGGGGGTCAACATGGTGGCGTGCGACAACTGGACGCCGACTCTCACCGTCCACATCACGCCTGCCTTCGTCCAGGGCGACTACTTGCTCAAACTTGTAGGTTCCGGGGGCCAGGCTAGCTACGTGCCGATCACGATCTGGGACCCGACCTCCGCGGCCACGTACCTCGTGAAGAACGACGTTTTCACATGGCAGGCATGGAATCCCTACGGAGGCTACGACTTCTACGCCGGTGAGGGCCCCTGTCCCTCAGACGTGTACCCGCTCTGTTCGAGGGCGCGGATTGTCTCCTACGACCGGCCCTATGCCTACGGCCAAGGTGCCGGCGACTTCATGGGGAGCGAGCTGCCCTTCATACGTTTCGTCGAGGAACACGGGCTGGACGTCGCCTATGGCACCGACGTCACGGTCGAACAGCATCCGGGCATCCTGCTTCGACACAAGACCCTGCTCTCGCTTGGTCACGACGAGTGCTGGTCGCTCACCGAGCGGCAGGCGGCGGTCGCGGCCGAACAGGCCGGTGTCAACATGGTGTTCTTCGGCGCGAGCGCGGTCTTGCGTCACGTCCGCCTGCAAAGCTCGCCGCTCGGTCCTGATCGCGAGCTGGTCGATTATCGCGATGCCAGCGAGGACCCCCTGAACGGGAAGGGGAACCCCCTCCAGGTGACGGGCAACATTTGGGCCAGCCCGCCGGCTGACTGGTCCGAGGTCGGCTTCGTCGGGGAGAACTACGTCGGCTTCGTGGAACCCGGCGAACCAGCGGTTCCCTTCGTCGTCGCGGACGCGAGCGCTTGGATCTTCAAGGGGACCGGCTTGGTCGACGGCTCGAGCGTGCCTCGGGTGATCGCCACCGACCTCGACGAGTTCGATCCCTACGACTATCCCACCGACGTCGAGATCCTCGGGCATTCACCGGTTCCGCTCCGGGAGGCCATCAGCGATCAGGGTGACTCGCAGGGCTTCCTCGACTCCGACATGACCTACTGGACCGATCCCAAGAGCCACGCGGGCATCTTCGACAGCGGAACCACCAACTGGATCCCTGCCATGGCCGCGTGCAGACCTGGCGAACGGTCCTGTCCCGGTCCCGTCGTGGGCGAGATCACCGGGAACCTGCTCGCCCTGTTCGGCAAAGGCCCGGCCGGGCTCTTCCAACCCTCCAAGCCGAATTGGCACCAGATCTATCCGTCGGCCCCTTGATGCCCCGTCGGCTAGTTCACACGGCGCTGCGCGGCCACAGCAACCGTGCCCCGGCCGACATGGGTCCCGATGACCGGACCAAGCCACCCGACGCTGATGCGATCCCTCGGCAGCAAGGTGGCGAGTAGCTCGACGAACGAGTCGACGTCGGAGGCCGCCGCGTGCACGACGGCAATCCGGTCGAGGTCTCCCGCCTCTCGGACCTTGGTGGTAAGGCGCTCGAACGAGCGGGAACGGGTCCGAGGACGAGACTCGAGCTCAAGGGCACCGTCTCGGATCTCGAGGATCGGCTTTATGTCGAGCAGGCCCCCGAGCAAGGCCTGAGCTGATCCGAGGCGTCCGCCCTTGCGTAGGTTGTCAAGCGATTCGAGCGCTCCAAAGAGCAGCATTCGCTCGCGGCTCACAACCGCGGCCCTCGCGACGGCCTCCAAGTCCCCGCCCGCTTCTGCGGCAGCAACGGCATCGAGCACAGTGAGCCCTTCGGCCATCGTCGCCAAGAGCGAGTCGACGACCCGCACCGGGATCCGGTCGGTGGCGCCCTCGGCTCCAATGACCGCAGCCTGGTAGGTCGCGGACAACTTCGAGGAGAGGGTTATGCAGACGACCCCTTCCGCACCCTCGTCTGCCATGCCTGAGAAGGTCTCCTTGAATTCCCCGGGCGAAGGTGCAGAGGTTTCGGGCAGTTCTGCGACCGCGGCTGCTCTCTCCCAGAACTCCTCTGGCGACCAGGTCGAGGTGACCTCCGGCCCGAACGCACCGAGCCTGACGTCGAGATGCACGACACCGATGCCGTGCTCGGCGGCAACTGCCCTGTCGAGATCGGCGGCATTGTCGGTGACGACCCGGATCCGGGGCCTGGGCTTACGGCTCGTTGACGGAATGCCGCCTTCGCCGACGCCTTGCGGCCGATCACCAGCTGGGATTGCTTCCGGCATTCGCCAAGCTCCGTTCTGCTTGCTCGACACGATTCTGTCACTAAACGGAGGTAGTCCTCCATTTTCCCCGAAACGGCGACCCTGTAACTGGAGGCTGTCCTCCGGTTATCGTAAACTGAGGTCGTGATCGAGACGTCGAACGGGGGCTCCCCCGGCTTGCGGGTCGACGCCGAGCGCAATCGGGAGCGGATACTCGCCGCAGCCCAGGAGGTGTTCGCCGAGTGGGGACTGAACGCCGCCCTGGAGAAGGTCGCCCGCCGCGCCGGTGTCGGAATTGCCACTCTTTACAGACGATTCCCAACCAGGGCGAATCTCATCGCGGCCAGCTGCGAACGAAAGCTAGCCGACTACGCTGCCGCCGCTCGGCACGCCCTCGACAATCCGGACCCGTGGGCCGGGTTCTGCTGGCTCGTCAACAAGATCTGCGCGATGCAGGCCGCCGATGCCGGACTGAAGGACCTCCTCACGATGAGGTTCCCAACCTCCTCCTCGGCCGAGGACCTGCGAAGGCGCGCCTCGCACGACCTGGAGCAACTCATAGGACGAGCACAGAACCAAGGTGCTCTCCGCTCTGATTTCGTCTCTGCGGACGTGCCCATGCTGCTGTTCGCCAACGCCGGCGTCGTGACCGCGACACGCGACAACGCGCCCGACACCTGGCGGCGGTTCACCGCCTACATGATCGACGCCTTCCGCGCCGAGCCTTCCGGGCGCCCGCAAGAATCCTGACCAGGGCCGACCGCGACACAGGCCCCGGTCAAACGCGAGCTACTCGGCGGCGCGCACAGGACCCGGCTCCCTCGTCCGGGCCTGCTCATGCAGGACAGCCGGCCGCGCCGGCACCGCGAGCGCAGCGACACCAGCCGCGAGCGCGATCGCCGATCCGATCCGGAAAGCAAGTGTGTAGCCGTCGGTCAATGCCACGAGGCGGTTCACGCTGGCGGCGACATCCGCAGTCCTTGTCGTCGCCAGCGTCGCGAGCACCGCCAGGCCGACGGCGCCACCAATCTGGCGCGACGTGTTGACAAGACCCGAAGCGAGTCCCGCCTCGTGCGGCTGGACGCCGGCCGTCGCCGCATAGGCCAACGGGGTGAACGAAACCCCGAGCCCGAGAGTGACCAGCACGCTCGGCAGGAAGAAGCCCGACCAGTAATCTGTGGCCACGCCCAAACCGGAAAACAGGAGGAGTCCAACAGCAGAAAGCAGACCTCCCACCAACAGCAAGGGCCTCGGCCCGGTCCGGAGCACCAGCCGGGACGAGAGCTGCGCACCGGCGATGATGGCCACCGTCTGCGGGACGAACGCGAAGCCCGTCCGCAGCGGTGAGTACCCGTGCACCTCCTGCAGGTAGAGCGAGACGAAGAACCACATCGCGAAGAGCGCGGCCGAAAGCAGGAACATCACAAGGTTGGCGCTCCAGATTGATCGTCGTTCGAACAGGGCGAGCCGCATGAGCGGCGACTTGGCCACGAGACCCTCGTGGATCACGAACCAGGCGATCAGGCAGGCGGCGAGCCCGAGAGCGACGACGGTCTGCCAGGAGCCCCAGCCCACGCTCGCCGTGCGGACGACCCCGAACACGAGCGCCGTGAGGCCGGCGGTCACGAGCACGGCACCGAGCACGTCAAGCGTCTGCCGTTCGCCTTGGGCACGGCTCTCTTGCAGGAACGCCCGCCCGACGATGAAGGTCACGATGCCGATCGGGATGTTGATGAACAGGATCCAGCGCCACGACAGCTCCTCGGTGAGAATGCCTCCGAGGAGGGCACCGGCGGCGCCGCCGGCTCCCGCCACCGCGCTCCACGTGCCCATCGCGCGGGCGCGAGCCTTCGGCTCCCTGAACGTCGTCGTCAGGATCGTCAACGTTGCGGGCGACAGGATCGCCCCTCCGAGGCCCTGAACAGCCCGGGCTCCGATCAGCATCGCCTGATCCTGTGCCAGGCCTCCGAGCAGGCTGGCGAGGGTGAACACCGTCAGTCCGACAAGGAAGATACGACGCCTCCCGAAAAGATCAGCGGTGCGACCACCGAGCAGGAGAAACCCGGCAAAGGTCAGTGTGTACGCGTTCAGCACCCACTGGAGCTTCGACCTGGGAGAAGCCCAGGCTGTGCTTTATCGATGGCAGGGCCACGTTCACGATCGACACGTCGAGCAACACCATGAACTGGGCCACGCAGGCCAGGGTGAGCACCAACCAGTCGGGGGTGCGGTGGGTTTCCGTCGTCTCCGAGGTCAGGTCCACTGCGCGATCACCCAATGTGTATCGCCTGTTCCCGCCGAATTGTTCCCCGCGGCGCCGCACTTGCGACCGAGAGCGCGCTCTCCAGGGCCGTGACGGTCCGATCTCAAGGCTGCGATGATCGGAGATCGCTACGGTAGGTGGGTGATGGCAACTGGGCGGTCAGTGGGATGACAGGGTCTCGCAAGCACGACTGGATGGTAGGGATCGCGGCAGGGATTATCGCCGCGGCGGCCCTCGTAGGCGGCTCCGCCTTCGGGAATGTCCACAGCCGTGTGATGCACCCGAAGCTCGTCGCGTGGATCGGCGCGGCTGTGTTGCTGGTCTCGGGCGTCATCGCTACGCGGCGACTTGCTGCCGGCCTCGGTCACGTTGTCACGCGGCGCTCGATCGCCGCTGCCGGGGCGGCTGTCCGGCTGCTTGCGACCGGCGTCGGCTACGTCGTGGTCGTCTTCGCCGTGTTCGCAGTTCTCGAGGTATCCATCGATCACCTTCTCGTCGGTGCCGGACTCGCAGGGATCATTGTCGGAATCGCGGCCCAGCAGAGCCTCGGGAACATCTTTGCCGCGCTCGTGCTCCTGCTTGCCAGGCCTTTCAAGGTCGGCGATCACGTCCGGATCCGCTCCGGAGCCCTGGGCGGGATATTCGATGCCTGGGTGCTCGAAGTCAGCCTGACCTACGTGACGCTGCGCACCGACGACGGAGAAGCTCAAGATACCGAACTCGGCCATGCTTGCCGCGGGCGTCGGCCAGCTGCCGGTCGCGCCAGCGGACCCGGCCGTGCCCGAGACCGAACTCGGCCAGCTGCCGGGCGTCGAGGATCCCGGTCGCGAGCACCCAGGACCCTAGGTGCCTGGTGTTGAACAAGGGTTCAATGTGACTGGCGGGCAGCTGGAAGTTGTTGAGAAAGCATTCTTTGCTCCGCGTGACGGTGTCGAAGATGTCGCGAACAAGGCCGACTCGTAGCGATCGACGGGCCTCGAGGGTGCGGTGTGGGATGCCATTGGCCTCCACCTCCTTGTCATCGGGCCATCATCCATCCTCCGCCTTCGATCGAACGAACCTCGAGCTTGGCGAGGCGTGCAAGGTTGGCTGCGGCAGCGAGAAGACTGAAGTCGGCTGCAACCCGTAGTTTTCCGCGCACTCTCGCGCGCCTTTCCCCGTGTCTTCGTCTCATGAGGTGGCCGAGCTTGCGCTCGACTTTTGGACGCGTCGCTCTGTAGTCGGCTCTCCATTTCGGGTCCTTCTGCTCGACGCGTGCACGGGCAACGACGGCTTCGTGGATCCCGACGCGGATCTTTCGCCCGATTCGTGACGTGGTGCACTGCCAAGCGAGCGGGCAGGTGACACAGTGCGTAGCGAACTTCGCGATCCCATCTCCGTCTTTCAGTCGCCGGATCTTCACGGTCACGTCGTTCGGACACGTGACCGTGTCGGTGCCGAGGTCGACAAGGAAGCGGTCCTTTGTGAACAACCCATTCTTTGCCACAGGTGGCTGGGTCTTGCATTTCGAGGCGATGTTGGCGTTTTTCAAGCGGGACTGGAGCTCACCGGTCCCATAGGCGGCGTCTCCATAAACCGTTGCGCGCTCATGGCCGAGCGCGCCAGGCTCGCCTTGGCCTTCGCGGACAGCGTCGTCACCGGTCACCTCGTCATTTTCGAGGAGATCTCCGATCAGGCTGCTCTGCGACGCTCGCGTCGCCGGCGTTGCCGGCGCTCACCGTCGTCGCGGTGATGATCTCTGAGTCGGGGTCGATCGCGACATGACCCTTGTAACCATCGAAGCCGTGCGCCGAGGTCTTGTGCCCGTGGCGGGCCTCGGGGTCCACGACAGAGATAACCCTGTCTTTTGCGACCTTTCTGGCGATACGCAAGATCTTGTCGTCGCCCTCTTCCAAGTCCTGGCCGACGACAGTCGCGAGCAGGCGGGCCGCCTCGGTGACAACATCGGTGAGCTCACGGCCTTCGAGCGCCAGGAGGCAGCCATAGGCGTCCTTCGCGCGAGTGTCGACGAGACGCTCGCGCTGGGCGTCCTCCCAGTCGATCTGAGGCTTGTCCGAGCCGCATAGTCGTCCCCGCTCGTGAGAACGGCCAACACCTCGGCGCGAAGTGATCCGTCGGTGACCTTCAACAAGTTGCGGACCGCGGAGCGGATCAGCGTGATCGTGTCCATCGTCGCGACGGCGTCATACAGCGGCGTCGAGTCAAGGACGCGCTTTCTCCCGACGAGGCCTGCGGCTTTGGCGGCGCCGAGCACGATCGCAAAGACCCGGTCGGGATCGGTCGATCTCCGCAGGCGCTCGCGCATGTCGACGAACACCGTGTGGGAGAAGATCGTCCATTCAGAGGTGTCGTAGCTGCCGACACCCGCGGCGTAGCGCCAACGGGCGTCGAAGGCGTAGCGCTCTGCTGCTTCGCGGTCAGACAAGCCCTCCAAGCGTTGGAGCACCATCACGGCCGCTACAACCGAGGGAGGGACCGAGCGGCGTCCGTCATCGGCGAAGAGGTCGGCGAAGGCCTCGTCGGGAAAGAGCCGGTCCCGCTCTCGGTGCAAGAACGCGTAGATCGAGTCCTTGGCGAGCGTCTTTTCACAGAACTCGCTCATGTCATCGAGCAGACTGGCTTGTCTGTCAGCCACTCCGAGGGTCATCGGTCGCTCCTCACGAAGAGTTACACCCATGGTATTATCCCTCATCCCGGACCGGATCGCGAATCCTCAAAAGAGCGAAAGACACCAGGCACCTAGGCTCCCGGTTCCCGGGCGCTACCTCGGCGCAAGCAGGCGCAAGATGCGCCGCTTCGGCGCGCGTACGGCTTCGACCAAACGCCGTGGCTCGGGGGCTTCCTGCCGCTTTCAGCTGACATGGTCCCTCAGCTGCCAGCGGCAGACTTGGCGCCTTATTGCCGGGCCTCCGGGACCCGGGGCATGCCAGGAGCGCTAGCTCGTCACAGCTAGCGCGAAGCGCTCGAAGTTGCCGAGCAGGCGGTCGACATCGGAGCTGTCGTGCTGGACTGAGATGAGCCACTGTTCCGTCTTGCCCCACGGAGGAAGGAACACCCCACCGTTGTGCTGGAACAACCAGTGGGCGTGGTTGTACCTGTCGTCTATCTCGAGGAAGTCCCTGTAGTCGTGCACGATGCCCGTCGAGAACGTGACGCAACCTTTGGCCCCGATCGACACGACGTGGGCCGGCAGGCCAGCTTTGGTGATCACCTCGCTGAGCGCGAGATCCAGCTGCGCCCGGAGAGCCCCAATCCGCTCGTAGGCGTCGTCCGTGGCAACCTCCTCCAACATGGCGCGGGCCGCGGCAACTGAGAGCGGGTTGCCGTTGAAGGTGCCGACCATGTTGTAAATGCCATTGGCGACATAACTCATCACCTCGCGCGTACCTCCCACAGCACCGAAGACCAGACCGCCGCCTATAGCTTTGGCCAGACAGACAATGTCCGGCGTCGTGCCGAAGGCCACGGTCGCCCCGCCGGGACCAACCGTGAGACCGGTCTTGACCTCGTCGAAGGCAAGCAAAGCGCCGTGCTCGTGCAGTACTTCTTTCAAGCCGGCCAGGTAGCCCTCGACGGGCAAGATGATGCCGGCGTTCATCATGATCGGCTCGATGATAATGCCGGCGACCTGACCGGGGTTCTCCTCGAGGAGACGCCGGACGCTGTCGACGCTGTTGAACGAGGCGATCTTCGTCAACGACAAGATGGCCTCCGGGATGCCGGTGCTGGCCGGAGCCCCGACCGGCCTGTCGGCAGGGCCGATGTCGTCGGCCTCGGGCGTGACCGAAACCTGCACCGAGTCGTGGTGGCCGTGGTAGCAACCCTCGACCTTGATGATCAGGTCCCGACCGGTGATCGCCCGCATGAGGTGCACCGCGTCCATCGTCGCCTCGGTGCCCGAGTTGGTGAAGCGCCACAAGGGCAGCCCGAAACGGTTCCCGAGGTCCTCGGCCACGATGATCGCGTCCTCGGTCGGCTGGGCAAAGTGGGTCCCCCGCACGACCCGGCTGCGCACAGCCTCGACGATCGCCGGGTGGGCGTGGCCCGCCAGGCCCGCGCCGTAACCACCGTGCATGTCAACGTATTCGGTACCGTCGACGTCGTAGATCTTCGAACCGACGCCATGACTTATCCAGACACTCTGGGGACGTGTTATCTGCCAGCTCGAGGTCACACCACCGGCGAGCGCGCGGACTGCTCGTCCGCTCAGCTGCTGGGACTTGGGCTGGCGTTCGCAAAATATCTCCTCCTGTTCGGCGACGACGGCGTCCAACCGTCTGTCGACCTCCTTGCCGGTCGCTCGCGTGGACTTGGGCAACTGGACTGCCATTGCTATCTCTCCGTTCGGGCGGCACCGGTGTCCGTCCGGCGCCGTCGCTTCCGTTCACTACACACGCCCGGCTTCGAACAGCCACGCTTCGCCCCCATTCCTGGCGGCGTGCACGCGGCCTCAAGCACATGGAGGGCGTGTACGGCACTCGGATCTGAGCCTACCCTGGGAAAGGCGACTCCACTTTGGTGAAACGGCGCAGACCGGGAATCGAACCTCCGATCCAGAGCCTGCCTAGAGGCAAGGTCGCCTCCCGAGCACTGTCGGGACCTGCGTGTCGCGTCGAGGGAACCGACCCGGTCCAGGGTTCTGGCCAGTGCAATCCGTCCGGAGGGTTCTCCCCTATTACCTCGCGACCTAGGAGGCCGCTGAGCAATCCGGCAGGATTCGCGATTTCGGCTCAGGTCTAGAAGAATTGGGGGATGCAAGGATCCTCCAAGCCGGATCGCCAGCTCCTCGACGCCGCCGTCTTCTGCAAGCACCTTCTGAAGCCGGGTTCTGTGCACGCCTTCTTGGCCGAGCACCGCCAAAGAGTGTTCCCGGACGCGGCTGTTCGAGGACCTGTTCCCAACCGGCCGCGGCCGGCCGTCAGTGCCAGCAGACGTGATCGCCACGGTGATGGTCTTGCAGGCTTTGGAAGGGCTCTCCGATCGGGAGGCCTGTGAGATGCTGCGGACTTCCATCGCCTGGAAGGTGGCCGCCGGCCTGGCTCTGGACGACGAGGGCTTCCACCCGACGGTGCTGGTTCTCTGGCGCAACAAGCTGCGCGCCTCGGATCGCCCGGAGCGGATATTCGAGGCCGTGCGGGAGGTGGTGAAGGAGTCCGGCGTCATCGCCAAGCGCAACCGCCGGGCGCTCGACTCGACAGTGCTCGACGACGCCGTGCAGCGCCAGGACACCATAAGCCTGCTGCAAAGCCAGATCCGTCGGGTGCGAAAGCTCGTGCCCGAGCTGGCCGACGGCGTCTATGTGCACGAGCACAACCTCGGCTCCGGGCGCCCGTCGTGCGACTTCGAGGACCAAGACGACATCGATCGCCTCGTCTCCGAGCTCGTGGACGACGCCTACGAGCTCGTCTTTGCCGCCGAGGACCTCGGCCTCGAGCTCGACCGGGCCCAGCAAGAGGCCGTGGCGCTGCTGGCTCTTTTGGCCGGCCAGGACGTGGAACAAGGAGAAAGGCCAGGCACCTGGCGCATCGCCGAACAGACGGCCCCGGACCGGGTCATTCCGAGCGTCGATCCCGAGTCCCGCCATGCCCACAAGACACAGCACTCCTACCGGGACGGCTACAAAGCCCACGTGGCCGCCGAGCCCGACACCGGCATCATCACCGCCACGGACCTGACCGCGGGCAACAGCGGCGACGCCGACGTCGCTCCCCGGCTCATCGAAGACGAGCCGGCCGGCACAGAGATCCTCGCCGACTCGGCCTACGGCTCGGGCGACCTCCGTCAGCACATAGGACAAAAAGAGATGAGCGCCGTCATAAAGCCGCTGCCGCTGCGCCCGGCGGTCGAGGGCGGCTACAGCCTGGACGACTTCGACATCGACGAAGCAAGCAAAACGGTCACCTGCCCCGAGGGCGTGACTGTCAGCATCAACGCCCATGGCCGTGCCCGCTTCGCCAAGAGCTGCGCCACCTGCCCGTCCAAGAAGCGCTGCACGAAGTCCAAGGCGGGCCGCACGATCGTCGTCCACGACAACTCCGCCATCCTGGCGGCTGCCCGCCAGCTGGCCTCGACAGCAGAGTTCCAGGAGACCTATCGGCAAAAGCGCCCGATGATCGAGCGTACGATCGCCTGGCTCGTGCGCGGCCAGAACCGCCGCCTTCGCTACATAGGAATAGAGAAGAACAGGATCTGGCTCGCCCACCGGGCGGCCGCCGTCAACCTGATGCGGATGCTGAACCTCGGCCTCAGCCACGACGGCTCGACATGGCTGGTTGCCACGGCCGAGTAGCCAGAGGCGAGGAAACCCCGCTGAGAACAAAGGAGAACGGCCACAAGAGCGCCGAGAGAGCCTCTTCCCGGCCGCCCTCCGACCGAATCTCTCCCCCGACCTTCGCCCGACGGGCAGGCGGCGAGCGGAGCAGCTGACGCCTAAGCGGCGATCGAACAGCGGCCGAGCTTCGAAGACGCCTTGCTCAGCGGTCTCCTAGCGTGGGGAGGAAACACGTGCGCACAAGTTCGTTGAACCGATCAACGCGCCGGCGCCTAACAGTCGTGGGAGTGCTCGCCGTGGCCGCGGTCGGCGGGATCGTCACCGTGCCGCTGATCGCCGGGGCGCAACCGGCCGGGCACTTGGGCTCGAAGACGACGCTGCAACGGGTGAAGGTTGGCAAGTACGGGGAAGTGCTGGCCGACGCGGGCGGTTTCTCCCTATACGTCCTCAGCGCCGGATCAAAGGGCACGCGGCACTGCACTTCCAGCGCGTGCCTCGCTGGCTGGCAGCCGGTGCTCGTCGCCAAGAACACCATGATCACTGCAGGTGCGGGCGTCAAGGGTAAGGTCTCCGACGTCACAAGAGGCTCCCCGTGGCAGGTCAACTGCAAGGGATGGCCGCTTTACACATTCGTCGGCGACTCCGGTCCTGGCAAGTCGGCTGGGGAGGAGATCGTCGCCTTCGGCGGTACGTGGTATCTGGCGCACGCTGGGGCGACAACCAACTCCGGGACACCTGTGGAGACAGTCGCCAAAAGCCGCACAACCACCACCGGGGGCGGGGGCGCCACGACCACCACCGCAACTAGCCACGGCTACTAACTCGGACGCTCACCTGCCGGGCCGGCCCGGCTGATAACCAGTCACGCACTCGGCAAGATGCCCCTGTCCATACTCGCCTGGTGCCAACAGCACCGGCGCGGAAGGGGGCTGTCTTCAACCATCCCGGGCCCGGAAGTCAGGTAACTCTTGGGCGGTCCTGTAGGTCCTCCACGCCAGCTTCGAGAACCTCGGTCATCTTCTGCGCGGCGTCGAACACGTCCACGAAGCGGGTATAGAGCGGCGCCGGGCCGAGCCTGATCACGTCGGGCGGTCGGAAGTCTGCGATGACCATCTGACGGTCGATCAAAGCTTTGCACCACGCCCACGCCAGGGGGTGGGCGACCGATACGTGAGCTCCCCCTCCTGTGCGGATCCCTCGGAGAGGCCAGGGTCGCGCCGAGCGGCTCAAGCTGGTCTCGTACGAGTTCCACGAACATTGCAGTGAGCTGCTGCGACTTCGCCCACAACGCAGGGACACCGGCCGACTCCAAGGTCTGGGCCGCGGCGTCGACGGCCAATAGTCCCAGGACCGGCGGCGTACCCGCGAGAAAACGCCCCATCCCGGATGTCGGATCGTATGTCGGGCCCATGGCGAACTGGTCCTGCTGGCCGAACCAACCCCATACCGGTTGACGGAGCTGGACCTGCAGGTCACGCCTCACGTACACGAAAGCGGGCGAACCCGGGCCTCCGTTCAGGTACTTGTAGGTGCAACCGACAGCAAGGTCGGCACACGCCTCATCCAAGTCGACTGGGATCGCGCCCGTGCTGTGGCACAGGTCCCACAGAACGAGTGCGCCTCGCCGATGGGCCGCCTCGGTGATGGCTGCGAGATCCATCCGGGCACCGGAGCGGAAATTGACGTGCGAGAGACAAACAAGCGCCGTGTGGGCGTCAATTGCCCGTGTCCACGGCTTCGGCGTCCAGGCCATCGACGGCACTGCCATGCAGGAGACGCAACTCACGGCCGCTGAGCTCCCGCGAGCCCTTGCAGCACGTAACGGTCCGTTGGAAAGTCGTCCGCGTCGGCCAGAATCACCCGCCGATCGGGCTGGGCAAACACGGCAGCCGCAGCGAGCTTGAAGAGGTTGACAGTCGTGCTGTCACAAACCACGACCTGTCCCGGCCCGGCGCCTATCAGCCGACCGACGCGGTCACCTACCGCGGCAGGCAGGTCGATCCATCTGGACCACCCGCCGACAAGGTTCTCCGACCAGTCGCGCACTGCCGCGGCCAGTCCCTCGACGACAGACGCAGATGGACGGCCCAAGGAGTTCCCGTCGAGATAGATAGGTCCTTCGGTGTTGAACTGGCTCCGATAGGGCGCCAAAGGGTCTTCAAGATCCAGGGTCACAGCGACGGCACGATCCATTGTTCCATTCTGTCGTCTTCGGCCGAACGGATCACCCCGATGATCTTGCCCGTGGCAGGCGGGGCACCCGCGCCGATCTCGCGACGCTGCCGGCCCGCGCCGCCCGGTCAGTCGCAGTTGCGGCCGCCGTTGGACTCCCTCACGGCGGCGGGCGCGGCGATCGTGCGGGCATCGTCGACCGGCACCCAGCGCGAAAGGGCCGCGTGGGTGATGAGGCGCCCGCCAACGGGGGTGCTGCGGGCACGTTCACGGTCGACGTCAAAGAGACTTTTGGCCCTAGCTCCAGGGACAGCCGTCAGCCAACGTAAAGGAATGGGTGCCCCAAAGCTCGAAGAATTGTCGCGCCGAGAATGTCTGCTCCTGCTGGCAAGCGTGTCAGTCGGAAGAGTAGGCCTCAGCATCAACGCACTTCCAGCAGTTCTGCCAGTCAACTTCGCCCTCTTGGACGGCGAAGTCGTATTCCGCACCGTGGAAGGCACAAAGTTTCACGCAGCCACCGCCGGCAGAGTCCTCGCCTTTGAAGCTGACGGCTATGACGCCGACGGAGGGAGTGGGTGGAGCGTTCTTGTCCAGGGCGTGTCGAGAGTTGTCACCGAGCCAACCGAGCTGCATCGGGCCCAACAGCTGACCGTGGAGCCATGGGGAGTCGACCGAGCCGCCGACCGGATCGTTCGAATCACTCCCACGCTTGTCAGCGGACGTCGGTTCCAGCGAAACCTGCGGTAGGCGGACAGAGGTCGGCTCGCCTCATCCCCGCGGCGGGCCCGCGCCTCCTGGTCGGATGCCTGCTCACAGCGCTTTCGACGATCCTCGGCGTAGTGCCAAGATCTGTCTTCACAATCGACGTGCTGCTCGACTGGACGCTGATCGGCTAGGGGTGATCGCTCCCGGCCCGTGAGTTTCTCCACCCGACGCACGACCAGGCACGACCGGCCCGCAGATCATCCCGTGTCGTCGCTGCGGCAGCGCGCCTGCAACGCGACTGCATCCCACCGCTCCTCGACAGGGCCGAAGCGCCAAGTCGACAGACCCGACTTACCTGTGGGACTCGTGATAGTCAACACTCCGATCCGGTTTGGCTGCCAAGACGCGACGACTGGACGTCGGGGTCCAGGTGGAGCGCCCGCAGCGTGGGGAGGACGAACGACCTGGAGGCCGACGTGGGTCGGCGCGACGATGAGACGGTTGCCGGAACGGTGGAGGTCTTCAGCGTTTCATTCGGTCTCCTCGGTTTCCATGCTCGTACCCGTGTGCGAACGCCCAGACTTACCTCGGTGCACGGAGCGCTCTCCGGCGACATGATGGTGGATGGGGTGATCCCCACACGGAGAAGTTGCGGTCGCTCATTCTTTGGCGGCTGTCCAGGGTGTGAGAACCTGGCGAGCATTCGGGTTGCTGGAGCAGACCGCAGATCATCATTGTGATTGCGGGTGGGACGCGCACGGGAGCAAGCGCCGTTCAGGCGGCCTCGGCCCAGGCGTCGTCGCCGGCGGCACGAAGGGCGTGGTGGCACCAACGCGCCAGCTTCCTGGCGACAGCGAGGGCGGCTCGTTGTGTCCCGAGACGCTCGCGAAGCGAGCAGAAGTACTCATGGTCCGGGGAGGCCTTCTTCGTCGAGGACATGGCAGCCTCATATAGCGCCCAGCGCAGGACGCCCGGGCCCTGTCGGGCGAGATGTCCCTTGGCCCGGTTGGTGTCGGACTGGTAGACGGTGACGTCAAGGCCGGCATGACGCACGGCGTCAGAAGACGAAGAGAAACGCCGGGTGTCGCCCATCTCGCACCAGATGGCGACAGAAGTGACCGGTCCGATGCCGTAATGGGCGGTGAGCGCCTGGCAGCCCGGCTGGTGCCGTGAGAGACGGGCGAGATCGAGCTTGATCGGAGCGAGCATCTCGTTCACGACCTCGATCTGTGCCAACGCGACCTCAACGGCACGCCGGGCCGCCAGAGAGAGTTCGGCGTCGTGAAGCAAGGTCCTGGCCTGTTCGCCCGCCACCGGACATCCGAGCTCGGGAACGCCGTGGTGATAGAGCGTGGCGTGGAGGCGCTGGGTCCACGCCACTCGTTGATCGGCGAGATCCTTGTAGAGCCGGACGACACCACGAGCTTCGAGCACGTGTCGAGGCGGGATCCAGCTCTCGGGGAGCTCCCCGGTCATGAGCAGCTTGCGAAGATGCCGGGCGTCGCCACGATCGGTCTTCGCCCGTCGCTTGTTGCCCCGGAGAGCAGCCGTGTCGGCCGGCTCGGCGACGTGAGCGCAAGCCTGCGCGCTCGAGCTCCTCTGTGACATAACGCCAGCCGGTGCAGCCTTCCATCGCCACATCACCGCCGGCGCCGTCGAGGCTGGCGAGAAAGCGCCGCAGCTCGACCCGGTCAGCGGGCGAGACGCGCCCACGGACGTTCTCGCCAGTCGCAAGGTCGACTATGTCGAAGGTGAGCTGCCGGCGGTGGATGTCGATTCCTCCTACGATTCCCATGGGATCCTCCTCGAGTTCCTGATGAAGACCGCCCCGGCGTTTGATCGTCGGTGCAAATGCCGTAGTACCACTACGACCGTGCCGGGGAGGGTCCCACATGCCATCTTCGGCGGCTCAAACATGAAAGACCTGGTCACGAGGTCGCTAGGGCAGTTTTTGCCCTACATCGTGTGATCGCGGTGATCAGGCGACGCGTGAACGCCAGGCGGAAGTGTCGACGCCGAGAGCGGCGAGGATCTTGGCCTGGAAGGGGCTCGGCCGGGTGACTACCTGACGTTCATTGCCGTTCGCGTCGGTGAAACGGACCATCCGGATCCGCTCGAGCTCACGAAGGCACCGTCGTGCGGTGAGATGCTGGCCTTCGAGGTCTGGGTCGGTGAGCTTTGCTCCGACGAGATCGAGCGCCATGACGGCCTCGATCACAGCGGCGAGCACGCAGATGGCGACATGTCCCCGTACGCGCTTTTCGGTGTAGTGGAAGACCGGGCGCAACGCTAAGAAGTCCTTCAGCACCCGAAAGCGCCGTTCGACCGACTGCAGGGCTTTGTAGTGGCCGACGACCTGGGCGGTCGAGGCGGTCTTCTCATCGAGCGAGGTTGTGATCACATAGCGGCCCGCGAGGAGCCTCTCCTCGTAGTCCATGGCCTCCTCGTCGTAGTCCCAGCTGAACACGCCGGGGGTGATCTTGGTCGAAAAGCAACGGGAGACCCCGGAGTCACGGAGGATCCGGTCGGCGGCGGCACCGATCTTGGCCGGGTCGACGAGGCGTCCCTGACGCACCCGGTCGGCAAGGGCCATGAGGCGGTCCTCGGTCCGCGCCAACAGTTCCGATCGTCGCTCGTCGTCGCGCACGTGGCGGTGCGGCGAGTCGACCACGACATAGCGGCGGGACTCGTAGGTGACCTCGGTCGCCTTGGTCCCGTCGTCTCCGACGGGCACGAAGACGGCGCCCTTGTCGGCGGCTTTCTCCAAGACGGCGGCGACCGACGGGTCGCGGTGCAGGCGGGTCGCGAGTACATGGTCAAAGCCGCTCGGCGACCAAGGCCAGGTTCTCTTCTGAGATGAGACCTCTGTCTGCCACAAGGGCGATGCGCCCGACCCCGAAGCGTGTCTGCAGGTCGGCCATCACCTCGGGAAGCGTCGAGCGGTCCGCGGTGTTGCCCGCAAAGACGTGGTGGGCGATCGGAATGCCGTCGGAGGTGACGAGGAGCCCGATCACCACTTGTGGGCGATCTGAGCGGTGATCGCGGCTGTAGCCGAAGGCCTTGGAGGGAAAGCGGACCGAGGACTTCTCGTCCCCCTCGAAGTAGGTGGAGGTGAGGTCGTAACAGACAAGGCGGAGATCGAGGTTCGTAAGGTTGCACAGCTGTGTGTAGCAGTGGGCCTCGATCTCGTCCTTACCGTCCGCGACGGCATCGAGCGCCCGGTAGAGCCGGTCGAGTGACGGGGCGCGGCGCCCTTTCGGCAGCGCCGCGTCGGCCCCGAGCCACTCGGTGACACAGCGCCTCTTGGAGGAGGGATCCGACAGCCGGTTCGCCACCATCGCGAAGACCGCGTCCGCAAGGCCCGCCGCGCGCCGGCGGGAACCCAAGGTGTCGAACAGCTCATCGAGCGCAAGACGCGAGAAGTAGGCGTCGCAAGCGGCCATCGCCCCATACGAGGGAGCGGACTCGGCGGTGAGCGCGACGCAAGCTCCGCGTCCCAACTGGGCCGACAGTGCCTCGACGATCCGCTCGAGCTCGCCCGAGGTGGTCATCTCCGACACCTCGCCCAGACGGGCGACGATCCGACTCCGGGGCTGGCCGTCCTCGTTGCGGAACGACTCGGCCAAGGTGAGGTAGCGGTAAGTCTTCTTGCCGCTACGCACTGTGCTCACCTTCACGTACATGAATCACATATTACAGGCGTGTGATCCCACCAGTCAATCACCCATTTGTCACTACATTTGACTTCGAAAACCCGACTTTATCCACAGCGCGCCCAGGTCAGCAGGGGTGCAGGGCTCCAATAGTGGGGTTGAGCCGCCGAAGTCGGGACAGAGCTACAACCCAGGTTGCGACGAAGATCCGGACGATGATCAACCCGGCGGTGTTGACGTTGTTGGTCGCCCCAAAGGCCCAGAACCGGTGCTCTCCCGGCGAGCTTCAGGCCGCGCCGATCGTCCCCGTCAAACTGATGGCGGAGGCCACGCCGCTGCAATCAGTTGCCCGTTGGCCACGAGCCACTCCAGCGCGTCCCGGATCGCCTCGAGCGAGGTGTAGGCAGGGTTGTATCCAAGTAGTCGCCTCGCTTTGTCGATACTCATAGAGGGGCTGTGTGCGATGTGGTCCCAAGTGAGCTGGGCGGCGGCTTCGCTCACCGTGTCCCGCCAGAGGTCCCATGCGAGCAGGGAAAGGCGGCTCGGTTGGCCGAAGAGCTCAGCAGCAGCCTCGGCGTAACCCCGGAGCGTGACCGCGCGCTCGGATGTGACATGGAACGACTCGCCCGCCGCCGCCTCCGGGCGCTCGATCGCCAAAACGAACGCCTGAGCTACGTCGTCTGCGTGCACATGGTGCAACGTCTCCATTCCGAGGTTCGGGAGAGCAATCTCCTGGCCGGACGCCAAGCGTTGGAACACCGACAACTCGACGTTCCCCGCCGGGTTCACGGGCACCCATCCCGGTCCGACGATGTGACCCGGGTGGAGCAGAGCTACCGACAGACCTCCTCCTCGACTCTCTTGCAACAGGAGCTCCTCGATCGCCGCTTTCGCCTCCCCGTAATGGCCGAACGGCCGGCGGGGAGCGTCCTCAGTTGTCGGCACCATGGTGCTCGGGCCGTGTACCCAGATTGTTCCGCAGTGAAGGAGGTAAGTCCCCTTGGGCCTGAGCGCCTCGACAAGCTGCAAGGCTGAATCGGGCTCAAAGCAGATAAGATCGACGACCGCATCGGCCTTCAAATCAGCCACTCGTTGGCCGAATGTGCCCGCGGCGTCCTCGGCGTCTCGGTCCACGCTCACACTGGTTACCTGCGCCCAGCTCGCATGCTCGCGGTAGTAAGGACGCCGGTGCCGACTCAGGGATACGACATCGTGGCCCGCACGCACTAACCGAGGAACAAGATAACCACCGATGTGGCCTGTTGCTCCAATAACCACTACTCGCATTCGACACACCCACAATTCTCTTCGGTGCCCGCCAGGCGGCTGGCCTTGGTCCCAACGTCTCCTAGGTACTTGTGGTCTCCTGTTGTTTTCGCTCCCACGCCGCGGCGGGCTTGGTTGACAACGTCACCGCTCGCACGGCGTCGAGCACACGACTGATAGGGCTTGCGAGCACCTTCGGCCTCCCGTGTTATCGGCTCAACCTCATTTCCCACCGTTGCGTTTGACCCTGATTGGTCTGATGCATCGACCGCTATCCGGAGTGCGATCGCCTGGACTGCAAACTTATTAGACAGGCCGACGGTGTGCGGGGAAGTGTCACGACCAGCTCTCCACGCGGTGCACGCCATTCGACCTCCGCGCCGGCGAGCATCGGATATCTGACTTCGGGGATGACCGGCTGGTCGTGCAGGTGAGCCACAGGGAGGACGATCTCGGTTGCATCAACTCGCTCGGCTGGACCCAAGGTGTCGCCGACGCACCCTCGATGCCAAACGATCAGGTGGGTGATTGACCGTGCCGCCATCCCGAGAGCAATCCACGAGTCGGTCCACCGCGGAAGCCCAAGCGGCCAGAATGGGAACCCATGAGCCAAGTCGGGCCTGATCCGCTTGTAGACGTTGATCGCATCGGCTACCAACTGCTGTTGGGCAGGCCGCATCCGGCTGATATGCCCTGAGAGGTGGAGCCGACCAAGCAGGGCGCCACACATCGTGAACGCGATCTCGTCGTCGCTCCACTCTGCTTGCGGGCAAGCCCACACGGCGGCCTGCTCAGGCGTGATCGCAGTCGGGGCTGCCGCCGCAATCGCCGGGTAGCGCAAGAAGTCCTGTTGGTCACTCGTGGACTGGAGCTGAAAGCGCGACAGCAAGGCATAGTCAGTACGCATCCCTCCAGAGGCACAGTTCTCAATTGTGAGACTGGGATAACGATCGAGGACCCCGTCCACCCAATCAAGGAACGCCCGGTTGTGCGCCAACAGCCCAGCACCGGCGCTGACGTGCCCGGTCTCGGTCCCCGGCCCGACACTGATGTTGTAGTCCATCTTGAGATACCCGACGCCCAAATCTCCGGCGAGGAAGTCGACCACCTCGTCGAGGTGTTTCACAGCCGAAGGGTGTGACAGGTCGAGGTGGTATCTGCCCTGTTCCACCACGCGCGCGCCGTCGCGGATGAAGAAGGCCTCGGTAGGCAACCGTTCGGCGACGGGACTGCGCACTCCGACGACTTCCGGTTCGAGCCACAGGCCAGGGACCATGCCTTCGGCCCTGATTCGGTCAAGCACCTCAATGATGCCGTTGGGAAACCTCGTCGTGGAGGGTCTCCACGCGCCCACCGTGTCCCACCATCCTTCGCCGAGCTCGTTGTACCACCCTGAGTCGATGCAGAAGTACTCTGCGCCGGCACTTGCAGCAGCTGTGATCAGCGGCATCAACCGCTCTGTCGTCGGGTCACCCATCAAGGTGTTCAGATAGTCGTTGAAGATCACGGGAAGACGTCGGTGGTCTTGGTGCGGCCGCCGTATGGCGCGGCGATAGTCGGTGAGAAGCGCCATGGCGGCAACAAAGCCCTCGCTGCTCAACGCGACCGCGACCGGAACGGTCTCGAAGGATTCCCCGGGCCGGAGAACAATCCTCCAATGGTGTTCGGCGTCGGTAGGGCCGAGCAGGGCAAGATAGGCATCTGTCGGCCTGTCGCCATTGTGTGCCGAGGCGTCACGACCCGTGTGCTCGCCGACCTGCCAGTGCCAGCCACCGTTGTGCTCGATCTGCCACACCCAGGCGTGCCCAGTCCGACGATTGACGGCAGCTCCCATGGGAAGATACGTGCCGGACGACCAGCTCCCAGCACTCGTGAAACCAAACCAGCCCCGCGAATCGTGGTCGTGCGCGCCACGGTTCAGATCTGGCAGGGCCTCCCGAAGTGCCCGGACCTGCCATCGATTCTCAGCCAACCAGTCGTTCTCGGCCCACATGAGGTCAACATCAGCCAACCGACCCTCCGGACCGGCCAGCCCGGAGCCGAGAAAGGAGGTCACCGACTGTATGGTCACCGGAGTTGCACCATCGTTTGTGAGGCGGACCTGAGAGCGGAGAACGCCCCGTCCCTTGAGCGCGCGGTAGACGACCTCTGCTTTGAGCCCCGTGCTCGAGTCCTCGAGGTCAATCTGCAGTTCGCGCCATAGATCGTTGACTCGCTCCTCGTGTCCTACATAACGGAGCCGACCGCCGACGACTGATTCTGCGTAGCGGCCCCCCGACCACGCCCGCCCGCTACCGGACATGACCACATCCACCAAGGGCAACCCGGCCGCCCGCCAATCGCGCGTCGTAGGTCCTTCGCCGTTCCCTTCGGTCGGTGCTGTCTGGCCGGCCGCACACGCGCCAAGGTGAACCAGTCGTGCTAACCCGTCCCCGCCCACCTCGATCCGCAGCTCGAGCGCGTCGTCCACCCAGCCCATCTCCGACGGAGACGATGTCCTAGCGCCAACCACGTCGATCCTCCTCGAGCACGGCCAACAGTCTTCCTCGTTCCTTTGTTGCAAGCGCTTGACAGAGGCCGTGTGACCGGTCACAATAGCGCGTTGTGACCGGTCACACAAGCTAAACAGGGTGAGCCGGAGCCGAGAAGGGTTGCGTTGAATGCCAGTACCCAACGACCGACTGGCCTCAGTGAGTATCCGCGACGTCGCCAGTGAAGCTGGTGTCTCGCACCAGACCGTCTCCCGAGTGATCAATGAGAGCCCGAGCGTGAAGGAGTCCACCCGCCAAGTCGTGCTTGACGCGATCGCCCGCCTCGACTTTCGGCCGAACCGTGCCGCGCGCGCCTTGGCCGGGGGGCCGGTGCAGTCGGTCACGGTGTTGACGTCCAATACCCGGCAGTATGGCTTTGCTGCGGCTCTGGAAGGCATTGAGGAGGCGACGCGCGCGGCGGGCTTCGCCTTGGGCGTCAGGGTGGTGGAGTCCGGTACTCCAAGCGACGTGCGGGACGCAGTCGAGCGAGCGATCGAGCCAGCAGGAGCCCTGATTGTCATCGCCTACGACCGTGCGGGCATTGCTGCACTGAGAGCTGTCCCGCCCGACGTGCCCGTGGCTGCGATGGTCGAGACTCCTTCTGGCGACGAGGCGGCGGGCAAGCCGTGGGTGTGGTTCGACGACCGCAAGGCAGCCCGAGACGCGACGAACTACCTGTTGGGCCTGGGGCACAAGACCGTGCACTACGTTTCGATACCGTCGTCCACCAGTACCAGCCAGCGTATGTTGGGGTGGCGCTCGGCCCTCGAGGATGCTGGCGTCAGGGTGCCAAAGGCGTTGCAGGCCGGATGGGACCCGCAGTCGAGCAGCCAAGCAGCACAGCACAGGCTGACGCGCGACCCAAAGGTGACAGCGGTGCTGTGCGGCAACGATGACCTTGCCATCGGTGTCATGCGAGCCATGCACCAGGCGGGGCGCGCGATTCCCGACGACGTCAGCATCGTCGGCTTCGACGACACGCCCCTCGCGGCGTTCTACATTCCCGCCCTCACGACCGTCCGCCAGGACTTCGCGGCCCTGGGCAAAGCGTGCTTTGCAAAGCTCCTTTCCCTGCTGGATGCGAACGCCAGTCAAGACGCGCACGCCTGGCCGCAGGCTGAACTGATCGTCCGGGAGAGCGCCGGGCCACCACCTTTGCCGCGCCAGCGTGCGAATGGGCAGAGTGGCTCGGTACGCGCCGGAACCGGGGCCGGTGGGCGTCCGCGGCGAGCGCCCGGCACCCGATCACCCGCCCCGACGCTGGCCGCAACCTCCGGAGTCGGGCCAGAACAAACCAGGAAGACGGCGAAAGGAGTATCACGATAAACCCACAACGCACCTGACCAGCTCGACGCGGCAGGACGTCCCGGGTCCGCCAGGACTCGACCAACGCCCGGAGAGGTGGCTGCGTCGGCGATCTGGTCGTACAGGTCGGCAGTCCGCCGTGTCGAGCGAGTGGAGCATCGACGTTTCGTGACATGCAATAGGGCCGAGCCCTTGTAGTCGTCACGCCAGGCGCTCTTGCCAATGCGTCCGCAGGACGCTCGTCACGCCGGGGCCGCAACGAAGCGGGAGAAGGCTTCTGGCTAGCACGCATCCGCAGACGAGTGACCGACAAGGGGGCAGGTTGCCCCGGACACAGTCAAGGGGGCAGGTTGCCCCGGACACAGTAAGGAGCAAGCGAATGAAGGACCAGGAAAGACACGAAAGCTACACACCGGGTCGCACGAGCCGCAGACACTCGCGCTTCCTGGGCTGGAATAGGCGTCTCGCGGTGGCACTCGCCGCCGTGACCGTCGTCGGCACCGTCTCTCTCGGCGCCGCGGGCGGGGGCGCCGCTGGGGCGGCGAGCTCGACGACAAGCTCGTCGGCGGTCAACCTGACGTGGTGGACGATGTGGTCGGGGACGACGCTCCAGCTGCTGAACACGATGGTGACTCAGTTCAACAAGACCCATCCCGGCATCCACGTCACCGAGACCAACATCCCCAGCTCTGCGACGACGAGCACCGCCAAACTGCTCTCGACGATCGCGGCGGGGGACCCGCCGGACATCTTCACGGAGTGGTGGCCGGAGATCGGCTCCTTTGCCGCCGACGGCGACATCGTGAACATGAACCAGTACCTCACCGGCCAGTATGCCGGCTTCGAGAAGTGGGAGTACCCCGTCGCCGTCCAGGCGGCCAGCTATAAAGGCGGCCTGTACGCCGTCCCGATGTCACTGAACTCTTGGGCGCTGTACTACAACATTCCCGTGCTCGCCGAGTTCGGCATCAAGTCACCGCCGAAGACCCTGGCCCAGTTCGACGCCGACCAGGCCAAGATATGGACCTTCAGCGGTTCCAGGATCGTGACCATGGGCTTCTACCCGGACACGGACGGGAACGGCTTCCAGTTCTACACGACCTTCTTCGGCGCGACCAACTGCTTCAACAAGGCCGGTAAGTACGACTTCGAGAGCTGCCCGGGTGCAAAGGCGGAGATGAACTGGATCGCCAGCTTCGACAAGTACCCCTACGCCCAGGTGATGGCGGAGCAGACGGCCCTAGGGTATGTGGCCGGCGGTCAGACCGACATCTTTACGAACGGGAAGTCCGGCTTCGAGCTGTCTGGTCCGTGGGTGGGCGCGCAGAACGTCCCCGTGTCCAACCCGGACCTCGAAGACCACTTCGGCGTGGAGGCCTTCCCAGGGATAGTCCCCAAGCCGAGCACGCTCGGGCAGGGCAACTTCAACATCATCCCCAAGGGCTCCGCGCACCCGGCTCAGGCCTTCGAGTTCATCTCCTGGCTTGCCGGCTACCACAACGAGAGCTTCGTCGGATCCATCGACCCGACGGGCGGCTGGGTGCCCGCTGGCCCCTCGGTGACCAAGGCCCCGGCGTACCAGGCGTGGCTGAAGGCGAACTCGTGGCTGTCGGGCTTCCTGCCCCAGATGACCAGCCCCTACACCCAGGCTCCGCTCCTGACCCCGACGCAGGCGCAGCTGTTCACCGCCGAGAACACCGCGACGGCCAACGTCCTGCAGAAGATCATGACGCCTGCGCAGGCGCTCAAGTACATCGACCAACAGGCGAACGCCTCGAGCTAACAATCCGCCGTCCCACACGTAGGGGACAGCCGGGCTGAGTCCTGGTTGTCCCCTACTGTGTGCGCACGGGCAGTTGGAGGAGCACACTCTGACATGCAGGTCGACGTGCAGGCGAAAAAGTCGGCGGCGGTGACGGTCGCGAGCGCTCGGCGGCGGGGTTCCCTTCGCTCTCCGCACCGGCGGTCCCTCCGGCTCGGGCTGCTCTTCGTGAGCCCGTGGATCGCCGGCTTCCTCCTCTTCTTCGCCTACCCGTTCTTCGCCACCGTCTACTACAGCTTCACGGACTTCAACGGCGTCGGCGCGGCGCACTGGATCGGGTTCGCCAACTACGTGAACCTGTTCCACGACCCGTTGTTCAAGACGTCGCTCTTCAACACCTTTTACTACACAGCGATCGAGCTGCCCTTGTCCACGGTCGCCGCGCTCGGCCTGGCGATGCTGCTCAACATGAACGTGAGGGGCCGGGCCGTCTACCGGACGATCTTCTACATCCCTTCGATCGTGCCGCTCGTGGCCTCGTGCATGATCTTCGTCTGGCTGTTCAACCCGGCATTCGGGATCGTCAACGACCTCCTCATCGACGCGCACCTGCCGTCCCCGGACTGGTTCTTCTCGGTCGCCTTGTCGAAGCCGTCGTTCATCCTGCTCGGGCTGTGGGGGCTCGGCCAGCCGATGGTGATCTATCTGGCCGGCCTGCAAGGGGTGCCCAGGGAGTTGTACGAGGTCGCCGCGCTCGACGGAGCTAGTGCGTGGAAGCGGTTGCGCTACATCACGCTCCCGATGATCAGCCCCGTCATCCTCTTCAACATCATCCTGCAGCTGGTGCTCTGCATCTCGTACTTCACCCAGGCACAGGTGATCGAAGCCGCCGACCCCGGCGGTCCTGGCACCTCGACGTGGTTCTACGTGCAGTATCTCTACGAACAGGCCTTCCTTTTCCTCAAGCTCGGATACTCCTCGGCGATGGCCTTCTTCCTGTTCGTGTTCAGCGCCGCCATTATGGTGGTTCTGTTCCGATCGTCCTCGCGATGGGTCTACTATGCCAGCGAGCAGCAGTAGGTCGGCCCGCAAGCTCGGGGGCAGCCTGGCCAAGCACGCGACGCTGATCGTCGTGAGCGTGCTGCTCGGTTTCCCGTTGTTCTGGATGGTCCTCACCTCGCTGAAGACCAATCCGCAGTCGCTCGCCGTCCCACCGCTCTGGTGGCCGCACCCCTTCGTGTGGCGCAACTACCCCGAGATGCTCTCGGCCGTCCCCTTCTGGCGGTTCGTGCTCAACACGCTCATGTACGCCGGCGTCACCATCGTCGGGGTGTGCGTCTCGAGCAGCCTCGTGGCCTACGGCTTCTCCCGCATCCGCTGGAGAGGCCGAGACGTCCTGTTCCAGGTAATGGTCGGCACCCTTTTGATCCCGTTCTTCGCCACGCTGATCCCGCTCTTTACCATGTACAAACAGTTCCACATGGTGGGCTGGTACCTGCCGTTGATGATCCCGACGTTCCTCGGCAGCTCGGTCTTCAGTACCTTCCTGCTCCGCCAGTTCTTCATGACCATCCCCGAGTCGCTCTCCGACGCCGCCCGGGTGGACGGGGCGAGCGAGTTCATGATCTTCAGCCGGATCATCCTGCCGATGGCAAAACCCGCCCTGGCGACGGTTATCCTCTTCCAGTTCATCTACTGCTGGAACGACTTCATCGGGCCGCTCATCTACATCAACAACCAGGTGTGGTACCCGCTGTCGCTCGGCTTGAACCAGATCCTCGGCACCTACACGACCAACTGGCCCTGGGTGATGGCGGCCGCGACGGCAGCCACAGCACCGATCATCGTCCTGTTCTTCTTCACCCAGCGCACGTTCATCCACGGCATCGCCATCCAGGGCACAGGGGTCAAAGGATGAGACCTGGCTCGGTCCCCGGCGCGGCCCGAGCGGGTGCGGGGACGGCGGCTGCCGGTGCGGAGAACCTCGTCCTCGTTTCCCTCAAGAACAGGGCCCTTGGTGCGCTGACCGCCTGCTTCAACTTGCTCGCCCTCAACCTCGTGCTGCTGGTCACCTGCCTCCCGGTCGTGACAGTGCCCATCGCCCTCCAGGCGGCCATGGTCGCCCTCGAGCGGTGGCGCGTGTCGGGCGAGGACCGAGTGGTGCGCGAGTTCCTTGTCGCGCTCAGGTCCCGGCCCCCGCTGCGAACGACCTTGACTGTGGGCACGCCGCTCGCCGTCGCCGCGATCGCGGCCGAGGAGGTGCACTTCTTCAGCCGCGGCGGCACGCCGGGCGACTGGGTGAGCCTCGGTTTCGGCGTCGCCGCCTTGCTCGTGGCACTGACGAGCATCGGCTACGTGCTCTTGCTCGGCGCGCGCCAGCCCCTTATGGCACCGAGCGATCTCTGGAACATGTCGGTCGGCCTGGCAGTGCGAAACCTGCTGACGACCGGCCCGTTGTTCGTCGCCGAGTTCGTGGCGACGGCCTTCCTAGTCTTGCTGGACCCGCCGCTCGCGCTGATCGGGGTGCCGATCCTGCTTCTCCAGAGCCTGCGGCTCACAGCCCAGCTCGGCGTCCGCAGGGTCGAGAGAAGTGCGTCGCGGTCCGGCGCCTCCGTCTTGTTGCCGGAGGAACATATACCGCGCTGACGAGGTCCGGTACCGGAAGGTGTCAGGGGCATTGCGGGCTCGGGGGCCTTCTGCTACGACCGGTCTCGCTTGGTGGCACACCTTGGCGACTCGGACGCGACTCGTTCCTCGGGAAGTGGGGTGGGCAGAAGGAACCTGACGCGGGGACATCCTCTCGTGCCCGGAGCTTCAGTGCAGCGAGATCGTGCTCGTGGACAGCGACGCCGACAGGCTCTCTCGTGTCCTGAAGCTTCCCTACTCCTTCGTCATCTCGACCTCAATGACCGAGAACGACTGAGGCGGTAGCAACACGAGGAGGCCTCCGAGCCCTTCGCGGCCTGGGAACCTTCCGCCATGCTCACCGACTCGACGTCGGGCACGGTCCGCGCCGATGCGTCCCTCTCAGCGGTCACAACCCGGATCCTGGCTTCACGCTGGAAGGCCATATTGCGCAGCACTATCTCGACCGGCTCAGGAGCGTCGGGCCGACGGTTCACTAGGGTAAGAGAGAGGTTGTGACGTGGCCGATCTACCGTCGCGGAAGCGTCGACGAGATCGAACGGGGCGAGATCGCCGACCCGGTGGGGCCACCTGCTGGTGTGTTCCTGGTCCGGCCCGTCGATCTTCGGGCCCTCGACGAACACGTCGACGGCGACATCGAGGGCCGACTGGGAGTGAAGCAGGAACGGGTAGTAGGTCGGCTGCACGACCGCGACCTCGGGCGTGGTCACGATCGGTGCGATCGCGTTGACCATCTGCGCGAGATTCGCCATGTGCACCCAGGCACAGTTCCTCACGAAGATGTTCAGGTAGGTGGCCACCGCCAAAGCGTCTGAAAAGTTGTAGCGCTCTTCGAGCGCACCGTCTCTCGTCCGGAACCAGACGTTCCATTCGTCATAGGCGATGCGCGGAAGATGCTCGACCTGCTGTAGGTGCGCGGCACGCTCGATGAGCACGCGAGTGCAACGGATCGCTCGCTCAGCGTGGTGGGGTTGGAGGACATTTGTCCAGTAGTCATGCGAGCCGGTATAGAGGTGGATCGAATGGAGATCGACAACGCTCACCATCTCGTCGATGACCCGACTGTCCCAGGCGCTCAATCCGTCCCACCCGCAACTGACAAGCGTCGCGTCCGGGTCAAGCATCCGGATCGCCCGGGCCCAGCGAACTGCCTCTCGCGTGTACTCCTCCGCCGAGAGTGCGCCGACCTGCCAGTCCCCGTACATCTCGTTGCCGAGGCCCCAGTAGGGCACCGCATACGGCTCGTCGCGTCCGTTCTGGCGACGCCGCTCCGCCCAGTAGGTACGCCCGGACGAGTTGCAGTACTCAATCCATGCCAGAGCTTCTTTCAAGTCTCCCGTACCCATGTTCAGGCAGATGTAGGGTCGGACACCAAGCTCAGCGCAGTACTTTAGGAACTCGTCGGTACCGAATCGGTTCGAGTCCTCACCTCCCCAAGCCAACTCAGGGCGGCGAGGTCGGGTGTCTTTCTGTCCTATTCCGTCCACCCAGTGGTAGTTGCTCACGAAGTTGCCACCGGGCCAGCGCAGGACACTTAGCTTGAGATCGCGCAGGAGGCTGAGCACGTCACTGCGAAAGCCGTCGGCGTCGCTGAGAGCCGAGCCCTCCTCATAGAGCCCTCCGTAGACACAGCGACCGAGATGCTCGACAAACCCACCAAAAACGTTGCGATCGAGGACGCCAAGTTGGCGACCGGGATCTACTGTGAGACGGGTCACGGGATTACCTCGCGGAGCATTTGCAAACAGGGGGAACCTTGTACGGAACCGACGACTTCCACCTTAGGGTCAACCTCGTGCCCACGCTCGATAGCCCGTGGCGAAATCAATCTCACCCCCGAGGCGAGAATCGCACCCACCGACAAACCATTGCTCGACGTGAGCCCCTTTGCAGAGGCCCCCGCTCGTCGAGACGAGCAGCGCTCGCCCGCCTCACCGAGGACAAGCGCGCTCAACTGGCCTGCTGACAACTCGCCGACCCCTGGGGCCTCGTGTCGTCCCCTCCCGGCGGTCGATGCGGACGTGGTCGGGTCAGGGAGTACTCGCGTCCCGCATGCTGGCCTCGGCGCTTGCGGCCTTGCTCGCCAAGGGTGAAGCTGATTCCATCGCTGTGAACACCCTTTCCCCGTTCGGCGAGTTGGACTTGCCCGATGCCGCCGGGCTCTCGCCCGACGAGGTACTTTCGTGTTTGAGAAGTAGCCCGGATGGGCTCTCGTCCGACGACGCGGCCGCACGGTTACGACAGTTCGGGCCGAACGCGCTCAGTACCCATGAGGTGCATGCCAGCGCCGTCCTCTGGCGCCAGCTCCGCAACCCGATCTTGGTTCTTCTTCTCGCGGCGGCCCTGGTGTCGGGGCTGACCGGTGGTGGGACGAACGCCGTGATCATCGCTGTGATCGTCGTCCTGAGTGTCGGCCTGGGCTTCTTCAACGAGTACCGGGCAGAATCGGCAATGGCGGCCCTCCGCAGCAAGATCCGCCACGACGCTGACACCTTGAGGGACGGGCGGATGACCCGGGTTGCGGTTACCGACCTCGTGCCGGGAGACGTGGTATCGCTCCACATCGGCGCCCTCGTTCCCGCCGACCTCCGCCTGCTCAAGGTCGATGAGCTCGAATGCGACGAAGGCACGCTGACCGGTGAGTCGATGCCAGTGGCCAAGTGCGTGGGAGCCGTCACCGACCACCAGGCGCTGGACCAGCCCGGATGCGCGTTCATGGGAACGATCGTCCATCAGGGCTCTGGCCTCGGCGTGGTGGTCCAGACCGGCGTGCGCACCGCCTTCGGGAAGATCGCCGCCGGCCTGTCCGAGAGGCAGACTCAGACAGCGTTCGAAACCGGTCTGTCGCGGTTCTCGCGCTTTTTGTTCGCAGTGGCCGCTGTGTTGACGGTGTTCATCTTCATCATGAACGTGGTGCTTGCGCGGCCGTTGATCACGGCGTTGCTCTTCTCGCTCGCCATCGCCATTGGGATTGCGCCCGAGATGATGCCGGCCATCGTGACGGTGAGCCTGTCTGCGGGCTCGAAGGCCCTGGCGGCAAAGAAGGTGCTCGTGAAGCGGCTGGTCGCCGTCGAGGACCTGGGAAACATAGAGATCCTCTTCACCGACAAGACGGGCACCCTCACCGAAGGGGTGATCACCTTCTCGCGTAGCCTCGACACCGACGGGCAGGCCAGTGATCGGCCGCTCCTGCTCGGGCTGGTGTGCAACGAAGCGACGCTCACCGAAGAAGGGCCCGTCGGAGGCAACGCCCTGGACCAGGCCCTGTGGTTGGCACCCGGGGCGGCCGCGGGAGGAGAGGTCGCCGCTATGGCCGCCCGGCATGAGAGGCTGGGCGTCCTTCCCTTCGACCACGACCGCCAGCTGGTCTCGGTACTGGTCAAGGACCCCGCTGGCAAGCCGCTCTTGATCACCAAGGGGGCTCCCGAAGTGGTACTGGACCGGTGCGTGAACGTCCCCGACGGCGCCCGGCCAGCGCTGGAGGCACTGTTCAACGAAGGCGCCCGGGTGGTGGCCGTGGCCACACGCTCGGCCGAGAGCCGAGACACGGTCAGCGCCGAGGACGAACAGGGGTTGACATTCGCCGGCTTCCTGACTTTCGCCGACCGCCCCAAGCCCGATGCCGGTTCCTCCATCGCCCAGCTGCAACGGCTGGGCGTGGACGTGAAGATCATCACGGGGGACAACGGTTTGGTGGCTGCCAAAGTGTGCTCCGACATCGGGTTCCAATGCGCGGCTGTGCTCAGCGGCACTGAGGTTGAGTCACTCGACGACGACCACCTCGAAGCGGCGATCCCGGCCACAACTGTGTTCGCTCGGATCAGCCCAGATCAGAAGTCACGGATCATAAAGGTGACCCGCCGCAGCGGAAAGGACGTGGCATTCCTCGGAGACGGCGTGAACGACGCGGTGGCGCTACACCACGCCGACGTCGGGATCTCGGTGGACTCGGGGACAGACGTGGCCAAGGACGCCGCTGACGTCGTACTGCTCGACAAGGATCTCGGGGTGCTGGCCGACGGGGTGATGGAGGGCCGCCGCATCTTCGCCAACACCATGAAGTACGTCCTCATGGCGACGTCCTCGAACTTCGGCAATATGTTCAGCGCGGCCGGTGCCTCGGTGATACTGACGTTCCTGCCCATGCTGCCAACCCAGATCCTCCTCAACAATCTGCTCTACAACGCCGGCCAGATGGTGATCCCGACTGACCGCGTGGACCCCGAGGCGCTCGCCCGGCCAGCGGCTTGGGACATCAAGTTCATTCGACGCTTCATGGTCATATTCGGACCGGTCAGCTCGATCTTCGACTTCGTCACTTTCTGGGTCATGCTCGCGATCCTCCACGCCGGTCACGTGGAGTTCAGGACGGGCTGGTTCGTCGAGTCGATCGCCACCCAGACCTTGGTCATCTACGTGATCAGGACCCGCAGGATCCCGTTCCTAAAGAGCCGCCCCAGCAAGTCGATGCTTCTCGTGCCGACCGGGATGGCCCTGATCGGTGCGATCCTGCCCTGGACGGGCCTAGCGCACCTCTTGGGATTCACCCCCCTGCCGGCGAAGTTCTTCCTCATCCTGTTCGGAATGGTCGTCGTGTACCTACTTCTATCCGAACTGGCGAAGACCTTCTTCTACCGTCCCCCCCATGCCCGGACTCCCCGACCGGCCTCCACTCACGCCCAACGCTGGGAGCGGAGCACGCGCAAGCGGGCGTCCCGCTTCGTCCGCTTTGACGCACATGAGGAGGAAGACCGGGCACGGGCTGAGACTTAGACGCGGCCAACAACTGCCACCAGCAAACAGTCCGAGGCAGACGGCCAGAACGCGACAGGACGAAACACATCGGACCAGCCCTCGAAGAACCGATCGAAGACGTTGTGACGCTTTGGCTCAACCTGGTGCTTCGATTCATCCTGGTGCTCTGAGTCATCATGCCTGACTGGCGCCATTGCTATCACCAGCACCGCGACAAGCTGCCCGTAGCGCTCCAAAACGACCGGCTCGGTCTGCGCGGCCTTGCCGCGTAGGACAGTTTCTCCCGAGCTTCACTGACTGCCACGGTGGACATGGCGATCTGTCACGCGATTCGTACAAGAAATGGACAAGCTCGTCCCGTTGAGGATCGCCAGGCGAGGCTAAGAGCGATCACGATCGCTGTCACCGCACACGCGGCCCCTCCCGTATCGCGGGCGGAAGCTCGGTATTGGCTACGGCCGCGGGTGTCACAGGGCCGCTGTAGCTTTCTCTACCGGCGGATACGTCCGCTACCGGCGGATACGTCGTGATCCCCTTCTAACAGCCAGCTCCAGGCTGCGCCGGGGTGCTGCTTGCGGTCTCTCGCCCCTGCCACGGGGCCGTTGCGTGTATCGCACCCTGCCAGAGCTTCGACCTGCGAGCTGCAAGCCCAGAAACTCGTTGGGCTGCGCCCATCGGGACCGCCAGGCCTTTCTCTAGCTGACCAGGTGCACCTATAGGCACCACACGGAGGACTCGGAATGATGGCCAAGAACAACCACCCGGAACTCGTCGCGCAGCTGACAGAGGGCATCAGTACCCTCACATCGTCCGAGGAGTGGCAGCGTCACCTTGAGACCCAGAGCCGCTTTCACAACTACAGCTTTGGGAACGTTCTCCTGATCACCGCCCAGTGCCACGAGGCAACCCGCGTGGCAGGCTTCAACGCCTGGCGGAAGCTCAACCGCTTCGTCCGCAAGGGAGAAAAGGCCATCTGGGTCCTCGCCCCCATGATCTGCAAGAACGCTGAGGACGGCGAGACCGATCGGGTGCTAAGAGGCTTCAAGTTCGTGCCGGTATTCGACATCGGCCAGACCGACGGCGAAGAGCTGCCGTCCGTCTGCAAACGGCTCGAAGGTGACGATCCCAAAGGTCTCTACGCCCAGCTCGTGACCGTCGCTCGGTCCATCGGTTTCACGGTCGAGGACCACGAATTCAACGACGGCGCGAATGGCGACTGCTGTCACGCTGATCACCGCATACGGGTCGAGACGACCAACACACCCGCGCAGCGGGTGAAGACGCTCGCACACGAACTGGCCCACGTCCTGCTCCACGAGAACCACGACAACCGAGCGCTTGCCGAGCTGGAGGCCGAGTCCACGGCATTCGTCGTCTGCCAGGTACTTGGGCTCGACTCCGGTGACTACTCCTTCGGGTACGTCGCGACCTGGGCCGGTGGTGGCGACCAGGCGATAGCCGGGATCAAGGCATACCGGCGATTCTCACCCCCAGGTCACGACGGGTGACGCCGAGATTCACTACCTCCCCAGCCTAGGTCACGACCTCGCAGGCATCATCGACCAGTACGCAGGCCGTTACCCGAACCCAAACACCGCCTTGCGTGGCCGGCGCATGGTCACCGCCCTCTTCCAGTTCACCGGACGACAGACCGTGACCGACATCACCGAAGCCGACATTCTCAGATGGGCGACCGATGGCAACCCAGCCAACAACACCGTTTATCAGCGGGCTTGCTGGGCGCGGCAGTTTCTTTCGCTACTGCGTTCGGATCTGTGCTGTCCCCCGCAATCCCGCCGAGCACCTCGGCGACCCAGACAGCCCACTTCGGACGTACCACCGGACATATGGCAAGGTACAGAGCGCGAACCCCGGTAGATGGCTCACCCATGACGAAGCCTATGGACGCCTTCTCGCCGCTTGCCACACCGGAACGACGCTCGGACTCCGAGACGAAATCGCCATTCGCCTTGGTTTGCTTGGCATGCGAGCAGCCGAAGTACGGTCGCTCACGTGGAAGAACCTGCAACAGCTCCCAGTCATCACATGGACAGGCAAGGGACGGAAGCCCCGCCAGACAACGGCCGGAACAGCCCTCGTAACCGCCCTTGGAACCTACAGAGCAGCCTACGAGCAGGCGACCGGAGCAATCACGCCCGACATGCCAGTCATCTGCCCAGCGGTCCGAGGGACGCGACGCTACTGACCCAGCCAAACCCGCTTGGACTTCGGACAGGTCGCAGGCGAGCGTCTCTATTCGTACATCGTACAAACGAGAGCAGCGCAGGCCGGACTCGGACACGTCGCCCCGCACGACCTACGCCGCACCGCCGCCGGGATATTGCACAATGCGACCGACGAGCAGGGAGCGCACCACTTCGACCTGCTCGACATACAGAAGGTACTAGGACACTCGGACCCAGCGACCACGATGCGCAGCTACCTCGAACCGATGGACACCGACGTGCTCGACCGAGCATCACGCTTCCTTGACTGACGACAATCCCTCCAGACCAGAAGCGCACCCAAGAGGAGAGGTCAGTTGAGGCTTAGACCTCAGACCCCGCCAGAAGCCTCCAGAATCATCCAGGACGCGCGCACTACTGGAGGACACCTCCAGACCTCCGCCACGACCTGACGGACACCCCTAGGAGGCCGCTGAGCAATCCGGCAGGATTCGCGATTTCGGCTCAGGTCTAGAAGAATTGGGGGATGCAAGGATCCTCCAAGCCGGATCGCCAGCTCCTCGACGCCGCCGTCTTCTGCAAGCACCTTCTGAAGCCGGGTTCTGTGCACGCCTTCTTGGCCGAGCACCGCCAAAGAGTGTTCCCGGACGCGCTGTTCGAGGACCTGTTCCCAACCGGCCGCGGCCGGCCGTCAGTGCCAGCAGACGTGATCGCCACGGTGATGGTCTTGCAGGCTTTGGAAGGGCTCTCCGATCGGGAGGCCTGTGAGATGCTGCGGACTTCCATCGCCTGGAAGGTGGCCGCCGGCCTGGCTCTGGACGACGAGGGCTTCCACCCGACGGTGCTGGTTCTCTGGCGCAACAAGCTGCGCGCCTCGGATCGCCCGGAGCGGATATTCGAGGCCGTGCGGGAGGTGGTGAAGGAGTCCGGCGTCATCGCCAAGCGCAACCGCCGGGCGCTCGACTCGACAGTGCTCGACGACGCCGTGCAGCGCCAGGACACCATAAGCCTGCTGCAAAGCCAGATCCGTCGGGTGCGAAAGCTCGTGCCCGAGCTGGCCGACGGCGTCTATGTGCACGAGCACAACCTCGGCTCCGGGCGCCCGTCGTGCGACTTCGAGGACCAAGACGACATCGATCGCCTCGTTCCTGCAGCTCGTGGACGACGCCTACGAGCTCGTCTTTGCCGCCGAGGACCTCGGCCTCGAGCTCGACCGGGCCCAGCAAGAGGCCGTGGCGCTGCTGGCTCTTTTGGCCGGCCAGGACGTGGAACAAGGAGAAAGGCCAGGCACCTGGCGCATCGCCGAACAGACGGCCCCGGACCGGGTCATCTCGAGCGTCGATCCCGAGTCCCGCCATGCCCACAAGACACAGCACTCCTACCGGGACGGCTACAAAGCCCACGTGGCCGCCGAGCCCGACACCGGCATCATCACCGCCACGGACCTGACCGCGGGCAACAGCGGCGACGCCGACGTCGCTCCCCGGCTCATCGAAGACGAGCCGGCCGGCACAGAGATCCTCGCCGACTCGGCCTACGGCTCGGGCGACCTCCGTCAGCACATAGGACAAAAAGAGATGAGCGCCGTCATAAAGCCGCTGCCGCTGCGCCCGGCGGTCGAGGGCGGCTACAGCCTGGACGACTTCGACATCGACGAAGCAAGCAAAACGGTCACCTGCCCCGAGGGCGTGACTGTCAGCATCAACGCCCATGGCCGTGCCCGCTTCGCCAAGAGCTGCGCCACCTGCCCGTCCAAGAAGCGCTGCACGAAGTCCAAGGCGGGCCGCACGATCGTCGTCCACGACAACTCCGCCATCCTGGCGGCTGCCCGCCAGCTGGCCTCGACAGCAGAGTTCCAGGAGACCTATCGGCAAAAGCGCCCGATGATCGAGCGTACGATCGCCTGGCTCGTGCGCGGCCAGAACCGCCGCCTTCGCTACATAGGAATAGAGAAGAACAGGATCTGGCTCGCCCACCGGGCGGCCGCCGTCAACCTGATGCGGATGCTGAACCTCGGCCTCAGCCACGACGGCTCGACATGGCTGGTTGCCACGGCCGAGTAGCCAGAGGCGAGGAAACCCCGCTGAGAACAAAGGAGAACGGCCACAAGAGCGCCGAGAGAGCCTCTTCCCGGCCGCCCTCCGACCGAATCTCTCCCCCGACCTTCGCCCGACGGGCAGGCGGCGAGCGGAGCAGCTGACGCCTAAGCGGCGATCGAACAGCGGCCGAGCTTCGAAGACGCCTTGCTCAGCGGTCTCCTAGGAGGGTCCGGCGGTTCGACCGGCGAAACTCGGCCGGGGATACGTTCTTGACTACGGACAGCGACTCACCGACCTGCTGAAGCTCGCGGAATGACAGTTTCGTCACGCGATGACTGGGGCACCAGCGGCGAAGGGTGCCAATCCGTTCGGATAACGGGTCACAAAACTCGTGAGGTTCGTTTCATATGGTTCTGTCCCGACGACGGTGGCCAGCCATGTCCGGGCCGAGTCAACCACCTCGTGACAGAAGAGGCGTGCATCTATGTTCAAGACCTTGCGGTCACCACCCAGGTAGATGATGTTCATGTGCATGGTGACTGGTCCCCCGGGTTCCAGAAAGCCAATCCTCTCGTATCCACCCTTGGTCGTTTGCAATCGACCTTGGTGCAAGAACGAGCATCGGAAGCTATAGCAGTCGGCACCGGTCAGGAAGGGTTCCTTGTTGTCCCAGTGGTTGAGATGCAACGGGGAAACATTGGTGTCGAACCAAGCCGCGAAACCCTCTTTCGTTGCCTTCCCGTCTTTCGATGCGAGGGCACCGCATAGGTCCGGTATAGCAAGTGCGCCCGCCAAGGCGAGATAATAGAGGCGATTGTCATCCGTGGCAGTCTCCACTTGGTCAAGAAAATCCTTCATCCCCGTACTCCTTCCTGTAGTTTCGGTCTGGATGCGAAAGCACCACTCGGCGCGGGTGGCTCTAAAGAATTGGCAGGGTCAACGTGGACATGGAGCCGGAAGAACTGCTCGCGGTGCTGCTCACGACTGACCTACGGGATCAGCAGGCGGATGATGAGGACGAAGCCTGATCCTGTTAGGCAATTTGTCCCGTAGTTGGGGCATCGTATCGACAGCAACTTCTTCAAGTACGCCTGCTACGGTGCCGTGCCACGCGACAGCCACGTGCTTAGAGCCCGGTGAAAGGGTTATCTCATGATAAGCGGTTCGCCCAGATTGGCACCCGTGGCTCGGGTCTTCTAGTCCACTGCCGTCAAGTCCAGAGTGCCAACTGTATTGCACCTTTTCAAAGGGAACGGACCGCTTTTCTAGGACAACCAGAAACTTGCCGTTGCCTAGATGATAGTGATACGTGAGAGGTTGCCCCACGCCATGATGTCGTTCACGGAGCGGCGGGACCACGAAACTAAGCAACAACCATAAGAGTGCGACACCAAACATGGCGCTCAGCAACCCGACAAAGACTGCGTGCCATGTTCGTGAAGGATGCCAGCCAAAGTGCCCCCGATGGCTACCACGATGGCTGCCAACCCAAGTTGAAGGGCTCCACGACTCCGACGAGTGACGACGGGCATGACCTGCAGTTTAGCGCGTTGGGTTTGTCAACCCACCATTACCCAAACTCAGGATGCTCGCATAGGTGCGCTTTTCAAGTTGCGGTGTCTCAGACATCTCGCCTCCCGGCTGTTGCTGAGCACCAAACTACCGGCGCCAACGCGGCAGAGGCGCCGACAAAATCGGCGCCTTGGACGCACCCAACGCGGCCCTCGGCCCGTCCTCCTTCGTGCGGACGGTCCGAGCGCCGCGTTGTTGACTCCACGAAAACCGACAAGACAGCGAGGAGCCGGGAGCCAACTCCGGGACTCTCGACTTGAAACCGACGCACCGAAACCCCCTTCACTCGCCGCGCAACGCTTGCTCATACCCGCGCCGAGCTGCTCGCACGGCCCAGTGAAGTAGACGAGCCTGCTCATCTGGAGTCATCTCATAAACCGTGCAACCCGTATCAGGCCGATGCAGATCGACCGGGACGACATCACCACGACGCCGTGCCCAGGTCGCAACGCGCCACCGCACCAGGAAAGTCATCCGACGTTCCAGCTCGTAGGCAACCTCATCGGACAGCTGGACCCGATCCTCCACAGGAGCAAAACCACCAGCAGCACCCCAGTAGCCCCAGTACCGACCAACCGGCCCGAAACCCGCCGGCGGTTGCTTCTGCGCCAGCTTCGAGGACTCCCGAAAGAAGTAGCGAGCCACCTGAACCCGATCCTTCTCGGCCGCCGCACCACTGTAGAAACAGACCCGAACATCAGCACCGCGCTTCTCATGACGTTCACCGGTGCCCACGGTACCCACCACCCTCGACCAGGTACGAAGAAGCCAGACACTAAAAGGACCCTGCTCCTGACCAATCGGCCGAGACAGACGCCGACCCTCGAAGGTACCGAGCGCCGCTTCCAGCTCTTTGCCCTCGATGGTCCGCTCCCGCAACGCCTCGAACTCAGCAACCGACACCTGTACAGGAAGACCCACGTACAAGTGAAGATGAGGACGACCAGACGCTTGGAATTCCTTCACCCAAACGCCCTCCAGACAGCCCCAGTGCCTACGCCACGCCCGAGAAAAGACCTGCCGATGACGCTCGAACTCCTGCGCCCGAGTACGTCCACCGCGCTCCCAAACCCACCGCTCCCAGTCACCCGGATAAGTCAACGTAATAAGGACCGCACGATCACCGAGCCGCTCCCACGGCAACGAACCGAACGTCCACCGCATCGCGCGCCGTTGCCTAGGAGGCCGCTGAGCAATCCGGCAGGATTCGCGATTTCGGCTCAGGTCTAGAAGAATTGGGGGATGCAAGGATCCTCCAAGCCGGATCGCCAGCTCCTCGACGCCGCCGTCTTCTGCAAGCACCTTCTGAAGCCGGGTTCTGTGCACGCCTTCTTGGCCGAGCACCGCCAAAGAGTGTTCCCGGACGCGCTGTTCGAGGACCTGTTCCCAACCGGCCGCGGCCGGCCGTCAGTGCCAGCAGACGTGATCGCCACGGTGATGGTCTTGCAGGCTTTGGAAGGGCTCTCCGATCGGGAGGCCTGTGAGATGCTGCGGACTTCCATCGCCTGGAAGGTGGCCGCCGGCCTGGCTCTGGACGACGAGGGCTTCCACCCGACGGTGCTGGTTCTCTGGCGCAACAAGCTGCGCGCCTCGGATCGCCCGGAGCGGATATTCGAGGCCGTGCGGGAGGTGGTGAAGGAGTCCGGCGTCATCGCCAAGCGCAACCGCCGGGCGCTCGACTCGACAGTGCTCGACGACGCCGTGCAGCGCCAGGACACCATAAGCCTGCTGCAAAGCCAGATCCGTCGGGTGCGAAAGCTCGTGCCCGAGCTGGCCGACGGCGTCTATGTGCACGAGCACAACCTCGGCTCCGGGCGCCCGTCGTGCGACTTCGAGGACCAAGACGACATCGATCGCCTCGTCTCCGAGCTCGTGGACGACGCCTACGAGCTCGTCTTTGCCGCCGAGGACCTC
>CAWILM010000019.1:0-98539 GCA_963836935.1 uncultured Acidimicrobiaceae bacterium
CGTGTGAGTCAATCTCGGTTGTATGGAGGCGCCGGGGTAGGCATCCTGTCCAGCAGGGGAAGCAGGGCCGGGTGGCGCGTTAACCGGCGATCCGGTAGCGGCGGGGCTTGTCCCCGACCAGCTCCACTTCGCCACGGGCCGCCATGGTGGCAAGCGAGTTTGACACCGCGCCCTGGGACCGCCCGAGGGCTTTGCCTACAGCGCTCGGCCCGAAGTCCTCGCCAGGTCGAGCGGACAGGTATTCCCGCACGAGGGTGCCCAACTCGCCACGGGCGAGCCGGCCGCTGCCGCCATGCTCCGTGACCGAGTCGGATACCGCTGTCTCAGGAGTTAGCGATCCGGGCGGGGCGGTCTCGGTTGCATTCGTGCGGGACTCGCCGGTGCCGGACGGCGCGGTGTCGGGGGCCGAGGCCATCGACCAGCGGTCTGCCACCCGGGCGCCGCGTACCCGCCCACCGGGGATGCGCCTGACCGATCCGACCGTTTCGAGGGCGTCGAAACGCTTGGCCGCAGTGGACCGGCCGATCCCGAGCACGTCTGCGAGATCGGCGACAGTCGCCTCCGGGTGGGCTGCGAGCGAGTCGAGGATCGTCTCGGTTGAGATCTGCTGAGGTCGTGCCATGGTGGCTCCTTCGGGTCGGTTCGAGATCGCGCTCAAACGACCTACCTCGATCTCGGCGTCGACCTCAAGGCCCAGAACGAAACGCTCATGACCTGTTCAGAGGGGACACAAACGACGACAAGAGTCGCGGTTCTGGGGGTCGTGCGTCACGAAGCGTGAATTACGCTGCCCTACGTGGACCTCCACCACTCCTCGGGCGCATCCCGGCCTTTCGACGTGCTCGGCGGATGGGCAGGTGTCCTGGGTCGCCTACTGGAGGGCAGTTCCCTCGATGCCGCAGAGGCCGAGTGCGTTATGGAGCAGGTCTTCGAGGGCGAGGCCACGCCGGCCCAGACCGCAGCCTTGTTGGTCGCTCTGCGTGCCAAAGGGGAGTCGGCGGCCGAGGTGACCGGATTCGTCCGGGCCATGCTGGCGCACACCGAGACGGTGCCGGTCGAGGGCGACGTCGTCGACCTGGTGGGCACGGGTGGCGACCGTCTGCGAAGTTTCAATGTGACGACCTTGGCCGCCATCATCACTGCTGGCGGCGGGGTGGCGGTGTGCAAGCACGGCAATCGGGCCGCGTCGTCCTCGGTGGGGACCGCTGACGTGTTGGAGGCTCTTGGGGTGGTGGTTGACCTCGGGCCGGTCAGAGTGGCCCGGTGTGTGGCCGAGGTGGGCATGGGCTTCTGTTTCGCTCCCCGCTTCAACCGGGCCATGCGATTCGCCGGCCCGGTACGAGCACAGCTCGGGATTCCTACCGTCTTCAACGTGTTAGGGCCCCTGGCCAACCCGGCTCGGGCGACGCACCAACTGGTGGGGCTGAGCGACCCGGCTATGGCGTCCACGATGGCCGAGGTGCTCGGCACCAACGGCAGCCGCCACTCGATGGTTGTCTACGCCGACGATGGGCTGGACGAGCTGAGTGTCACGTCGCCCTCCACCGTGATGGAGGTCATCGGCGACGGGCTGGGTGGCTACGACGTCCGGACCTGGCGGCTGGACCCGGTTCAGCTCGGGTTTGCCCAGGCAACCATGGACGACCTGCGGGGCGGTGACGCCGCGTTCAATGCTGGCGTCATCCGCGGGGTGCTCAACGGCGATCGCGGTCCCCGGCGCGACATCGGCGTACTTAACGCCGCGGCCACGTTGGTGATCGCGGGCAACGCCGTCGACCTTTCAGAGGGGGTGGCCCAAGCCTCGGCGTCCCTCGACTCAGGCCGGGCCGCCGAAGTGCTCGACGAGTTGGTCAGGGTGTCCGCCATTTCCGCGCTCGACGCCGAGGTCGGCTGACAACCGTCCCATCGGCGACGTATCGATAGCGACTGATCGACCCCGTTATCGGTACTCCGTGGGACTGGCGCCAGCTCTTCCGGTTTCGTTCGTTCGAGGTGTTCGAAAGAGAACGTGGACAGCCTTGCGTCAACTGGGCCGCACATGTGGATTGTCGAGAATCGGGGTAGTTGGTCGAGGTGCTGGGACACGTGGAGGTCCGCTGGAGCCACGGAAAGTTCTGCGGCGCGCCGGAGGCGAAGGTCTACCTGGATTCTCCGCACGAGCAGGTGCCTGGGTACTTCGATCTCATCTAGTGCCGCGACCGGTAACAGCGGGACCTCCGTGCTCGCCGCATCCCGTCCGAGTCACATCCGTCCCGCAGTGTGACCATACGAGCTGACGACTGCGACCTGGGAGCTGGCGAGTCGCGCTGACTTCGTCGAGCCTTTCCTTGACGGCACCGACACGAGCGGTTGCGCGCCGGAAGGCTAAACGTCGGTCGGGGTAACGCCCGTCGAAGGCAGGCTGGATACCGATTGCGCCATGACTCCACCGGAGAGGGAGGGTGCGTATCGTTCGGTGGTGCGCTTCTCCTCGCCCTCGGCACCGCTATGGACCGGCTTGCCATAAGCGGCGTCGACCAGCCGGCCGATCTCGGCACCATCAACTGTCTCGAACTCGAGCAAGGCGTGGGCGACCGCCTCGAGACCAGCCCTGTGCTCCCGCAGCACCGCGGTGGCCCGCGCCTCCTGCTCGCGGAGGATCCTGGCAACTTCCTCGTCGACGACCCGACTCGTGTCCTCGGAATAGTCGCGACTGTGCATGAGGTCCTCGCCGAGGAAGACCATGCCCTGCGATCCCCAGGCCATCGGCCCCACGCGCTCGGACATGCCCCACTCGCGGACCATCTTGCGCGCCAACTCGGTGTTGCGCTGGAGGTCGTCGCTCGCTCCGGTCGAGAGGTCTCCAAAGATCAACATCTCGGCCACGCGCCCGCCCATCCGGACGACGAGGGCGTCCTCGATGTACTCACGCGGGTAGATGTGCCTCTCCTCGGTCGGGAGCTGCTGGGTGACACCGAGGGCGAGGCCCGTCGGGATGATGCTCACTTTCAAGAGGGGGTCGGCGTGCGTCAGCACGTAGGCGAGGACGGCGTGGCCGCCCTCGTGGTAGGCGACTCGCTCCTTCTCGAGGTCCGAGAGCACCATGCTGTCGCGGGGCTGGCCCATGAGGATCCGGTCCCGGGCGGCGTCGAAGTCGCGCATCTCGATGAACTGGCTCCCGCGTCTCCACCGCGTGCAGGGCGGCCTCGTTGACGAGGTTGGCCAGGTCGGCGCCCGACATCCCGGGCGTCCCGCGGGCGATGATCGACAGGTCCAGGTCCGGGCCCATCCGCTTGTCCTTGCAGTGCACCTGCAAGATGGGGAGGCGCTCGTCGAGGTCGGGGAGCGGCACGACGATCTGGCGGTCGAAACGGCCCGGACGGAGCAGCGCGGGGTCAAGGATGTCGGGTCGGTTGGTCGCGGCCATGACGACGATGCCCTCGGCGACGTCGAAACCGTCCATTTCGTTCAGCATCTGGTTCAGGGTCTGCTCGCGCTCGTCGTGGCCGCCGCCGAGACCGGCGCCGCGCTTGCGTCCTATCGAGTCGATCTCGTCGACGAAGATGATCGCCGGTGCCTGCTTGCGCGCCGTCTGGAAGAGATCACGCACCCGGCTCGCGCCGACGCCGACGAACATCTCCATGAAGTCCGACCCGCTCACCGAAAGGAAGGGGACGCCGGCCTCGCCGGCAACGGCTCGCGCGAGCAGCGTCTTTCCTGTGCCGGGAGGGCCGACCAGCAGGACGCCTTTCGGCACACGAGCGCCGATCTCCTTGAAGCGACCGGGAGACTTGAGGAAGTCGACGACTTCGCTGATCTCCTGTTTGACGCCCTGATAGCCGGCCACGTCGTCGAAGGTCGTACGTGGGCGTTCGGCCGTGTAGACCTTGGCCTTGGAGCGCCCGATCGACATGATGCTGGACATCTGCCCCTGGGCCCGGCGGCTCATCCAGACGAAGAAGCCGATGATCAAGGCGACAGGAAGCAGGTAGAGGAGGATCTCGCCGAGGCCGTTCGAGCTCGGGGACGAGAAGGTGTACTTGACCCCGGCTGCTTTCAGCGTGGCGTAGAACGAGTCCGGGAGCTTGACCGGGCCTGTCGTCGTATAGCTCGAGCCGTTGGTGAGCGTGCCCGTAATGGCACCGGTGGAATTGTTGAAGCTGGCAGTGGCGACCTGGTGGGTCGCGAGGTCATGCTGGAACACCGAGAAAACGATGGACTTGGAGCTGCTGCGATTGAACATGCCCGAGCCGATGAAAAGCATGATCAGGACGACGATGACGACGACAAGCGCCCAGCGCCGGGTCTGGTCCGAGGCCGGCGGGCTGCCGGTGCCGGTCCTTCCCGGCCCGTCGTCCTGAGGCTGACGACTCACGCCAACCATCGTAGGCGGCACCGGCACAAGGTCGGCCCGCGCGGCTTGCTTGGGCGGCTGTACCAGGCGCCAACGTTCGGCTGATTCGCCGGCGTACCCTCCCCCGTGACCGACCCCAAGCGCCCCGCCTGGCACGCCCTTGCCGCGTGTAGCGGCGTCGGCCCTGGCTGTTCTTCCCCGAGCCCTACGGCAGCTCCAACGTCGTCCGGGTCTATTGCGCCCGCTGCTCGGTCAGTGCGGAGTGCGCTGAGGCCGGGCGCTCCGAGGAGCACGGCAGCCTACGCAAACCGGTTCGTGCCGCCTAGCTCGGCAGGTAAGCACGTCCGTTTCGGAGTGAATCCCTGGCTGCCGTGCCCCGGCCGTGCCGAAGTGTGCCAGCGAAGCGGGTGCCGAGAGCCCGCAACGAACGACAGCCTGCGGCTGTGCGCCGGCCACTTGCTCGTCTACGAGCTCGAGGCCAAGCGCGCCCTGGCCCTCACCGCCTCGAACGCCCGCACGCCCCTGGGCCGGATGCCGCCCCCGAGCTAGCTGATCCGGCTCCCCGGGCTGTCGTGCCTCAAGCTGAGCGGCGCGGCTCTCGCGACGGCGCCACCTGAATTCAGCCAGGACGCGGGTGGCCGCGCCGACCTCCGCACGACGAGGCGCTACCACCGGCGCGACACAACCTCGACCGCGTCCGACGCACGCTCGGTTACCTCGAATCACGAAAACGAGTGGCAACGGCGGCGTTGAGACTGAACGGACCGGGCAATCGTCGAGCGGCCTGGACTAGGGAAGATCGTGGTATCACCTGAAGCACTGCAATTGGGTTCTCGGCTCGACGAGCACCATGCCCCGGAGACCAACGGATGGATGTCCGTCTGCCGGCGCTGCGGTTCTCGGACTGATGGTCCGAAGGGGCTTCACATCCCGAACGAACGACAACTGGAGCGTGCGCTGCGATGGCTTGATGCGCAGTCGCTAAGCAGTGGAATCGACCGCGCGAGGAGTCGGCGTAGCACCTGATCCTCGTGCCTTGCCCCGCTACCTTGGATACTCCCCGGCGATTTCAACGGCTCCTACGTCAGCTATACCGGCTCTTCCTGGACGTCCGAGACCGTACTCTGGTTGCGTCCTCAGCTCCCCGAATCGATCCGATCCGCAGCAAGCAGGGAAAACGCTAATCGGTGGCGAAGCGCTACGGCCAAAGTTGGACGGTGAGCTTCCCCCCCAGAAAGTGGACACCCGACATGCCAGGCTTGGCCTGGCGAAGGGAGTCCCGATGGGACAGCAGCGCCGGCAGCACTCGCCGGAGTTCAAGGCTGACGCGGTCGCGCTCGTGCGATCGTCTGGCCGATCGATTGCCGCGATCGCGCGCGAGCTTCGGGATTGGAGCATCGAGCCTCGGCTACTGGCTGAAGCAGGACGAGGCCGATCGCAAGACGCGCGACCCGGAACGCTTTGCGACCGAGTCCGCCGAATCTGCCGAGAACCGGGCGCTTCGCCGTCGGGTGACAGAACTGGAGGTGGAGCGCGAGATCCTGAAACGAGCTACGGCCTTCTGGGTGAAGGAGTCGCGGCGCGTGAGGGTCTTCGCGTTCGTCGCTGCCCAGAAGGCCGACTTCCCGGTCAGGACCCTTTGTCGGGTCTGCAGAGTCTCGACATCGGGCTTCTACGCGTACGCCGCGCGGAAAGCCAGCCCGCCGAGCCCGGGCGAGCGCCGCGAGAGCCGAGGTCGCCCGTCACGTCGCCCGGGTGCACAAGAGTTCCCGACGTCGCTATGGATCGCCACGTGTGACCGCCCAGCTCGCCCGAGAGGGCATCTTGGTCAACCACAAAGCCGTCGAGGCCGAGATGGCCCGTCAGGGCCTTCGCGGTCGTTCGAGTCGGCGCAAGATGCGCACGACCCGCCGTGACCCCTCCAAGGTCCCGGCTCTCGACCTGGTCGGGCGAGACTTCGAGCGGGTGAAGCTCGACGAGCTGTGGATCGGCGACGCCACCTACATCTGGACCGATGAGGGCTGGCTGTATCTCGCAACGGTCATCGATGCCTGCTCGCGTCGTCTTCTCGGCTGGTCGATCACCGACCACCTGCGAACCGAGCTTCTGCCTTGCCGCTATCGAGGCGGCCGTCGCCACACGAGGCGGGCGGCGGAGGCTCGTCAGGGGTGTCGTGTTCCACACAGACCACGGCACCCAATACACCGCCGACGCCTTCACGAAGGCCTGCCGGTCGTTTCGCATCACCCAGTCGATGGGAACTGGCGGTGACAGTTATGACAACGCGATGGCCGAGTCTTTCTTCTCGAGCTTCAAACGCGAGGTCGTCGACGGCGAGCATTTTGCAACCCGGGCCGAAGCACGAGCTGAGATATTCGCTTGGCTCAACTGGTACAACACGACCCGGCTTCACAGCTCGCTCGACTTTTGTCCGCCGATCGAGTACGAAGAGCACCTCCCACAGCACTCACTCGTAGCTTGACCAGTGTCCGCCGCGTGGGGGGAAGCTCACGGTGTCACTGAACCCGCTGCGCGCGGTAGATGTTTCCGTGGAGGTGTCGGCAGGCGGGCATAGTCTGTCACCCGGCACGATATCCACGCGCGCTCGCTCTTCTCATCCGCGCCCGCTCCTGTTCGTCCGTCTCGCCCCACACGCCTTGCAGCGGTTCCGGTCGAATCTCGCCCGTTTGCGGGGACAGCGAACCCTGCCCGGGTTTCCCCGCGTCCCGGTGTACGCCGGTTGCTGAGAGGATTGACCCGCAATGGCGCTCCTTTACTACCGGACGACGATCGAACGTGCGAGAACGATACGCGTCAGCGGATTCGAGGCGTCTCTGTACGACGTCTTCGATAAGGGATTGACCGGTGTGTATCTGTGCTCCTCCTCAGATCTCCATACATCGCTGGGCGACAGCCTGCTTACGGTGGAGATACCGGACGATGAGCTGGATCCGAAGTGGTCGGACCCTTGCTCGGACAACCCCCAGGCGATCGACTGGTGTGTGCCGAGAAACCTCGCTGATCGGTTCCTCTTGCCGCCCTGGACGACATGATCCGCCTCTGCGCCGGCCACTTGCTCACCTACCAGATCGAGGCCGAAGAGATGCTCGAGCCTCGCTAAGCACGTCAAGAACGCCACCAGGCCCACGCCAGCCCGCCAACGCCGTCACCGTCACGCCCGCTGCCCCTGAAAACGCCTGCCTGGTCTTTGGACTACCACCCGGCCTCCTCGCCGCCACGTGGGCGAACGTGGGGGAGGAGGTGCCCACCCGCCGGTCGCCGTTTGTCTGTCAGGTCCTCGAACTGCCGTGGTCAGCGGTCTCTGCGTCTATCCGGTCGACCAGAACATGGCTCCTGAGGGCGAGATGACGACTAGCTGAGCCGAGTCGGTGAGCGTGAGCTGGGCGCCGGGATGCTTCGCCGTCCCGCTCGCCCAGACGGCCCGTCCGGTCCTCGAGTAGATGACGAAATTGCCCGTCGCGCTGCATCGCGGCTCTGGCGCCAGCGACCCCACGGGTGCCTGACATCCAAAGTGCCTGTTCGCTGGCCGAGTACAGCACGAGATTGCCGTCACGTTGCATCACGAGCCGACAAAGGCCGCTCGGAGACTCGAGGTACCACCCGGGCTCGAGGCGCTCGCCGCCAAGCAACCTGGAGTCCTTCGACGCGGTGGACCAGAGGACCCCTTTGGAGTCGTAGACGACCAAGTTGCCGTTCGCTTGCAGAGCGAGCTGGGCGCCGGGATGCTTCGCCGTCCCGCTCGCCCAGACTGCCCGTCCGGTCCTCGAGTAGATGACGAAATTGCCGTCGCGCTGCATCGAGGCCCAGGCGCCAGCGACCCCGCGGGTGCCTGACATCCAAAGTGCCTGCTCGCTGGCCGAGTACAGCACGAGATTGCCGTCGAGTTGCATGACGAGGCGAAACTGCCCGCCGGGCAGCTGCATCGAGGCCCCGGGGCGTAGCTGGCGACCGGGCTCAAGCACAGCGCTCGGCGGTCGCGGGGACGGGCCAGGCGCGCTCCCGCACGGTGCCGACAGTCCTGTCCGCCCAAGCAAGTCGACGAAGGTGTAGCCGTGGCTCTGGAAGTACCGGATGATGATCGGCAAGGCGGCTACCGTCGCCGGCATCGGGATCGCCTGGTTGTGCATCAGTACGACCGGGTGGCTGAGCACCCCGCCCTCAGACTCGGCTAGCGAGATGATGCGGTTCACCCAGTAGGAGGACCCGGACCCCTCCGCTTCCCAGTCCTCGGTGTCGACACTCCACATCCACACCGCCATGTGGCGCTGCGAGGCCAACGATAACGCCGTCGAGTCGTAGTCCCCATAGGGCGGCCGGAAGACACAGGGCGACGTCCCCGTCAACGATTCCTGCTCTTGGATCACCTGGTCCATCTCGGCCGCTTGGCCGGCTGAGGACAGCGTCGTCATGTCAGGGTGGTTCCAGGTGTGATTGCCGATCAAGAAACCGCTTGTTGCTTCAGCGCGGACATCGCCGGGCCAATCCGTTTCGTTCACGCCGATGTTGAAGAACGTCGCCGGCACATGGAAAGAACTCGAGGATCGAGAGGATGGCCTGCGTGCTCGGTCCCGGACCGTCGTCGAAGGTGAGCGCGACGCTCTTGCCACCGCTCGGTATGCCTGGGGCGTGAAACTGCGGCCCGCGCGGCGGCACCGGGCACGATGATGGTGCTCCAGCTGCCGGTGATGCGCTTGGCGTTCTGCTTCGAGCGCTGGGCAACGGCCCGCGCGGAGTCGCCCAAGCCGAGTGGAATCCCGTTCCCACAACGCCCACAAGGGCCAGTAGCACCCCCAATCCAGCGCCGACCACACGCTTCATACCCGCGATGTTCCTGCTGAAGAGGGCACGCGGCTAGAGGCGTTGGACTGTTCATGCGGAGAACTCCCCACAGTTGGCCCGAACCAGGATGACGGGGTGCACGGCCCCGTGCTTCCCTCGCAAGGCGACCCGGGGGTCGTGCACCATTTATCAATATCCGCGAGGGCCGCTCGGCCCTTGAACGCTTGCCAGGAGGGACGCTGTGACCGCACTCGTTTGCGTCGGAGCGTCGGTGCTGGGTGCCCTGCTGGCGGGCTGAGCGTCTCGTGGGCACGGCTCACTCCCGACCCCGCCCGTGGAACCAAGGAGTTGGGAGACGGCCAGGACACTGTTGATCGTCCAGGTCGAGTCGGTAGTGTTGCTACCGCGAGGTACCCGCCGCGACCCGTACACGTTGAGCGGTCGGGGTGCTGGCGAAGGAGGCAACATGTCAAAGTACTTCGTCCAGGTCGGCTATGCCGCGAAGACGTGGGCTGCGATGAGCCGTGGGCCGCACAGGGTGGTTGAACGGGTGCAGGCATCGGCAGAGGCCCTAGGCGGGTCAATCGAGAGCTTGTACTTCTGCTTTGGCGACTATGACCTCATGGGAATCGTCGACTTTCCAGACAGCCGCGGAGTTGCGGCCTGGTCCATGGCTGTGAGCAGTGGGGGTGACGTGCGCGCCTTCAAGACCACCACCCTGCTGTCCATCGAGGAGGGCCTGCACGCCCTCGGTCGGGCCGCGCAGGCCATACGCGCTGCGCAGTTGCCCGACGCGCCAGTCTGACCAGCCTTTCCTTTCCGCAAAGGGCCGTCTAGGTAAATCGACAGGAAGCAATCAGTAGTCCTCGGACTCGGACGCCGCCTCCTGCTGCCACCGCAGCTCGGCCCCTCTCAGGAAGTCACCTGGCGGGCGCATCGGGCGAAGCCCGCTGGCCCGTGCCCTTGTACGCATCGAGGTGTCCAACGTGACGATGGTGACCGGAGTCTGCACGAAGTCCTGAAGCTGGAGGGAGGTGACGATGATCTCTTCGTCAGCGTCGACAGGTCTGTGCCTCGGTCCTGGTAACACCAGAACCTCTATGGTGAGTAGTGGGCTGACTTGCACGACCGGGTCGTCAGCGGTGTCGAGTAGAGCTTCGAGGCGGGACAGCAACTTGCGCACAACATTCCTGAACTCGTCGTTCTGCCCGTACTTTTTGGCGTCAAGCTCTTCCACTACCCGCAACGGGAGCACAAGTCTTGCTGGCTGTCGGTCGACGAGGCTCGACCAGTCGAGGGTCATAAGTGGCTTCATGCGCAGTACAGCTGTCGTGTCTGGAACTATTGGTCGCCCAGAGGCGGCCTTGTAGCACTTGATGACTTCCTGGAGTTCGGCAGTTGCCTCTACCAAGCGGTCCGCTTGACTGTTCAGCTCTGCTCGGAGCGTGGCACTGGCTCGTTGACCCGACATGTCCATGTTCATGATCTGGAGGAACCGGTCCGTGTGGATGAATCCGAGAACCGAGCTAATAGTGAAGTAGTTAGTCAGTGACATCTCAGCCAGCTCTGCCCACTGCTCTAGCTGCTGCTTGGCGGCAGCTGCGTCATGCCCAATCCCACGTCGATTCTGGGCGTCGACGGTCAGTGTCTTGAAGAGGTCGATCGCCAGCTGGGGGTCGACGCCTCGCTTCAGCTTCAGGTCCACGGGCGCAGCTTATGGTGGCGGCTAGGAAACGCCTCGACTGTTTGCCGAGTCCAGTCTGAGGTCCCTCACGCGACCATCTCCATGCGCAGGCCGTGGGCATCCAAATCGCCGCCGAGTTGAAGGTGGGTGCGCGTCAACCACCGGCTGGCGGTCCAAGCGGCGACGTAGGCGTCGAGGATGTCGTCGGGTTGCGTGCCAGGGAGGCGACGAGCGGCATGAGCGTCAACGTCGGAGAAGACGCCGCGCAGGGCACTCAGGCGCTCCGCACGACCCTCTGGTGTGGCTTTGTGATGGGACATTGCAGTGCCCGCGAGAACCGTGAAGCAGACCTCAGGATGCACCTCGACAACTTGACGTTGCCGCTTGGGCGTTATGAGGCGGTCGACTTCGGCGATCTTGGGCAAGATGGCGAACGCCTGGCGGGACAGGCCTTTACCGCCAGCGCTTCTGCTGCGGGCGAGCGCCTCCTCGTAGCTTGTGGCTCCAAGCACTGCTCTTACCGGTGTCGGGAACACCGAGCTACGCCGCGACCCGATCATCTTGCGAGCCTCTAGGTCGCAACGCCGCGGCCCGATCTCAGGCAGCCCGATGGGAATGTCGATCGCCATCGCTCTCAGTTGGCCTGAATCCACCCTTGCCACGATGTCAGTAAGGTCGGGCACCTGCTCTATGAAGCTGCCGTCCTTGCTGTCCGCTGCGACGGTAACAACGACCCAGCCTCCGCGACACCCGTCGATACCGGCGACCGAGCCCAGCGAGTCAGACTGCTGAGACCCCTGAAGAATCTCGTCGGGACTGATCATCTTGCCCACTGCCAACGATCGCAGGGCGATCATTGCCCCCTCCAGGCGGGATACCGTGCCCGGGCCAGCGGTCAGCTCGCCCTGCTCGATGGTGTTGAGGAGGCGCTCAAGCCCGTCGGCGACCTCGCCTAGTTCGGCCTGGGTGTAGCTGCGATTCCTGCCCCTAGTCATCGCGTCCAGCATCTCACCACGATCCCTCACACGGCGTTGTAGTGCGGCCAGGCCGCTACGAACACTCGTTCCGCACATCACGGACCAGAAGCTTGGGTTGCAAGCGCCTGCCTCCGACTCTGGCGCAGAACGGGTTGAAGGAGCGCTCGCGATCGCCGCTCAGCTTGGTGCGGGCGCTGTGGGAGCTGCGGGGATCGAGGGGGTAAGGCAGGTGCCGCTCGGATGAGCCACACGGACGGGGGCCCGACACACAGAAGTCGCTGGGTCGATCCCCTAGGCGAGGAACTTCCTTACTGTCAGGCCCACTTCATGAATATGGCAGACACCCAGTCTCGAACTGGTGGTTGTGACAACCGTCTTGCGGTAGTCAGTCCTGGCCTCAGTGGGCTGGTCGGTGCTCATCTTCTCTTCGCTTCCTCGCAGGCCTTCTGGGCTGGGCCACCGTCTTGTCCCAGGGGGGTGCCAACCGGGGCCACCGCCTCGGCGAGGCACCGGTGAGGGCCCGTAGGACCGGCTGCTCTTGCGTTGTGGACCTGTCCTGACTGCGGAGGAACTGTCACTAACCCTCGCCATGTCCGCTGCGATGCCTGCATCGCCGCGGACCCTGCGCAGGCGCCCGAGATCAGGGGACGGCATGGTGCAGCCATCGCGGCCGACAGGCGGGTGCTCTCTGAGTGGGACAAGGCAACCCGGACGCGGTCTACGACCCGGAGCTGTTCCGGCGGGAGATCCTGCTGAGGCTCGGGAGCGTACCGCTTGCCGAGATCATCGCGGCGGCCGGGTGTTCTAAGGCGTCCGCGTCGGACATCAGGCGTGGGAAATGGACGCCGCATGTGTCGACGTGGGCTGCGCTCGGCGTGCTGGTCGGAATGACGCAGCCCGGCACTGTACGCTCGATGACCGAGAGGTCGCCCATGGCTGAGTACCCAAGCCTCGTCGTCGTTTCGTCTGTGAGTGAGACCGTGCGACGCTTCACGGCACAGATCGTAGCTAAATCATACTTTGCGTGCTCGGTTTGACCTGATGTCTGACGTTCGGAACTTGCTTCGACTGGGCTACCTGACGGCCGGGTCGTCGCGGCCAACGCGGCAAGCGGCGCAGCGTGCCTACGCCCGGCGGCTGACGCTCAAGCAGTGAGCTGCACATCCTCTGGCTATTGGCTGGCGCTACTCCCGCCTCGCTCGGCTCGATTCGAACCCAAGCGTGTCCCGCTCGTTCTTCGCTTACGTTCGATGGCTGCTCGTCGAGCGAGCACCTGCTGGGCATGCTTGTTGTGTGGCCCATGCGCTTTCCCGCCTACCCGGCCGAACGTGGCGAAGTGTGTCGGCATCTTTCGCCTGCCTGCGGCCGTTGACATAGTGGCTACCTGCTTCCCACCCGGCGTGGCCCGAGTCGTTAGATACTGCAGTATCTAACACCGGCGTACCTACCATTGAAAGTCGTCGTTCGATAGCCCGACGTTGTCGTCAGGCGCTGCCGTGCCGTTGCCCTGAGCGCCCACTGCGGGCGAAAGGTGTGGAAAAGCGCTGGCCAGACATGCCGCGGCGTGGCACCATTCGGTATATGGCAGTCGTTGGTGATCGCGTGCAGATCTCTTCGAGGAAAGTCGGCGAGGCTCCCCGCGATGGAGTCGTGACCGGCGTGACCGGGTCACTCTTGCGGGTGCGGTGGTCGACAGGGGAAGAGTCCACTGTCGTGCCCTCGATGGGTTCGCTCGCGATCGTCGGGAACCAGTCGGGCGGTAGCGCCCGCAGACGGCAGACAACGGGTGCTTCCTCGGCGGAGGTCCGAGCCAGTCGGTGACGCGAGCCGAGAGCTGCGACGAGAACCCCAAGTGGTACCCGTACTTCCTGATTAAGCCCGACCCGCGTTGCCCTGAGTGCGTCACAATCATGGACTGGCGGTCGGCGCACCGCGGGATCGTCATCACCAACGGGACGAAGATAAAGCTCTCGGACTATGCGTGGGAAGGTCGCCACCTTCACATGCGGGACGCGCGGGATGCCCACTACAAGAACCGCGTGGCGCAGCAACGCAAGGAAGAGGAGGGGAAAGAACGTTTCCATCCGGTGGCATGGCTCGGACGAGCACGACCCCCAAGTCCGTCGCTCCCTTCCTCCGGTCGTCCGCCGACAGGGGACTAGTCGACGTACCGCAAGGCACGAGGATCAGGTGTTACGCTGACTCCTCGCGTGGTCGATTCCACTGCTTAGCGACTGTGCATCAAGCCATCGCAGCGCACGCTCCAGTTGTCGTTCGTCCGGGATGTGAAGCCCCTTCGGACCATCAGTCCGAGCACCGCAGCGCCGGCAGACCGACATCCGTCCGTTGGTCTCCGGGGCATGGTGCTCGTCGAGCCGAGAACCCAACCGCTGCGCTTCAGGTGATACCACGATCTCTCCTCGTCCAGCCCGCTCGACGATTGCCCGGTCCGTTCACTGCCAACGCCACCGTTGCCGCTCGTTCTCGTGATTCGAGGTAACCGAGCGTACGTCGGGCGCGGTCGAGGTTGTGTCGCGCCCGGTAGCGCCTCGTCGTGCGGAGGTCAGATTGGTCAGATGCGGTCAATGACGTACGGTCGCCCGACCGGACCGGAGTGGACGTGACCTTCCGACGGAAGTTAGAGGTCTAGAAGTGCCCGCTGGCGTTGGTTTCCAGCACCAGCGGTTCGAGGCCACACCGACGAAGGTCCTCCGCGGCCGGGAGCCGTTCGCCTGCCAGGTGGACCTCACCTTCACCGATCACGGGAAGGGCGAGATGTGCGAGCGGCGCGAGATCACCCACGCGCCGAGCGACCCTTGCTCGGGCACGACGGGAACGATGTCCCTTTCGAGCATTTCCACGAACCGCAGCACGACGTCGCGTCGGACCCCCGAGTGGCCGGGCGCCAGGACATGGGCTCGCAGCGCCAGCATGGCGCGGACCTCCTCGGCAGAGAGTCGTTGCCGACAGCCACCGCATGTGACCGAAGGAGCCCATGTTGGAGAGCCGTGGAGTGATCGGGCGTGAGCCGCACGTTCGCCAAGCCCCCGAAACCGGTCGTCACCCGTAGACGACCGACCCTGCTTCGACAGCCGCGACGACGACCCGTCGAGAAGCATCGACCCTCCGGAGGACGTCGTCGCTCAGCGTCGCTCGAGCGCCCCTCACGATCTCGACGACATCTTCAATCCGGAGCGGACCACCGAGTTCGACCGATGCGGACGCAGTCACCCGCTGAGTATGGCATCGGGCGGCTGCCGGGCCCCGCTTTGGAGCCCCGCCGGAACGGACCGTTAGCCTCCGGAGAGTGGCGGACCCGAGGATCCCCGAGGAGCTGTTCACCCACTTGCTTGCTCTTCGCCAAGTTTGCCGAGAGCCATATGTCCTGCCGGGCATCTCCTCACTGGCCGGGCTCGCAATGCTTCTCGACCAACCAGACCGGGCCGAGCACTACCGTCGAGCCGGCCCGCACTCCTCGACTAATCTGCCCGCCTCAGAGGCTCCTACCACGTCCTAACACTCTCGCTATCGACCCCTCAATCCGGCCCACCTTGCGCTCGTTGCACCACCCCGGTGCACCACCTCACCGTCCGATAAACACCTAAGGGCTCACCGCACGTTTGAGTGAGCAGTCTTCGGGGTGAGCGTGTAGTTCCAGTCCCCGTGGAACTCGTGCCGGGTGAGGGGCAGGGCAGCGAGCTCCTTGTCGGAGATCTTGACCCCCGTCTCGTAGTAGCCCTCGTCCCGTTCGGCGCGGATGCGCAGTCCCTTCTTCGTCGTGGTGGCGGCGATCAGCTCGACGATGGTCCGGTAGGACTCGAGCGGCCGTCCACGCCAGTTCATCGAGATGAAGCTGAACATGCGGTGCTCGATCTTGTTCCACTTCGAGGTGCCGGGCGGGTAGTGGCAGACCGTGATCTCAAGGCCGGTCTCCTCGGCCAGGCGGGCGAAGCTCTTTCTTCCAGGCACGAACCCGGTAGCCGTTCGAGCCGCCGGCATCCGCGGTGATGAGCAAGCGTGTGGCGTCGGGGAAGCGGGGCCTTCCCATCGAATACCACCAGCGTCGGATCGTCTCGACGGCGAATTCGGCCGTGTCGGCCCGGTTGCCGACCGAGACCCAGCCCTCGTCGTTGGCGAGGTCATAGACCCCGTAGGGAACGGCCCGTCCGAGCTTTCTGTCGACGAAGTCGTGCGTGCGCACCCTCGTCGGCTCGCCCGTCGGGTGCCACTCGGTCCCGGTGTTCTTGAACTCCCCGACAAGCTCCTTCTTCTTCGTGTCGACGCTGATGACCGGCTGGTCGTCGTTCACGAAGGCGGTCGCCTGCTCGTTCAGGTAGGAGAACTGGGCGTCCCGGTCGGGATGAGCGGTGCCCTCCTTCTCCTTGGCGGGCGCCTGCAGGCTGTAGCCGAGCGACTTCAAGATCCGTCCGACGGTGTCGTCGGAGACCTTGAAGCCCTTTGCGACAAGGGCATCGGCGAGATGGCGCGTCGACTTGGAGGTCCAGCGCAAAAGCGACATCGGATTGCCGCGGGTGTCGGGATGCACGATCTCGTCCAACGCCTCGACCAGTCCGGGCTGCTTGTCGATGAGAGGACGGTCACCACCGCCCAGAGCACGCAGGCGTTCGGAGGGCTCGATGCCGGAGGCGACCTCGCGTTCGGCCTTGATGACGGTGTTGCGGCTCATGCCCGATGCCACCGCGACAGCGCTCTTGCCTCCCCGGCCGAGCATCTCTGAGGCGGCACCGGCCACGACCCGGCGCTGGCGCTCGTTCAGGTGAGGGAGGACGACCTCGAAGAATCGCGCGAGTTCCTCAGGTCCGACCTCCACGTCCTCACAATACTACCGCGTACTAACTTGCGGTGGACCCTAATGCACCACTGAGCGACGCTCTCGATAAATAGCGTCATCCGAGAGGATCTAGGAGTGCCATCATGGGCGATGTGCAGCTCTACCTTGTCTGCCCTCAATGTTCAGAAGAGATGGCGTTCCCAGGCGGCATCGGGAACATGGCATTACGCGGGTCCGCTCGTGTGCAGCATCCAAGACCCGGAGCGGAGGACCGTTGCCAATCCCGGAAACGTCGTGTTTGACGTGACCGGCCGGCGGCTCTGAGGTGACCCACAACACACCCTTGGGACCGGTAAACAATGGACGAGCCTGTTCGTAACGTCCTCCATAGAAAGAATCAAGATGAGCCTGACCAACGGTCGACCGCTCCCGAATCCGTGGATGGAGCTACCGAGCCGCGCCCCCTACGTGCTCTCGTCCGACAGGCCCTTTGTCGAGGCCTTCAACAAGCATGCTGACGAGGCGAAACGACTCGACCTCAGCCTGCTCCCTGAGCCCTTCATCGGCAACCGCAGTGCTCCCCTGGTCGTCCTGGGGTTGAATCCGGGATGGAGTGAGCTGAACAGCGAGAATTACTCGACACCCGCGCGGCCCCGCGCCATCCTCGCCAACTTACGAGATGAGCCCGAGGGCCAAGTCCACTACGCGCTGACCCCAGAGTTCGCCAGCACGCCCGTGGGTGAGTGGTGGCGCAGGTGCGTCCGACAGCTCGTGCTTGCCGGCCAGCCACTCGAACACTTGGCCCGCTCGGTGCTCTCGGTCGAGTTTCACGGATATCACTCACAGTCCTTCGCGCCGATCCCCATCACCCTCCCGTCCCAGTGGTTCGGCTTCTCGCTCGTGGAACAAGCGATCGCCCAGGGTGCCACGGTCGTGATGACGAGGGGCAGGCGGGAATGGGAGGTCGCCGTGCCGGAGCTGATGAGCTGCACGCGCGTCGTTGGCCTGAGGAGCCCGAGGTTGGCTGCAATCAGCCCAGGCAACTGTGGGAACCGAGACTGGGCGATGATCCTTGTGGCCCTCGGCTGCGCGCCAGGGTTGTTCGACGACTATGAAGTCTGCCGGCGGGACGGTTGCCGGGAACCAGCTACCGACGACATAATCCGACTCTGCGCCGGCCATCTGGCCGAGTACACGCCCGAAGCCGAGCGGGCAGGCGTGCGACAGGAGGCCTTACCTCACCGACGCCCCAGCGCTTAGTCCCGAGCCCTTCTGCCGGAACGGCCCCCAGCTCGCTCGCGTTCGCCCAGCTTGCCTCCGCCACAATGACCTACCACCAGCCCCTACGCCGCCACGTGGGCGAACGTGGGGGCCTCTCCCCGCCACCCGTGCTTTCTCGGCCGCTGCCTTTCTCAAACGCGGGCCGGGCCGGGCCGGGCTCGTGTGCGCTCGCCCCCGTTGCCTCTGCCGGTCTCCTGCGCCTCTGGCCTGGGGTGTCGCCCCGGTTTGGCCGCCGTTTCCTCTTCCGCCTCTCTCTCCCCACCTCGTGATGTCGGGCCAGGCAGTAACAAGGTTTCTCCGTGGCCAGCCCGCGGACAAAAGTGCTGCTCAGGGTGTCTGGATGCGCGGTAAGCCTGCTGGGCAGCTCCCGGTAAGGAGAGAGAGATATATAGAAGCCGGACCATCCAGCCAGCCATGACGGCATCAGATCCAGCCAACCGGCCAGCGAAGTCGCTAGTGCTAGTGGGCGAAAGTTCTTGCGACAAGCCATCCGGCGCCTGCCGCAGCCAAGCTGAGACAGACCGACGCAGCGACATAGGTCGCCGCGAGACCGACTCGATGGGTTCGGATGAGTGAGAAGCTCTCCCAGCCAAAGGTCGCGAAAGTGGTGTATGCCCCGAGGAAGCCGACCGTTACGGCAGTGCCAATGTCGCGAGGAATGCGCCCGGCGGCCACGAGCGGAACAAACACTCCGTACAAGAAGCAGCCGGTCACGTTGACAGCGAGTGTTGCGTTGGGGGAATCCTCGGACACCGACAGCAACGCTCGCGCTGTAGCGTGCCACGGCCGCGAGTCCACCAGCGATCCCGACAAATAGGTAGCGCACCCGGTCTCCCTGCGGTTGGCGAACAAAACTGCCGACCAGGCTTCCCGGCGCACCTGGCTAAACGTTACGCCGCGGAACCGCGGCCCGCGGATCTATTCGGGGTGCGGCGCGAGCCTGGTGGAGGGGGCAGACACCTCAGCCGTGCTGGGCCGCCGGGATGACCACGACCGGGCACCTGGCATGCCGAATGCAGTACTCGCTCACCGATCCGAGCAGCGCACCGGTGAGGGTCGCGTGGCCGTGACTGCCGATTACGAGCGCTTCGGCATCGACAGCTTCTTGCACCAGCAGGTGCCCAGGCGCGTCCGGCGACAACACGAGCCAAACCGCCGCAGCCCGATCGGCGCCGATCACCTGTACAAGAACCTTCGTCAACTCCTGGCGGGCCTTCTCCTCGGGCTCGACTCCGACCGGGTAGATCGGCCCCCACGAGTTGACCGCGACGAGGGTGGCGCCCAGGAACTCGGCCTGACGTGCTGCCCAGGCGACTGCGGCCTTGCTCGCCTCCGACCCGTCAACCCCGACGACGACCGTTCCACTCATACCGTCATCCTTCTACGCGCCCAACTAGCGCCACGCTGCCCGTTTATGTTTCATTTACGGTTCGCGGCACTTTATTTACGCCCTGTTTACGCGGCCCGCCAGATACTGCCCCGCATGGCTGATTTCCTCGCGGTGCTGGGCATGCTCGCTTTCGTGCTCGTCTTCTTCGGCTTGATCTGGGCACTGGACAGAATATGAACACCGTCCAGGTCGTGCTGCTCATCGTCTCGGTGCTGACGTTCATCTACATCGGCGTCGCCATGTTCAAGCCGGAGTGGTTCTGATGCAGTTCTTCTGGACGATCGTCGCCCTCGTCGTAGTGATGGGTCTCGTGCTGGCGGTTCCTCGGCTCGTACATGGCCTCGGTCTTCGAGGGCCGGGTGCACTGGCTCGGATGGATCGAGCGGCCCGTCTACTGGGCTCTAGGCACCAGTCCCGAACAGGAACAGAGCTGGAAGCGTTACGCCGGCTCCCTGATCGTATTCTCCGCGGTTTCGATCCTGATCACGTACCTGATCATCCGGACCCAGGGCTCGCTTCCTCTCAACCCGCAGCACTTAGGGGCTGTGTCGCCCGCGTTGTCGTGGAACACAGCAACCTCGTTCGTAACGAACACGAACTGGCAGAACTATGACGGCGAGTCGACGATGTCTTACCTGTCGCAGATGTCCGCTCTCACTGTTCAGCAATTCGTGAGCATGGCCGTCGGAGTCGCGGTGGCCATCGCCCTCGTGCGCGGCTTCGCACGCCGCAACTCTCCGACGATCGGCAACTTCTGGGTGGACATCACCCGCTGCCTGCTCTACATCGAGTTGCCCATCGCCTTCGTCTTCGGGCTCATCTTCGTCGGCCAGGGCGCCGCGCAGACCCTGAGCGGCCCGGTGCACATCCACGACATCTTGAACAACATGACCCAGACGATCGCCGTCGGCCCCGTGGGCTTCATGGAGGCCATCAAGCAACTCGGCACCAACGGTGGCGGCTTCTTCAACGCAAACGGCGCGGACCCCTTCGAGAACCCGACCGGGCTCACGAACTTCCTCTCGTTCTGCTTGCTGCTGAGCGTCGGCTTCTCCCTCACCTACACCTTCGGGAAGATGGTGGGGAGCATCCGCCAAGGCGTCGCCTTGTTGGCCGCGATGGTCATCCTCTTCGGTGCCTGGGTCGGATTCTCCTCCTATGCCGAGCATGTGGGGAACCCGGCGGTTGCCGCCGCGGGCATCAAGAGCCAGCCGACAGGCAACATGGAGGGCAAGGAGGTCCGCTTCGGCGATACCCAGTCGGCCCTCTACGACATCGCCTCGACGCAGACCTCGACGGGCAGCGTCGACGGGTCCAACGACTCCTACACCGCAATGGGGGGATTCGCGCTCCTGACGGGCATGATGCTCGGCGAGGTCACCCCGGGGGGAACCGGCAGCGGCCTGTACACGATCCTCCTCTACGCCATCCTCGCCGTGTTCATCGGCGGGTTGATGATCGGGCGAACACCGGAGTACATACGTAAGAAGATTCAATCCAAGGAAGTGAAGCTGGCCGGGCTCGGGTCGCTCGTCATGCCGATGATCGTGCTCATCCTGACCGGAATCGCCGTCTCGGTCGCCGAGGGCCGAGCGGGACCGCTCAATCACGGACCGCACGGCTTCACGGAGATCCTCTACGCCCTCACCTCGCAGGCAAACAACAACGGCTCGGCCTTCGCGGGGCTCTCGGGCAACACCCAGTTCTACAACGTCGTCGGGAGCATCGACATGCTCCTCGGACGCTTCGGCATCATGATCCCGGCACTGGCATTGGCAGGATCGCTAGCGGCCAAGGGAACCGTCGCCGAGTCGATCGGCACGTTCAGGACCGACAACGGCATGTTCGTCGGGCTCGTGATCGGCGTCATCGTCATCATCGGCGGACTTACGTTCTTCCCTGCCGTTTCGCTCGGCCCGGTCGTCGAGCAGCTCATCCACAGCAAGTTCTTTTGATGGAGCCCTCCCACATGAACGACTCAACTGAACCTCTCAGCGGTGGCGCTGCTGCCACGGCGGTCGCGACAGGGAACGCGCCTGCAAATGTGCCCCACGGTGTCGCCCAGGCACGAAGCCTTTTCGACCGCCAGATCCTGGGCCAGGCGATCATCGACTCGTTCAAGAAGCTCGACCCCCGTGTGCAGGTCCGCAACCCTGTGATGTTCGTGGTCCTCATCGGCACGGTGGTCACCTTCATCGAGTCGATCGCGCATCCGGGCCTTTTCGACTGGTCCATCACGATCTGGCTGTTCTTGACCCTGGTATTTGCCAACTTCGCCGAGGCGATGGCCGAAGGCCGGGGCAAGGCCCAGGCCGACACGCTGCGCAAGATGCGCTCGGAGACCGAGGCCCGCAAGCTTCTCCCTGACGGGACAGAGCAGCTGGTCGCGGCCGCAGCGCTTGCCAAGGGTGACCTCGTGGTCTGCGAGGCAGGAGACCTGATCCCATCCGACGGCGAGATCACAGAAGGCATCGCGTCCGTCGACGAGTCGGCGATCACCGGCGAGTCGGCACCGGTCATCCGGGAATCGGGTGGCGACCGGTCGGCCGTCACCGGGGGCACCAAGGTGTTGTCGGACCGGATCGTGGTCAAGGTCACCGCAGAACCGGGACAAACCTTCCTTGATCGCATGATCACCCTCGTGGAGGGAGCCAACCGCCAGAAGACTCCCAACGAGCTCGCCCTGACGATTCTTTTGGCCGTGCTCACCATCATTTTCATTCCTGTGGTCGTTGTCTTGCAGCCGTTCGGTCACTACGCGGGGGCGACGGTATCTGTCGTGATCCTCGTGTCGCTGCTGGTCTGCCTGATCCCGACGACCATCGGCGCGCTGTTGTCGGCGATCGGCATCGCCGGCATGGACCGGCTCGTGCAGCGAAACGTCCTTGCCATGAGCGGCCGCGCCGTGGAAGCGGCCGGTGACACCCAGACGCTTCTTCTCGACAAGACCGGCACGATCACGCTCGGCAACCGCATGGCGTCGGACTTCTATCCCGTCGGCGGCCACTCCGAGCAGGACGTGGCCGACGCCGCGCAGCTGGCGTCGCTGGCCGACGAGACACCGGAAGGACGCTCGATCGTCGTGCTCGCCAAGGAGCGCTTCGATATCCGCGCCCGCGAGCCTCGGCGTGGACCACCATTTCGTCCCCTTCACGGCCATCACGCGGATGTCCGGGCTCGATCTCGGCCCCCGCCGGATCCGCAAGGGTGCCGCCGACTCAGTCAAGCGTTGGGTCACCGAACTCGGTGGGTCGATCCCTGCCGACCTCGACGTGGCTGTCGAGCGCATCTCGCGGGCCGGGTCTACGCCGCTCGCGGTCGCCGACGGACCGCGGATCATCGGCGTCATCAGAGCTCAAGGACGTGGTCAAGCAAGGCATACGGGAGCGTTTCGACGAGATGCGTGCCATGGGTATCCGCACTGTGATGGTCACCGGCGACAACCCTCTCACGGCAGCGGCCATCGCCCAAGAAGCCGGCGTCGACGACTATCTCGCCGAGGCAACACCTGAGACGAAGTTGGCCCTCATCAAGTCGGAACAGGAGGGCGGCAAGCTCATCGCCATGACCGGAGACGGCACGAACGACGCCCCGGCGCTCGCACAGGCGGACGTCGGCGTGGCCATGAACTCGGGCACGACCGCCGCCAAAGAGGCGGGCAACATGGTCGACCTCGACTCCAACCCGACCAAGCTCCTCGAGATCGTCGAGATCGGCAAGCAGTTGCTCATCACCCGGGGGGCGCTCACGACCTTCTCGATCGCGAACGACGTGGCGAAGTACTTCGCCATCATCCCGGCCTTGTTCGTCGCGACCTACCCCCAGCTCAAGACGCTCAACATCATGAGGTTGCACAGCCCGCAAAGTGCTGTCTTGTCCGCCGTGATCTTCAACGCGCTCGTCATCGTCGCCCTCATCCCGCTGGCACTTCGCGGCGTGAAATTCCGGGCCGCCAGCGCGGCCGCGATCCTGCGGCGCAACGTCTACATCTACGCAGTTGGCGGCATCATCGCGCCCTTCATCTTCATCAAGCTGATCGACCTGATCCTTACAGCACTGAAGGCCTACTGATGATCACTCAAATCCGACGTTCAGTCGTGCTCGCCCTCTTATGTCTCGTGTTCTTCGGCCTGCTTTACCCGCTGGTCGGCACCGGCGTCTCCCAGGTGCTCTTCAAGCACCAGGCCGACGGCTCGGTCACGGCGAACGGCTCAACGTTGGTCGGCCAGAACTGGACCAGCCAGAAATTCTTCCACGGCCGTCCGGACGACTTTGGGCCGTACGCCGGAGTCGGCGACAACCCGCTCGTCGCGAACGGCAAGAGCGGCGACACGGGTGCAACCAACCTCGGACCCCGGTCCGAGGTACTGGTCGAGAACACCAAGGCACTGATCGCCTACTGGCACAAGATGGGCGTCAACCCGACGGAGGACCTTGTCACCACCTCTGGAAGCGGGCTCGACCCCGACATCACGCCGGTCGACGCGTATGCCGAAGTGCCTATGGTGTCGAAAGCGACCGGGCTCTCGCCGAAGGTGCTGGACAAGCTCATCGTCCGGGAGACCAACTCCGCTGAGTTCGGGTTCCTGGGCTCGAACTACATCGACGTCCTCCAGTTGAACGAGGCTCTCGCCAAGATGGAGTAAGTGTCCTGCCGTGAATGTCTCAACCTTTGTGTCAGAGCCCCGAAATCTGTCCGTTGCTGGCGTGCGGCTTGCTGCGTCAGCCAGAGGCCTCGGACAGATACTGGGGTCGGACGGTGGCTAGCGACGCCGACTCCACCGCCAGAACCCAGGAAGTCGATCAAGGCGTCGAGCCGACAGGAAAGTTCCGCGTCTACCTCGGGGCTGTGGCCGGGGTCGGCAAGACCTGGGCCATGCTCGACGAGGGTTGGCGTCGCTACAAGCGCGGCACGGACGTGGTCATCGGCTTCGTCGAGACGCACGGCCGGGAGCTCACGGCTCAGCAGATCCGAGACGTGCCGATCGTCCCTCGCAAGGTCGTCGACTACCGCGGCACGGCCTTCGAGGAGATGGATCTCGGGGCGGTACTTGCCAGAAAGCCCGAGGTCGCGCTCATCGACGAGCTTGCCCACACGAACGTGCCGGGTTCAGGACCGCACCCCAAGCGATGGGAGGACGTGCTCGAGATCCTCGACGCGGGGATCGGAGTCATCAGCACGGTCAACATCCAGCACCTCGAAAGTGTCGCGGACGCGGTGCAGCAGATCACCGGAGTGGCCGTCCGCGAGAGGGTGCCCGACTGGGTCGTGCGCAGGGCCGACCAGCTCGAGTTGATCGACTCGTCCCCCGAGCAGCTGCGCCGGCGCATGCTGCATGGTCACATCTACCCTCCCGAGAAGATCCCCAGTGCCCTCACCAGCTTCTTCCGCTATCAGAACCTCGTGGCCTTCCGCGAGCTCGCGCTTCGTTTCGTTGCAGATGAGACCGAGGAGGAGCTCCTGGGGTACCTCGTCGCCCGGCACCCCGACATCGTCTGGGACACCGCCGAACGCATCATGGTTGCCGTCGATGCAGCACCGGGAACCGACGCTGTGCTTCGCCGCGCGGCCAGGATTGCGGTACGGGCCCACGCTGACCTACAGGCTGTCCACGTCATTGGAGACGACAGTTCGCGGCCGGCGTCCAAGGAGGCGCTCGCGGCCGTCAAGCACCTCGCGGAGGACCTAGGAGCCCGCTGGCATGAGATCACCGCGGACGACCCCGCCTCGGCACTGGTGCGGTTCGCCAAGGACAACCAGATCACCCAGATCGTGCTCGGCGCGTCGCGCAGGTCGAGATGGGAGAAGGTTACGAGCAGGGCCTCGGTCGTCCAGCGTGTGCTCCGGTTCGCGCGCCAAGCCGACGTCGACGTTCACGTCATCGCCCGTTATGGCAAAGGCGTCCCCCTTAGCACCGCGCACACTCCCGAGGATGGGGACGAGTGAGCACGGGCCGCCTTTTGGGCGGTTGAGACTCAGAGAGCTCGACGAGTCGTGCAAGGAGATGGCGACGTCGACGGAGCTGAGCAATACCAGACATGTCGGACTATTGCGAGCAGAAGACCCCAAGAACGCTACTGCGCGGTAACCGCGTCCACGATGCCCGCAGACCGCCCACCGTCGCGCGCGGAGGCACACGAACGTATTTCGACGGGTAACCCCCCTACCAGCGAGCAGCCTGACCGCCTAAAACGTCGACCGGCCATTCGGAGAGCCACGGCATTTGCTAATGCTCGGTTCTATTGGATAGTCCTCCATTGCAGGCCCTGCGACTCGCTTCTAACCAACGATAACGACTGCTGACCCGGTGGCCATTGGGGCCAAAGGGACACGGACCACGCGCCGGGCGCGTTCGTGCGCCAGGGCGTGGACCTCCTTCTCGCTCGGCGGCGGGAGCTGGGCTGCGAGCGCTCGTACGCCCGCTTCGCTCGCTCGGTGGTGCCCCGCACCGGCGGGTGGGGTGCTTGGGGCGAAACGTGGCACGCGCCGGACGCCTCTCGCTACGGTACAGCGGCCTCGAGCGCCGCGGCGGCCCGCCGCCAACCGCTTCCGATAGCTACCGGACCCAGCGAAAGCCCGGGCCACTCCCCCGCTCGTGGGTCTGGATGTCCTTCCGCACCTGTTCGGTCAACGTCACCAGAGCCGCGCTCACCTGGACCGTCGGCGCCACCGGGTTGACGAGTTCGCGCGCAGCGGGCGGCAGCAGGGACAGATCGCTGCGACAACGTTCCTGCTGTACCCCCAGTGGTTCTGGGGGTCGCCGATTGTGGCCATGCTCCATGACGTGCTCCAGCAGGGGTGAGGATCCCCGTGGTGGCACTTCGTCGCGCAGGCCGAGGACGTCCCGCAACCCGGGACTACGGAAGACCTGTTTCGCACCCGGGTAGGTGGCCTTACCGCTCGACAACTTGGCCACGGGTCTGCCGTCGTAGGAAACGAGCTTGTAGGCGGAGTCGAGATACGGCGCATCGGCCGAAACGCCCATGCGAGTGCCGACGCCGGCAACGTCGACGGGGGCACCGTCGGCGACCAACCGTGCGAGGCGGTGCTCGTCGAGGCTCCCCGACACCACGATCTTCACCGCTGGGAGGCCCGCCTCGTCCAGAAGCCGCCGCGCCTCGAAGGCGAGCGATGACAGGTCGCCGCTGTCGAGCCGGATCCCGGCACGATCCTCCAGGTGGCTCTCCCGGATCACCTCGATGGCATTGCACACGCCGCTCAGCGTGTCGTAGGTGTCCACGAGGAATGTCGTGCGCGTCGGATGATCGGTAGCGAAGGCGCGAAACGCGTTGATCTCCTCGGTGAACGCCTCGACGTAGGAGTGCGCCATGGTGCCTGAGGGGACGAGTCCGTGACGCCGGGCAGCCTCGACGTCGCTGGTCGCGCCGAACCCGACCATGGCCGACGTCCGCGCTGCGGCCAACGCCGCCTCGAGCCCCTGGGTGCGGCGCATCCCGAACTCGACGAGCTCGAAGCGGCCCTGCGCGGCGATGACGCACCGGGCCGCCTTCGATGCCACAGCAGTGTTGAAGCTGATCTTGTTGAGCAAGACGGTCTCGACGAGCTGCGCCTCGGGCAAGGGAGCGGTGACCTCGAGGAGCGGCTCGTCGGCGAAGACGACTCTCCCCTCGGGAACAGCACAGACGTCCCCCGTGAAGCGCAGCGGAGCGAAGGCAACGAGCTCGTCGTCGCCGAATCCCTGCGACGCCAGGTAGGATAGCTCCTCGTCATCGAAGTGGAACTCCTCGAGGAACCCGAGCACGTCCTCCAGCCCGGCGGCGACCAGGAAGCCCCGCTCCGGCGGCAGGCGCCTGACGAAGAGGCTGAAGGTGGCCGGGGCGGTCATGGCGCGACGTAGGTAGCTCGAGGCCATGGTGAGCTCGTAGAGGTCGAGCAGGAGGCCGGTACCCATTGCACCATGGTGGCGGACCCTGGCGCAATGGGCAACGATCCGCCCTGTGCCACGACAGGTCGGCGTCGATGGACAATGGGACATGGACTCCGCGACGTTCTCCCTCAACCTCCGAACTGCGCTTCTCGTCGTGGATCTCCAGAACGATTTCGCCGGTCCTCGGGGCAGTCTCTACGTCCGGGGCGCGAGCGAGGTGATCGATCGAGCGAACGCCAACGTGCGACTCGCGAAGCAGGCGGGGGCAACGATCGCCTACACCCAGGACTGGCACCCCGCGCATACCCCTCATTTCGCCCAGGACGGAGGCATCTGGCCTGTGCACTGCGTCGCCGACAGCTGGGGAGCACAGTTCGTTCCGAACCTGATCGTGGACGGGATCGTCTTCCGGAAGGGAACGGGCGGGGAGGACGGCTATTCGGGGTTCTGGATGCGCGATGTCGGCACCGGCGAGACGAGGTCGACGGGGCTGGGGGACGCGCTCTCGCAGGCCGGAGTTGGCCTGGTTGCCCTCTGCGGGCTCGCCACGGACTACTGCGTCAAAGAGACGGCACTCGACGCGATCCGACTCGGATACCAGGTGGTTGTGCTCACCGATGCCATCCGTGCGGTCGATCTGCATCCGGGGGACGGAGAGCGAGCACTGCAGGCGATGCGACGAGCGGGGGTTCGGTGCATCTGACGCACGAGGTCCTCGGGTTACGTGAGTGCAGAGGGGCGTCCGAGCAGTCCGACGGTATATGTCGTCGCCTGGAAGTGTCTGCGGCTGGACCGGACCCTTTTCGGCACAAAGAGATGCTCGAGCTGGATGGCGTTCGGTGCACAGGGAAAACTCGAAAGCTAGGGAGAGACTAGGGATGCGGGATGGTATCGGCCTTCCTCCTTCTGCTGCTCGGGGAGCTCGTCCGCGCAATCCAGACGCGCGCGAGACAGCGGAGACCTACTGTCACCTTCTTGGCGACTCACGGCGCTGACGCCCTTTACGGCCGCAGCGAGACGGAGTGGGACGAACTCACGTCCGAGGGGCTGCGCTTCCTCGTAGACCAAGCTCGGCTGCAACGAACAACGACTTACACGGAACTGGACACCGTGCTGAGTCGGCGAACCGCAGTTTGTCCGTTTGACTTCGACCTCGACAGCGAACGTGCGGCGATGGGCCAGCTCCTCTACCGAATCGTCGAGGCAGAACGAGCAGCCTCGGGGACCATGATCTCGACGATCGTGATCTACCTGAACAAGGCGGGCGCTCCACTTTGTCCCCGAAGCCTTAGTGGCACGCGTCCGCAGTCAGGTTGCCGTCAGCGATCTCCGTCTGCGATGCAGGAAAAGCCCTCGCCGCGATTGACACGGCCCCGCTCCTTCAGACATGCCGGTAGGAGGCGGTCGCGAATACAGAACGTGCAGCCCGAACCTCGATTCGCCTTAACCCGGTCCGAGCACATATCGAGACGGTTCGGGAACGGCCGACTCGCCCTCACGTCGCCGAGCCGTCCTACCCGCGCAGTTCCTCCAAGCGCGCTCGGCTACTCGGTCCGCATCTCCGGGTACATGTCGAGCCAGGTCTCTAGCGCCTTGAGGTAGGCCCGGTCACGCTCGGTGAGGCTCGCGACCAGCGTGGGTCTTACGTGCGGGAGGCGTATGTCCCGCTGATACCCGGACGATCCGCCCAGCTCTTCCGAACCTGGTGAATGCCCAAAGCGGCGAAGCAAACACCGACTACCTGGAGGGTGCTGCCGGCGACCACCAGCCATGCCGTCGTTGGCGCTCAGTGTCCCTTTCAGTCGGGGCGAGCGTTCTCGGCAGGACGTCTTGGCCAGGCGTCAGCCTTAACGCGATCGCCACGATAGTTCCTAGCATGCGTTGTGCCATAGCACTCTCGAATGATGGCAGGCCAACGGGTGTCCGCACCGCCCCACGTTCGCCCACGTGGCGGCGTCGGGGCGGGGTGGTAGACGTGTGGTGACCAGGTGCGGGAATGGGGCGCACACGGGCGAACAGGGCGCGGCGTCGTTGGCTGCGGGCCGGCGCAGCAAGCGCCCGGCCCTGCCAGCCACGCCGGGAGGGCAGAGCACTTAGGGCGGGAGGCCGCGGGGTTAGGCACACAGGCCCCCCGGTGCCGTCCGGCACGGCCATAGGATGTGGCGACGACGGCATTAGCAGCTCGTCAACCGCACGCCCGGGTGCCGACGACGTCAGCCTGGCAGAAGCCGAAGGAGGTGGAAGTCGTGGTGGACAGCGTGACGATCACGGATAACCGCAACGGGCAGACGATCGAGATCCCAATCGTCGACGGCGGAGTATCGGCAGAGGAGTGGAGCAAGCTCCTCCCGGGTATCTGGTTCTACGACCCGGCCTTCATGGCCACGGCCTGCGCCGAGAGCTCCATCACCTTTATCGACGGCGACAGGGGGATCCTCGAGTACCGCGGCTACCCGATCCAGCAGCTGACAGAGCAATCGACTTACCTCGAGGTCGCCTACCTGCTGCTCTACGGCGAACTGCCGACCGCTGAGCAGCTTGATGGATGGGTCCAGGAGATCACCTACCACACCTTCATACACGAGAGCATGCGCAAGAGGTTCCTGGAGGGCTTCCATTACGACGCCCACCCCATGGGAATCCTCGTCTCGGCGATCGCGGCGCTTTCGACGTACTACCCCGACGCGAAGAACATTTTCGATCCGGATGTCCGCCACAAGCAGATCATCCGGCTGATTGCGAAGATGCCGACCCTAGCCGCCGCGGCGCACCGCTACAGCGTCGGCATGCCGTTCGTCTATCCCGACAACTCGCACGACTTCCCGTCCAATTTCTTGTCGATGGTGTTGAAGACCCCGGAATCCCGTTTTGAAGCGCACCCCGTGCTCGTGCGGGCGATGGAGGCTCTGTTCATCTTGCATGCGGATCATGAACAGAACTGCTCGACGGCTGCACTGCGCGTCGTCGCCTCGTCCCAGGTCGACCCGTACTCGGCATGTGCCGCAGCTTGCGCCGCCCTTTACGGCCCTCTCCACGGCGGTGCGAACGAGGCCGTCATCCGGATGCTCACCGAGATCGGCTGCCTCGAGAACGTCCCTGACTTCGTCCGCTCCGTGAAAGAGGGGCACGGCCGCCTGCAAGGGTTCGGCCATCGCGTCTACAAGAACTACGACCCCAGGGCCAAGATCATACGAGACATCGCCTACGAAGTCTTCGAGGTAACAGGCAAGAACCCGCTCCTCGACATCGCGCTCAGGCTCGAGGAGGTCGCGCTCGCCGACGAGTACTTCACCTCCCGCAAGCTGTACCCGAACGTCGACTTCTACTCCGGGCTCATATACCAGGCCATGGGCTTCCCGGTCGAGATGTTCCCGGTGCTGTTCGCGGTTCCGCGCGTTGCAGGGTGGGTGGCGCACTGGGTCGAGATGCTCGAGCACAACACGAAGATCTCGCGACCGAGGCAGCTCTATGTCGGGCACCGGCGCCGCGACTACGTGCCGATATCGTCCCGATAGGTGCGACAAGCCCGGCACCCTCGGGGAGGGCCGTCGATGCAGGCCGGTTCGGTCTCAGATCTGGCCCAGCTCGTCGGCTTCGGCTACGACCCCGAAGAGACGCTAGCCGCGCACCTGAAGGTCGACCCGAAGAGCGAGCCGGTGCAGGATCCGACGAAGGGTCCTCCTTCTTAGAAAGTGCCCCTATTAGGTATTTACCACTGATAGCTACTAGTAATGGCATCCTTGACTTCGACAACTATTGCCCGCGAACCTGTTGGCGTGGCTAGGGTCCAACTCTGGGGCTATCGCTGTGAGCGATGCGAGCATGAGTGGGTTCCGCGCGATCGAACCAAAGAGCCAACCGTCTGCCCAAAGTGCAAGTCGGCTTACGAACAAGCCCCGTAGGGGATTAAGAAGGCGACATCGTGACCACTGCGCTCCCCCTCAAAAACAAGTACTGTGCGCTCGCCGTGCTCCAAAACGAGAGTGACGTGGAGCAGTTTCTCGTGACTCCGCTTCTAGCTGACCTTGGATACGGCCCTGATTACTTGGCGACGAAGAAGAGCATCGCCGTCGAAGCGATGGACAAGGGCCGCAAGCGCCGCACCTACGCTCCCGATTACCTCGCTTACGGAACGAAGCGAAAGGCGAAGCCGCTTCTGGTCATTGACGCCAAGCACCCGAATGAAGATGCTGAAAGCGGCGTTGAGGACGCCCAGCTGTATGCCGGGATCATTCGACGCCAAATGCGAGAGCCGAAACCGGATCAGTACTGCATCGGTGTCACGGTACGCGCTCGGGCTACAACGGCGGCTGCCGCTGCCCCTCATGCACCGAGGCGAACACGCAGGCTTCACGGGAGCGACGCAGACGCCTGGTGATAGGGGACTAGTCGACGTACCGCAGGGCTCGAGGATCAGGTGTGAAGCCGACTCCCCGCGCGGTCGATTCCACCGCTAAGCGACTGTGCATCAAGCCATTGCAGCGCGCGTTCCAGTTGTCGCTCGTTCGGGATGTGAGGTGTAGGGCACCAAAACCTCGATCGCTGCCCTGAGCTGGCAGTGTTCGCCACCAGCGACCATGATCGGCCGTGGCCTTCACCCTCTGTTACCTCGGCCTGCTCCGATCCTCTTGGCGGACCGAGACGGACAAGGACATCGAGATCATGGTGCTCCGCCACCAGGTGCGTATCCTCGAGCGCCAACTCAATGTGCGCGTCGCTTATCGCCCTGTGGATCGGGCGATCCTCGCCGCCCTCTCCCGGTTGCTGGCGCGACGGCGCTGGCGCTCCTTCTTCGTCACGCCAGAGACGCTCCTTTGTTGGCACCGAGAGCTCTCGAGGCGCAAATGGCGGCGCCGGCGATCCACGCGTGGCCGTGGTCGGCCGCCCATTAACGATGAGCTCGTCGAGCTCATCGTCCGGATCGCCCGAGAGAACCGGCGCTGGGGTTGTGTCCGCATCCAGGGCGAGCTTCGAGGCCTTGGCATTCGCGTCTCGGCGAGCTCGATCCGGCGCATCCTTCACCGACACGGTCTCGGTCCTGCTCCCCGCAGTCGCCGTCCTGGCGGCAGTTTCTCGCCACGGAGGCCAAGGGCATCCTCGCCACGGACTTGTTCACCGTCGACACCGTGTACTTCACCCAGCTCTAGGTGCTCTTCGTCATCGAGTTGAAGACTCGAGCGGTGCACATCCTCGGGATCACCGATCATCCCGACAATGCGTTCGTCACCCAGGTTGCCCGCAACCTCGCCGGGGATCTCGCCGAGCATGGTCGGTCGTTCCGGTTCTAGATCCGAGACCGCGACGCGAAGTTCACCGCCAGCTTCGACGAGGTGTTCGCCTCCGAAGGCATCGAGGTGATCAAGACACCCATCCGATCGTCGCGTGCGGAACGCGATCGCGGAGCGGTGGGTACGGACCGTCCGTGAAGAGTGCCTCGACTGGATGCTCGTTCTCGGTCGCAACCACCTTGAAGCCGTCCTTCGCGACTACGTCCGGCATTACAACGAGCATCGGCCTCACCGTGGTCTTCGACTCGAAGTGCCCGCACCGGTCAGCGCAGTGACCTCTGCTCCCCCGTCGCTCAGCGACGTTGGCCGTCGCGACGTGTTGGGTGGGATCGTCCACGAGTACCACGCCGCCGCGTAGTGCAGCTTCATGTCGGCCCGATTGTCTACACCTCTGGCCGCTCCGTTTGCGGTCACCCGGCACTGGCCGTCTCAATTGGACGACCGGGCGACGACATCGCAATCGCTGCTCGTCACGCGCCACCTTCAAAGACAATCCGGGGCGATCTTTCCGAGGCCGGCCTGCATCTGGCGCTCAGACGAGCCCGATCGGAATATTGGTGCCCCACACCTTCGCCGCCACGTGACGGACGCGGCCAACTGTCGCTGACAGACCTACGCTGGCGGCGCGAACGGGGTGGGCCTCGAGGACTTCGACGCGACCGACTTCGAGGGTTCTGCTTCGAGCTGTTGTCGGAGGCTCGAGGGCTTCCGCAACGTGGAATGGCGGAAGGGCACGCCAAAGCAGTCGAGCGACGACAACAGCGAACGCGACATCGTCGCCAAGGTCCAAAAGGCCCGCCACTACGTCCCGGGGCACCTGATCGGCCACCGCGTGGAGGTGGGAGTCATTGCCAAGCTCGTGCGGAGCTCCTACAAGGGTGCGCCCGCCGGGCTGCGCGGGCCCCTACCTGCAGTGGACCCGCACAGCGGAGGGCAAGACGCTGACCCGGCTCCTCCCCGAAGAGCTCGCGGCTCGCTACCTAGGCTGGTTTGACAACACCGGGGGTGCTGCGCGAGACGTTCAGCGAGCTCGAGGCCCTATCGATAGCTGTCGTAGAGCGAGATCGCCAGGCACGCTCATGCGACCCGTCCGTTGCGATCGATCTTCGCGGCGGCCCACGAGCGTTGGACGCCGACCCCGAAATTCGACCTGAAGGCCCCGTGCGACCTGCGGAACGTAGGCCGATATGATCCCAGGCATGTCGATTACCGCCGTTGCATTCATGCGATCGACTGTGGTGAAGAGAATCTTCAGTCACGCGCGCGACGCGAAATCCTCACCGCTGTGAGCGTTCCCAGTGCCTCATATTCGGTAACCATGCGCGTCGAACTCGATCACGCATCGGGTATCGGCGCAGTCACCACCGCCGTTAGCGATGCCGGTGGCACCGTAACAGCTCTCGATGTCGTTGAGCCGAACGTAGGCCGCATGATCGTTGATCTGACCTGCAATGCCATCGACGACGGACACTCTGAACTGCTCCGAACCGCCGTTGATGCTGTTGACGGGGCGCACGTCCTGGCCATGAGCGACCGGACGTTCCTCCTCCACTTGGGCGGAACGATCTCGGTCGAGCCAAAGGTCTCGCTGAAGACCCGAGATGACCTCTCGATGGCATACACGCCTGGCGTCGCCCGCATCTCGATGGCAATAGCCAACGACCCGACAGTCGCCAGGAACCTCACCATAAAGCGCAACACCGTGGCTGTCGTGACCGACGGGTCTGCCGTCTTGGGCCTCGGCAACATTGGTCCAGCGGCTGCACTCCCGGTAATGGAAGGAAAGGCCCTTCTGTTCAAACGATTTGCCGGCGTCGACGCGTGGCCAGTGTGCCTCGCGACACAAGACGTCGATGAGATCGTGCGGATCGTCGAGTGCATCGCTCCGGTTTACGGAGGGATCAACCTTGAGGATATCTCGGCACCGCGTTGCTTCGAGATCGAGTCGCGGTTGCGCGAAGCGCTCGACATACCGGTCTTCCATGACGATCAACACGGAACAGCGACCGTCGTCTTCGCGGCCCTTTTCGAACGCGCTCCGCGTGGTCGGAAAGGAGATGAAAGACATCCGCGTCGTCGTGCTCGGAGTCGGTGCCGCCGGCGTCGCGATCACCAAGTTGCTCCTTGCCGAAGGCGTCGGAGACGTCATTGGGATCAACCGAAACGGGATCTTGTCCGAACATGACGTCCGCCTCGATGACGCTCGCCGTTGGCTGGCCGCGCACACCAATGTGGAGAAGAGAACGGGCAGTCTCGCCGACGCCATGGCTGGTGCGGACGTCCTCATCGGGGTCTCTGGACCGAACCTTGTAACCGAGGAGCACCTAAAGACCCTCGCGCCCGATTCGATCGTGTTTGCTCTCGCGAACCCTGATCCCGAAGTTGACCCAGTGCTGGCTCGACGCTACGCCGCCATCGTGGCGACGGGCAGGAGTGATGAGCCGAACCAGATCAACAATGTGCTCGCCTTTCCCGGCATCTTCCGAGGTCTCCTCGATGTTGGTGCAAGACAGGTCACCGAAGAGATCGAGATCGCTGCCGGCAAAGCGATTGCTGACGTCGTCACGGCACAAGAGCTTTCGCCGGTCTACATCGTTCCAACGGTGTTCAATCCGAGCGTCGTCAAGGCAGTCTCCGCAGCCGTCGCGCGCGTCGTCTCTTCGCGGCGGCGGTGAATCTTGTTACCGATCAACAGTTCTCGCGTTCTGTGATCGTGACTGTTCAGGCCGGCACCACCCGAGCGTGAGGTAGATCGACTCGGTGCTGAGCCCGTGACCGCTCAGGGTTCGGGCGACGCCGCTTCGGAGCCAGCCATCGCCAAGTGATGAGCCGCCTCCTCGGATACGGACGATCGGAGCCGCACCCGATCCACGCTCGAGCCATGAGCCGCGTCGAGATAATTGCCCTGAGCAAACCAGTAAGGAAAGAGGGCACGGCGACCCTCGGAGCCGAGCAGAACGGATCCGGCTCGTCAACCGAGGTCCGCAGTGGTCTGGCGCCGTGGCCCCGACTGGGAGACGGCGGTACCGGAGACAGACGATGAGGCTCAGCGCTAGGCGTTCGTGATTAGGTCGAGCAACTCCGTGCCGAACCCGATTCACCTTGGCATTCCCTGCTAACTCTGACCAGACTTATCTGTGGGACTCGTGATAGTCAACACTCCGATCCGGTTTGGCTGCCAAGACGCGACGACTGGACGTCGGGGTCCAGGTGGAGCGCCCGCAGCGTGGGGAGGACGAACGACCTGGAGGCCGACGTGGGTCGGCGCGACGATGAGACGGTTGCCGGAACGGTGGAGGTCTTCAGCGTTTCATTCGGTCTCCTCGGTTTCCATGCTTGTACCCGTGTGCGAACGCCCAGACTTACCTCGGTGCACGGAGCGCTCTCCGGCGACATGATGGTGGATGGGGTGATCCCCACACGGAGAAGTTGCGGTCGCTCATTCTTTGGCGGCTGTCCAGGGTGTGAGAACCTGGCGAGCATTCGGGTTGCTGGAGCAGACCGCAGATCATCATTGTGATTGCGGGCGGGACGCGCACGGGACAAGCGCCGTTCAGGCGGCCTCGGCCCAGGCGTCGTCGCCGGCCGCACGAAGGGCGTGGTGGCACCAACGCGCCAGCTTCCTGGCGACAGCGAGGGCGGCTCGTTGTGTCCCGAGACGCTCGCGAAGCGAGCAGAAGTACTCGTGGTCCGGGGAGGCCTTCTTCGTCGAGGACATGGCAGCCTCATATAGCGCCCAGCGCAGGAGTCCTGGCCCTTGTCGGGCGAGATGTCCCTTGGCCCGGTTGCTGTCGGACTGGTAGACGGTGACGTCAAGGCCGGCATGACGCACGGCGTCAGAAGACGAAGAGAAACGCCGGGTGTCGCCCATCTCGCACCAGATGGCGACAGAAGTGACCGGTCCGATGCCGTAATGGGCGGTGAGCGCCTGGCAGCCCGGCTGGTGCCGTGAGAGACGGGCGAGATCGAGCTTGATCGGAGCGAGCATCTCGTTCACGACCTCGATCTGTGCCAGCGCGACCTCAACGGCACGCCGGGCCGCCAGAGAGAGTTCGGCGTCGTGAAGCAAGGTCCTGGCCTGTTCGCCCGCCACCGGACATCCGAGGCTCGGGAACGCCGTGGTGATAGAGCGTGGCGTGGAGGCGCTGGGTCCACGCCACTCGTTGATCGGCGAGATCCTTGTAGAGCCGGACGACACCACGAGCTTCGAGCACGTGTCGAGGCGGGATCCAGCTCTCGGGGAGCTCCCCGGTCATGAGCAGCTTGCGAAGATGCCGGGCGTCGCCACGATCGGTCTTCGCCCGTCGCTTGTTGCCCCGGAGAGCAGCCGTGTCGGCCGGCTCGGCGACGTGAGCGCGAAAGCCTGCGCGCTCGAGCTCCTCTGTGACATAACGCCAGCCGGTGCAGCCTTCCATCGCCACATCACCGCCGGCGCCGTCGAGGCTGGCGAGAAAGCGCCGCAGCTCGACCCGGTCAGCGGGCGAGACGCGCCCACGGACGTTCTCGCCAGTCGCAAGGTCGACTATGTCGAAGGTGAGCTGCCGGCGGTGGATGTCGATTCCTCCTACGATTCCCATGGGATCCTCCTCGAGCTCCTGATGAAGACCGCCCCGGCGTTTGATCGTCGGTGCAAATGCCGTAGTACCACTACGACCGTGCCGGGGAGGGTCCCACATGCCATCTTTGGCGCGACTTTCCCTGCGGAGGCGATGCGCGAGCCTGTGACCTGGGCGAGCTGTGGATAAAGTCGTGATCTCAGGCTCGACTTCGGCGGCTCAGAATTGAAAGTCCTGCTCACGAGGTCGCGGTGAAGCGGTTTTTGCCCTACAAACCGTGATCGGGCTAGCTCAGGCGATGCGTGAGCGCCAGGTGGAGGTGTCGACGCCGAGAGCGGCGAGGATCTTGGCCTGGAAGGGGCTCGGCCGGGTGACTACCTGACGTTCATTGCCGTTCGCGTCGGTGAAACGGACCATCCGGATCCGCTCGAAGCTCACGAAGGCACCGTCGTGCGGTGAGATGCTGGCCTTCGAGGTCTGGGTCGGTGAGCTTTGCTCCGACGAGATCGAGCGCCATGACGGCCTCGATCACAGCGGCGAGCACGCAGATGGCGACATGTCCCCGTACGCGCTTTTCGGTGTAGTGGAAGACCGGGCGCAACGCTAAGAAGTCCTTCAGCACCCGAAAGCGCCGTTCGACCGACTGCAGGGCTTTGTAGTGGCCGACGACCTGGGCGGTCGAGGCGGTCTTCTCATCGAGCGAGGTTGTGATCACATAGCGGCCCGCGAGGAGCCTCTCCTCGTAGTCCATGGCCTCCTCGTCGTAGTCCCAGCTGAACACGCCGGGGGTGATCTTGGTCGAAAAGCAACGGGAGACCCCGGAGTCACGGAGGATCCGGTCGGCGGCGGCACCGATCTTGGCCGGGTCGACGAGGCGTCCCTGACGCACCCGGTCGGCAAGGGCCATGAGGCGGTCCTCGGTCCGCGCCAACAGTTCCGATCGTCGCTCGTCGTCGCGCACGTGGCGGTGCGGCGAGTCGACCACGACATAGCGGCGGGACTCGTAGGTGACCTCGGTCGCCTTGGTCCCGTCGTCTCCGACGGGCACGAAGACGGCGCCCTTGTCGGCGGCTTTCTCCAAGACGGCGGCGACCGACGGGTCGCGGTGCAGGCGGGTCGCGAGTACATGGTCAAAGCCGCGCTCGGCGACCAAGGCCAGGTTCTCTTCTGAGATGAGACCTCTGTCTGCCACAAGGGCGATGCGCCCGACCCCGAAGCGTGTCTGCAGGTCGGCCATCACCTCGGGAAGCGTCGAGCGGTCCGCGGTGTTGCCCGCAAAGACGTGGTGGGCGATCGGAATGCCGTCGGAGGTGACGAGGAGCCCGATCACCACTTGTGGGCGATCTGAGCGGTGATCGCGGCTGTAGCCGAAGGCTTTGGAGGGAAAGCGGACCGAGGACTTCTCGTCCCCCTCGAAGTAGGTGGAGGTGAGGTCGTAACAGACAAGGCGGAGATCGAGGTTCGTAAGGTTGCACAGCTGTGTGTAGCAGTGGGCCTCGATCTCGTCCTTACCGTCCGCGACGGCATCGAGCGCCCGGTAGAGCCGGTCGAGCGACACGGCGCTGCGAGCCTCGGGCAGAGCCGCGTCGGCCCCGAGCCACTCGGTGACACAGCGCCTCTTGGAGGAGGGATCCGACAGCCGGTTCGCCACCATCGCGAAGACCGCGTCCGCAAGGCCCGCCGCGCGCCGGCGGGAACCCAAGGTGTCGAACAGCTCATCGAGCGCAAGACGCGAGAAGTAGGCGTCGCAAGCGGCCATCGCCCCATACGAGGGAGCGGACTCGGCGGTGAGCGCGACGCAAGCTCCGCGTCCCAACTGGGCCGACAGTGCCTCGACGATCCGCTCGAGCTCGCCCGAGGTGGTCATCTCCGACACCTCGCCCAGACGGGCGACGATCCGACTCCGGGGCTGGCCGTCCTCGTTGCGGAACGACTCGGCCAAGGTGAGGTAGCGGTAAGTCTTCTTGCCGCTACGCACTGTGCTCACCTTCACGTACATGAATCACATATTACAGGCGTGTGATCCCACCAGTCAATCACCCATTTGTCACTACATTTGACTTCGAAAACCCGACTTTATCCACAGCGCGCCCAGGTCAGCAGGGGTGCAGGGCTCCAATAGTGGGGTTGAGCCGCCAAAGATGGCATGTGGGACCCTCCCCGGCACGGTCGTAGTGGTACTACGGCATTTGCACCGACGATCAAACGCCGGGGCGGTCTTCATCAGGAGCTCGAGGAGGATCCCATGGGAATCGTAGGAGGAATCGACATCCACCGCCGGCAGCTCACCTTCGACATAGTCGACCTTGCGACTGGCGAGAACGTCCGTGGGCGCGTCTCGCCCGCTGACCGGGTCGAGCTGCGGCGCTTTCTCGCCAGCCTCGACGGCGCCGGCGGTGATGTGGCGATGGAAGGCTGCACCGGCTGGCGTTATGTCACAGAGGAGCTCGAGCGCGCAGGCTTTCGCGCTCACGTCGCCGAGCCGGCCGACACGGCTGCTCTCCGGGGCAACAAGCGACGGGCGAAGACCGATCGTGGCGACGCCCGGCATCTTCGCAAGCTGCTCATGACCGGGGAGCTCCCCGAGAGCTGGATCCCGCCTCGACACGTGCTCGAAGCTCGTGGTGTCGTCCGGCTCTACAAGGATCTCGCCGATCAACGAGTGGCGTGGACCCAGCGCCTCCACGCCACGCTCTATCACCACGGCGTTCCCGAGCTCGGATGTCCGGTGGCGGGCGAACAGGCCAGGACCTTGCTTCACGACGCCGAACTCTCTCCGGCGGCCCGGCGTGCCGTTGAGGTCGCGTTGGCACAGATCGAGGTCGTGAACGAGATGCTCGCTCCGATCAAGCTCGATCTCGCCCGTCTCTCACGGCACCAGCCGGGCTGCCAGGCGCTCACCGCCCATTACGGCATCGGACCGGTCACTTCTGTCGCCATCTGGTGCGAGATGGGCGACACCCGGCGTTTCTCTTCGTCTTCTGACGCCGTGCGTCATGCCGGCCTTGACGTCACCGTCTACCAGTCCGACAGCAACCGGGCCAAGGGACATCTCGCCCGACAAGGGCCAGGACTCCTGCGCTGGGCGCTATATGAGGCTGCCATGTCCTCGACGAAGAAGGCCTCCCCGGACCACGAGTACTTCTGCTCGCTTCGCGAGCGTCTCGGGACACAACGAGCCGCCCTTGCTGTCGCCAGGAAGCTGGCGCGCTGGTGCCACCACGCCCTTCGTGCGGCCGGCGACGACGCCTGGGTCGAGGCCGCCTGAACGGCGCTTGCTCCCGTGCGCGTCCCGCCCGCAATCACAATGATGATCTGCGGTCTGCTCCAGCAACCCGAATGCTCGCCAGGCTCTCACCTGGACAGCCGCCAAAGAATGAGCGACCGCAACTTCTCCGTGTGGGGATCACCCCATCCACCATCATGTCGCCGGAGAGCGCTCCGTGCACCGAGGTAAGTCTGGGCGTTCGCACACGGGTACAAGCATGGAAACCGAGGAGACCGAATGAAACGCTGAAGACCTCCACCGTTCCGGCAACCGTCTCATCGTCGCGCCGACCCACGTCGGCCTCCAGGTCGTTCGTCCTCCCCACGCTGCGGGCGCTCCACCTGGACCCCGACGTCCAGTCGTCGCGTCTTGGCAGCCAAACCGGATCGGAGTGTTGACTATCACGAGTCCCACAGGTAAGTCGGGTCTGAGGAAAGGTGCGCCACAGCCTCCTCGGTGGTCACCGCCACAGGGCAGCCGACCGGCATGATCGCGAGGTCACAACGTGAAAGGTCTAAGAATCCAAGCCTTCCCGATCTCCCCCGCGCGCCAGGGGACCCAGGGAGTTGGGCGGGCAGTGAGGACCCCGGTTGTGAACTCGCACCAGAGCGAGAGCGTCGCGAGGCGCGGACTCTCCTTCACTCGGTGCGGGGAGATGCATGGACTGGCGTCAGGCGGCGAGTTCGTACTCGTGGATGAGACCGCTGAGGACGTCGCGTCGGCGGATCGCGCCACTCCGGCCGACCAGGGAGGTGGTGGACTCCGGCGGCGTCAGGTCAAGGCCGCGATGCGGCCTGGCGGTGTTGTAATGCTCAACATACTCGGCGAGGACGGTCTCTAAGTGGTGGTGTGAGAGGACGAGCAGATGGTCGAGGCAGTCCTCCCGGGCGGTGCGGACGAAGCGCTCCGCGAAGGCATTCGCTCTTGGCGAGCGAACGGGCGTGAGGATGATCTCGACGCCGATCGACGCGAACACGACGTCGAAGCTGGCTGTGAACTTCGTATCTCGATCGCGGACGAGGAAACGCACCTGGCGTCCGGCCTCTTCGAGCTCCGCTGCGAAATTGCGAGCGACCTGGGTCACCCACAGACCGTTGGGGTTGGCGCTCACGCCGAGCAGGTGGACGACGCGCCGTTCGACCTCGATGACGAACAGCACGTAATAACGGCGGAGCAGAACGGTGTCGACCGTGAAGAAATCAGTGGCCAAGACGCCCTTGGCCTGGGCGCGGAGGAACTCGCTCCAGCTGGGCCCAACTCGTCGGGGCGCGGGTCCAAGGCCGTGACGGCGGAGGACGCTGGCGACGCTGCCCTTAGAGACATTGACGCCGAGCTTTCGGAGTTCCCCGACGATGCGGAGGTAGCCCCAGCGGGGGTTCTCACGAGCCGCAGGATCAGCTCGACGGTCTCGTCAGGGAGCGAGGGGCTCCCGACTCGATGGGGACAGGTCCAGTGTCGCCGGACAAGGGCCCGGTGCCACCGGAGGACCGTCTCGGGTGTGACAAGGAACGACGCCCACCTTTCGCGCGGCACCAGTCTTGCCAATGAAGCAATGAGTGCTCGGTCCGACCAAGACAAGCAGGGCCGGGCGATCTGACGGCGAAGGACAGCCAGCTGCTGACGGAGAACGAGGATCTCGGCGTCCTTGTCGATGGCGTCCATCCGGTGGACCCGGGCGAGCTCGATCAGACTACGGAGCAGACGGTACAGGAACGAGAGCGCCACGGGGCAGGATCCTCACCCGATCGATCGTGCCTGGTCAAGCCCAGGATCACGTTTTTGGACCCTACAGGTGGTACCGCGCCACCGTGAACGCCATGATTGTCGGGACGTCGACCGCGAAGACCACCAGTGTCAGGATGAGCACCGCCAGCGTGGTGCCCCGGGTGTGGTCGTAGACGAAGACGAACCCGAGGATGCCGGCAATGACGACATAGGCGAGAAGTGCCCAGCGCGCCACGAGGAAGAAGGTGCCCCAGGCAAAGGGGCGGACCCGGCTGAGCAGTACCATGGCGGCGAGGGTGAGCGCCCCTCCACCGGCGAGCAACCCCACAGCGGGGGCGAGCGGGGGTTGGTGGGGCAGGTGGGCCGCGAGGTAGACCCCGCCGGAGAGCATGAGCGCCACCGAGGCGACCACCAGCTCGGCGATCGGTGGCAGCCGACGTTCGAGCGTCGAGGGCGCCGATCCGTCCCCCCTGCGCTGCGTCGGCCCCAAGATGGGCGTCGTGCTGTTCGCGTCGCTCATCACGCCGTCGCGATCCTGGTCATGATCACGAGCGTGGCCACCTGCATCGCCCCCGTGATGCCGGCAGTGAAGATGAACCGGCGCATGAGACGACCGACGATCTCCCCATTCGGCTCCGGCTTCTTCAGCTCGAAGAGCACCGCGATGTTGGCGGGCTCAAGGATTCCGAGCGCGATCACCGCCATCACTGCGACGACGATGAACGAGGCGACGACCCAGCCGTGGTGCGAGTAGCTGGCGTCGAGGTCCCCGAGGTGACGGGCGAGCTGCCATCCTGCCGCGAGCGTGCAGACCACGAGCGTCGGCATGATGAGGACCATCTTCGGCATGAACCGGGTCGTGAACTCGGTCCTCGCCGAGATCGACAGCCGGCCGAGGATGGGCCCGATCACGAACCCGAGGAAGAGGTCGAGCGCCGTCCACATCCCCCCGCCGACGATGTGGAAGAAGTCGATGGCCCACAGCTGGTTGCTGGCGATCGTGGCGACGAGCCCGGCGAGGACCACCGCGACAACCGGGAGTCCCCGCAATGGCACGATCTGGAAGCTGCGGGGCGGCCGTGCCGTGGTCGCCTCGACCGGCGCCAGGTGTGGAGGGGCCGTCCCGCCGTTGCTGTGCGCGGTGTCCGTCATGACATCCCCCTCCCTCGTCCTGCGGAACTCCGTGAGGGCTTGACCAGCCCTGCGATGGGCGACACGCTGGCCACATCGCCTCCCTCGCGCAGCCTATCCCAAGGTGCGCGCGGCGACCCACACAGATCCCTGCCGATTCGGGCGCGGACTCTCGATACTTGAATAAGCGAGTGCGAGGATGTTCTGTCGCGGGATGGACAAACCCTTATACATCAGGTGTGCTGCCGAGGACGCCCAGTAAAGAGGAGTGACCCATGTCCTGAGCTGACCTTTCTAACGAGACGGGAGGCGGTCGCAACCCGGCGTGCCTAATACGTGCCTAATTGGAGCGAAGCACACCAATGACTACGAGACCAGACCTTCGGAGCGGGGCCGAACGTCGATCCCTCGAGTCAATCGCTATGACGATGTCGTGGGTAGTCGGAGCAGCACTACCGGTGGTCTCACGGCCCGTTCGTGCAGTGCGACTCACCGGGAGAGCCAGGAACCTCCGTGCAACTCACCGGTGGAGCAGGCGTCACTGTATCCGTCGGCGTATCGGAGAGAGAGTCGACAATCCCCGAGGACAGATAGACGGTCCACCCGAGGACGGTGCCTGCTGCTTCCCCTTCATTAGCCGCGTTGGCCACCGTCGCCACTTGCTGCTCGCTGAGCAAGGCGCTTGTCGTTGGGTCGAAGATGTACTCATTCTCGATCCCATTGCCGATCCGTCCGATACCGACTCCTTGACGTCCCAAGTGGTCGTGCACCGGACCGAGCAAAGTGGCACCCGGGATCGTCTCCGCGACTTGATAAAGCGCAGACCGCAGAGCTGGCGATGCGTCCGTCTCTCGCAGTAGGTCGCCAATCTGCACGAAGTCCTCAGCCGGCCCAGGAGGTCCGCCTTCGATTTTTCGGGCCGAAAGCTCGGCGCCGAGTGCAGTCGGGTCCGTTGGCAGATCGGAGAATCCAGGCGGACCAATGCTCATGGTGTTCGGACCGAAAGTCGTATCCGAGGTTCCAGTCGAGAGTGCCGGGCTTCCGTGGCTCACCCACGCAGCGCGGTCCGCTGACGTGGCGAAACTCGGCGTAGCGAAGGTTTCAAGAAGTCGACCTGAATCGTCAGAACCCACCCAGAGCTGGCGGTGCTCGGAAAGCTGGTAGCAGTAGGAAGGCTGGTCTAAGTCACAGTTCTGTGTGAGCGACTCAGACTCCGTGTACTCGAACTGCCCCGGTCCTGGTGCGTTGGTCGCTGGCTGTGCTGCTGCGACATCGGCAAGGTGCGCGAGCGTCGCTGCCGCTGCTGAGGTCGGGCGGGTAGGTGAGTCCGGGATGAAGGAAGAAATGAGAAGCGCAACGCCAGCAGCAATGCCGAGCGTACCGAGCGTCAAACCGCCGACAATAACGGGTCGCCGCTTCGGAGGCGGGGGCTCGCTCATCGAACGCTCGAAGATCACCTCTGCCTCGAATGAGTCCGGACCGGCAAGGGCATCGCGCGGTGCTGGATTCACTTCGCGAATCAATGTGTCGATGTTCATGGTTGGGTCCTCCATTGACGAATAGGAACGGTGTTGGCATCGGCGGCTTCACCGGACGCGGGCACGATCGAAAGTGCGCTCCGGACGCGACCTTGTGCCCGTCGAAAACGGACTTCGACCGCGTTCGGAGAGCAGCCGAGTACGACAGCGGCCTCGGCGTAAGTGAGGTCGTCCCAAAACACGAGGCGGAGAACTTCTCGATCCTTCGGACGCAAGCGAGCCATCGCTAACTCAACTCGAGCGTGAACGGGATCGAGATTATCGCCTGCAGCAAAGGGTTGCGCTTGCTCGACGAGGCGCTTATGCAGTCGGAGTCGGCGAATGCCAGATCGTCGGTGATCGGCGATAGTCCGCCGCGCCACTCCGAAGAGCCAGAGCCGATCGGTTGGCGGTGGCGGTATCTGTTCGAAACGTCGCCATGCGACGGCAAAGACCTGGGCGGTCACGTCTGATGCTTCCCATGAAGACACTCGTCGGCGCACGTAACCGGAGATGTCGAGAAGGTGCTCTTTGTAGAACCGTTCGAATCGAGGCTCGCCGCCTGCTCTGTTATCCGTGTCATAGCTCATCGGCTTCTCGTCAACTTGGTCATCACTGACGTACATGGCCGCCTAAGCGTCGATTCCGTCAAAAATCTCCGGGGCCCTTCCCAAAGCAGTCGTAAGGGAAAGCCTCGCAGGGACGACCCGGCGTGCGTCGTAGGCGTGCGATGCGCAAGTGAAGCACGGACAACTGATCGGATCAGGAAAGCACTTTCGCCCGCCATGTCCGAAGGTGACGACCGAGAGCGGCGTGGCGCTCAAAGCACGCTCGATTCCAACGCGTCGAGACCGCCAGAAGGGATCGTTTCGAGCATCGTTGCGGAGCGGGTGTCAATCTCGGGGAAGAGATGGCCGTGACGGTCGTAGGTGAACGCCATGTTCGAATGACCAGCCCGTCGAGCGTTCTCTGAGGGATCGACACCGGCGAGGGCGAGCAGCGCGACACCAGTGTGCTTCAAGTTATGCGCGCGATGCGGCGTACCGGGGCACGCGCGAGCACAGATCAGCGACACCGAAAACCTTGCCGGGGAAAAAGATGGCCGCGACATAACGGGTCGGGGCGCCGTTCGCCATGCGGGGGAAAACGGGTGAGGTGATCCTACGGTTGTGCCACCGCGTGAAGGTCGATCACCTCTTGCTGGATCTCACCTAGCACGTTCGGCTTGACGTTCTCGTTGAACCACTTCGCCCACTGCTCCCGGCTCTCCCAGACCTCTCCTACTGCGAATCCACCAGGGCTCGGGTAGGCGACGTGCATCACGAAGCCAGGCTGCTGCTTGATCAGCTCGACAAGGTGTGGTGAGACCTGGTCATAGGTTGCCGCGTCCATCCCGGCCACAGACATCCTCACGAGTACGGACATCTCGTCCTCCGCTCTCCAGATCGGCTTGAGACACCAACCGTACTTCGACGACGACCGTCGCGCTCGGCGCTGGGTGATGGGGGTCACCTTGAAGTGCCTGGGACTTGCGAACAGATCGTGCGCCCGAAACTCCGAGCTATATCGGAGTGATGGGCGATCCGAACGAGTCCTCTCTGTTTGTCAAGACACTTTTCCAGTCGCCTTCCGTGTGGCTGCCACGCTCGTCGCCATTGCTCGAGTCTTCGCTGGAGACGACGTTCGGCGGGCTGTCGTAGCCTGACGACGGGCCCGGGAGTGGCTTGTCCGAAGAGCCGGTGTCTCGGGGTGTGAGCCGGCCGCGCTGGAGACAGAGCCGTTCCCCGATTGCCCTCCCGGGCCTCGCTCGAGCAGGCGTCCGTCCCGTTTGGCGTCTTCCACCATGCAGGCGTAGAGCGCGTCGCTGATACGCCGCTTGAGGCAGCGGAGGGCTTCCTTGTGACCCTTGCCCTCGGCCACCTTGCGGTCGTAGTAGGCGCGCCCTTCGCTGTGGCGGTGTCGGATCTGGGTGACCGCCGCCATGTGAATGGCGTGGTTGAGATGCCGGCTCCCGCGTCGGGACAGCCGGTAGACCTTCTTGCCCCCAGAGGACACGTCGATGGGCGCGGTGCCGTTGAACGAGGCGAAGTGATCCCAGTTCGGGAATCGGGTCACATCTCCAGTGAGCCCGATCGCCGTAGCGGCGACCACCGGGCCGACACCGAAGATCTTCGTGGTCGAGGTCCGCGACGCCTTCACCACTGCAGCGAGGCGCCGCCTGGACTCTTTGATTTGCTCGTCGAGGCGGCGCAGGTCCTCGAGCAGGTCACCGGCAAGCTCCACCCGGGCGGCGACCACCGCGCCGCCCGGTTGGACCGAGGCCAGCAATTTCGCCACCTTTGTGGCGTAGATCTCGTCCGGCACCCCGCCCGGGACGAGCTCGCAGAGAAGCGAATGCAGCCGGCAGGCGACCTTGTTGCGAGCCCGGGCCAGGTCACGCTGGCGCTTCGACCACAACTTGGCCACAGCCGAGTGGTCCTCGGCTCGGACCTCCACCGGCGCCGGCGAGCGCAGCGCGGCAATGGCCACTGAGCGGGCGTCGTGAGGATCGTTCTTGTTTGCCGATTGCGAGTCGAGCAGGCGCACTCGGGCGGCGAGCTTGGGCTGGACGTCGACAACGCGTTCGCCGGCGCCCACCAGCTGCTGCGCCAACAGGTAGCCCAGACCCGTGGCGTTCTCCACCGCCCAGGACCGCTCCGGGAACCGTCCCGCCCAGGTCAACAGCCGCTCGAGCTGGGCCGGCCCGGAAGGCACCTTGAACTGGCTCAGGGCCAGCTCGGTCACGTCAACCGCCACGGCGGTGTGCGATCCCTTGTGCGGGTCGACACCGATCATCACCGTCATGACTGCTCCTTCGTCGTCGCGCAAGTGATCCGTGGTCGGCATGTCTGATTGCAGTTCTGCGATCCGGCGTTCACGCCTCTTTGGCGCCAGGCCACGGAGAGAACCTGACGACCGGCACCTCGTTCGGAAGCCAGACCGCGTGCGGTCGGCAGACGGTTAGTGAGCCGTGTCGTCAGGATCCCTCGGACGCTAGGAACTGAGCCCCAGCATCTGGTGGATACTCAATCAGACGGCTACGCGAGCGCCTCGGTAAGGCGAATCACGCTTCTTTTGTACCCAGGCATCACCTTGGAAGGTGATGCCTGGAGGCTCCGCAGCGCCAGATCTCCCAATGTTCGTGGTGCATGTGGTACAAAAACTCGTGGTACACGTACCACGAAAAACGCTGAAGGGTGCCACCTGACAATCGGTCACCCTCTGTGGTCACCGTGCGCAGTTCAATGAAGGGCTGGATTCGCGCAGCGATCCGCGGAGGGAGATGCAACGCCAACACGGCCGCGTTTCAACCGGGTCATTCCGAGGGCGCCGGTTGAACGGACTGGCGGCTAGCCGGTCCGCGATCGAAAGGTTCAGGCGGCCTTCCGGTAGTACTCGTGGATGAGCCCACCGAGGCGATCGCGGCGTCCGATCTCGCTCGGCTCCGGGCTCAGTGCTCTTAAAGGTTGTGGCCCCCCGGGTGCTTCGAGCCCGAGGCTTCGGTGCGGGCGCTCCTCGTTGTAGTGCTTGACATAAGTGCTGAGCAGGTACTCGAGATGGCGTCGCCCGAGGACCATGACACGGTCGAGGCACTCGGCTCGCACGGTGCGGATCCACCTCTCGGCATATGCGTTCGCCTTGGGCGCCCGCCAGGGAGTGCGGACGATCTCGATCCCCTCGGCCTTGAAGACCTCGTCGAAGCTCGCCCCGAAGCGCTTGTCGCGGTCGTGCACGAGGAAGCGGACCGGTTCCACACGGTCCTCTCGCGCCTCTGAGAGGTTGCGGGCGATCTGGGTCGCCCAGGCGAGGTTTGCCGCCCCGTCCGTGACGCCTCCGATGAGCACTCGACGGGTGTGCAGTTCGATGAAGAACAGGACATGGAGCGTCGTGAGCTTCACCGACTCGACCGTGAACAGGTCGCAGGCGATGATCGAGGAGGCCTGCGATCTCATGAACTGGCGCCACGTGTCGCGCTTGGGTCCTGGACGGCGCTTCGGTGCGGTGATACGGCGGATGCTCGTCGCCGAGATATCGATCCCGATCTTCTGCAGCTCGCCCTGGATGCGCCGGTAGCCCCACATCGGGTTCTCCTGCGACATCCGCCAGACGACGAGCTGGGTCTGAAGGGAGATCGTCTTTCTCTTGTTGATCCGGTGTGGCCCGTCCCACTTCCTCCGCACGAGCTCTCGGTGCCAGCGCCGGAGCGTGTCGGGCGTGAACTGGTTGGAGAGGCGTTCGTGGAGAGGACGGAGCCGCTGCAGCACCGTGAGCACGAGGCGCTCCTCGCGCCTCGTCTTCGGCTGGGACACCTGGCGGCGCAAGACGGCGAGCTCCTGGCGCAACACGAGCAGCTCGAGGTCCTTCGCGCGAGACGACCTGCAGGTGAGGAGCAGGAGCCGGAGAACCTGGCGTAGGGAGAGTGTGATAAGGCGGACAGTCACCGGCCCAGTCTGGTTGCCAGGTGGACGGGTGTGTCGGTCCTTGTCACGCGGCCGCGTGTGATGTGGCACCCTTCAGGAGCGCGTGCCGGTCACCCTGATCGACCTATCACCGGCACAGCGGCACACCCTTGTCGCGCTAAAGAGGCTGGGCGAAGCGTCGGCTGACGGCCTCGCAGACGCGCTGGCGATCACGCCAAGTGCCGCTCGCCAGCACCTGGCAGCCCTAAGATCGGCTGGGCTCGTCGCGACACGCCAGCAGAGAGGGCGTTCCGGACACCCCGGGCGACCCGCCGACCTATACCACAGCACCCATCACGGAGAGATGCCGTTCGCCCAAGCCATCGGTGACCTCTCCGTTGAGCTGCTCGGCTACATGGAGGAGGAAGATCCGAACCTCCTCTCCCGCGTCTTTGGGCGCCGTCGGCTTCGGCGCGTCGAGCAGGCCCAAGACCAACTAGTGGGCAAGAGCCTCGACGAGAAGGTGGCAGCGCTGGCCGAGATCCTCGACGCGGAGGGGTATATGGCCGAGTTCGACAAACTTCCTGATGAGAGCTATCGGGTCACACTCTGCAACTGCGCCATCTGGCCGGTGGCCTCCCTCTACGGAGCAGCCTGTGCCACAGAGCTCGAGTTCCTCCAGGCGGTGCTCCCTGAAGCTGACGTCGAACGGGTCGAGCACAAGGCTGCCGGCGGATATGTCTGCGGATATGTGCTTGGACACCGCTCAACCAAGCAAGCCGACGCCTAACGCTTGCTGAACCGGCTGGAACGGCGCAGGCGGTGGACCTTTGCTTGAGCTGATTCAGCAACATATCGAGAACCGAATTATGACTTCGATCACGCTCGGACCCGTGAAGCGCCGGACCGTCTCGCGGACCGACGAAGCCGCCGAGGCCCTCGACCGGATCGCCAAGGCGCATTCGACGACCGTCTCGGGCGTCGTGGAGGCGGCCGGCATGGCGTTCGCGGAGGGTGGTCGTCTCGGAGAGGCGCTCGCGAAACGGGTCGGCCCGGATCGCCGTGGTGGGCGGCGCGAAGGCGCTGGGCGGAAGAGGAAGCAGCCGTGACCCGTCCGAGCCGGAACGACATCCGTACCGCAGCGATCCCTTACGGGACGCCGAGGCGGTCGGGATGAACACCGCGAGTCGTCGTCCGATCGAACAATCCACGGCTTCTGCTCGTAGCGGCTGGTTCAGGAGCGGTCAGGTCGATAGCTCTCACGGTCGCGAGGGGCGATCGGCGGCAGGCGAGAGTCGAAAACCCGATCCAAGCGATTGACGAGGCTGTCGCATGATTGGATCGAGGGGCTCCGGGACCACTGATCCGCAAGGTAGGACCTGAGCGGTTCTTGCAAGAACTCGAAGGGATTCGCCCGAGTCGAGCGAACGAACCCGGAAGTTCCCCTTATGCGAAAGCGAGACGGTGGTTTCGTATCTTCAAGAGGTTGTGGACAGAGCAGATGAGGCGCCACTCGCTCAGTGCCGCCTGCATCCCGCGCCCGGAAAAGCGGCGACATCGGAGATTGGCCTTGATGTTGCCGAAGACCGGTTCGGTGGTGACCTTGCGCTTGGCGTAGGTCTGGCGGCCTTCGGCAGTGGAGAGCCGATCGAGCATCTGGTTTCTGAGCACGGCGGGGTCGCCTCGTCCAACCCGGTGGTCGCCGAGCAACTGGCGAGCCCAGTTGTAGGAGACACCCATCTCGAGGGCGGCTTGTTTTAAGCTGAGCTCCCCCGCCGACGACACGCGCCAGCACCTTTGAGCGTTCTTGGATGCGCGGGTCGTCGGGATCGGCGATCCCCTTGGTCGCCGGCATCGGGGGGATGAGCACCTCGGCCGGCGTGTCGATCATCACGTTTTCAACGCTCCAGTAGCCGGTGTCGGCGACGAAGGTTCCGATGCCATGAGCTTCGGCTAAGGCGAGGTTCTCCTCGCTCGCTCTCACCATCGGGACGAACATCGTCGAGTCGTGCGCGGCGTTGGTCACCTCTGCGGCCACGATGACCTGGTCGGTGGAGACTGCCGCTTGGGTGTTGTAGCCCTGGAGGAAGCGGTTGCGGGCCCGCAACATCCTCGAGTCCGGGTCGGTCGGGTTGGCGAAGCGTTCCTTGCCCGTTTGCCCACCTTGGGCTGGCTTGCGTCCGGGAAGCTTGCGGCCGGTGGCCTGCTCGCGTGCGGCTCGCTCGGCGAGGTGGCTCTCGAAGTCAGCGGCACCTTGCTCATCGAGCTGGCGGAGCGCCTCGCGGACTCTGGCCCGCCGGTTATCACGGCGCGCCCAGTTCGGCGGAGCTCGTCGCCACGACTCTCACCGAAGCGCTCGTCCTCCTCAGCGTCCCGGCGTTCTGCCTCGGCGAGGATCTCGTCGGCGAGCTGGCGGCGGGTGCGGTTCGCCCACGCCGAGGCGTTCGCCTCGATCTTGGTGCCGTCGATGGAGATCACCTTGGAGTCGACGAGTCCCTCTTGCACGCACAGTCCGAGTACCTGGCCGAACAGTTCGGCGATCGGCTCGGCGTGACGCCGGCGGAACCGGGCAAGGGTGGCGTGGTCGAGGAGCTGGTTCGCACCCACGACCCGGAAGGCGACGTCCTCGACGAGCCGGCGCTCGATGCGTCTCGAAGACCGTTCCCCGACGCAGTAGGCATAGACGAGCACGGCGAGCACGAGGGCCGGGTCGTAGGCAGCACCACCGCGACCGTCCTCGCGGTACTCGACATAGAACGCCGCAAGGTCGAGCTCGGACACCACGTCGAGCACGAAGAAGGCGAGGTGGTTCTCTGGGAGCCAGTCGGCGACCGAGGGACGGAGCAGGAACAGCTGATCGCGATCGGCCTCACGAAGGTTGATCGGCATGCACCAATTGTCCCGCGCGCTGACAAAACGCGGGCAGGACAGTCAGGATTCATGCGACAGCCTCTGACCTGGGGATTCTGTGCAGGAGGATTGGACGACATGATCGCCACAGGCAGGCGGTCAGGATCATTCAATCCCGGCCGACGTGTATCCCAACCTGGGTGCTACCAGGTAAGCGACCGCTAGATAGAAGGCATCCGAGGAGAGGGCGGCGAGGATTGCCCGATCCACAGGGCGGTAGGCGACGCGCGCATTGAGTTGGCTCTCGAGGATACGCACCTGGTGGCGGAGCACCATGATCTCGATGTCCGTGTCCGTCTCGGTCCGCGAGACGATCGGAGCAGGCCGAGGATCGGCACAGGCCGAGGTAACAGAGGATGAAGGTAACGGCCGATCATGGTCGCTGGTGGCGAACACTGCCAGCTCAGGGCAGCGATCGAGGTTTTGGTGCCCTACAGCATTGCAGATGATGCTCGACGGTGCCGAAGAGTGCCAGCTCAGCGGTCCGATCGGTGAATTGGTGCCCTACACCTCCATCCATGCGAGCTCGCCATCCCATGGCGCGGCGCACGACCGCAGTGTGCTCGACGTCAGACGTAATGAGCTGTTCACACAGCGCTCATGGTGAGGAAACGAGGATTCCTTATCGTTCGTGGTCAAGCGCAGCGGTGCGTGGCGACGCCCCAACCGCCCGCGTGAATGACGGTGAACGAAGAGGAGCGGACCTGATGTCGGATGTGAGCGCCAGAGAGATGCGAAGGAGCCTGACGTTGACGGGAATCACCGTCAACGCCATGGCGCTGATCGCGCCAGGCGCCTTCTTGTGGACGACATTTCAGACGCAAGCCGCTTTGTCGCGCCACGGTACCTCGACCGCCGACGGCATGTGGGCCGGACTCTTCCTGTCGCTCATCCTTGCACTCCTGACGGCGTACAGCTATGCCGAGCTGGCCCGAATCTACCCCGACGCCGGTACCGGCTCGAGCTACTACTTCGCCGAGGCCGCCTTCTTGGAGAAAGAACGCCCGGAGCACCAACGGTACGCCCGGTTCGCCAAGCTCAGTGTGGGCTGGATCAGCCACCTCTACTACTGGATCTATCCCGGCATCATGGTCGCCTATACCGCCACCCTGTTCGGCTACCTGTATTCGGCCGTCTTCCACCACCAGTTGACGTACATGCCGCTCGCCATCGTGGCCGTCGTCTTCGCTGCCCTGGTCGGCTACATCGCCTTTCGCGGCATCAACGGGTCGACGATGACCTCGATCGCGATCAACGTGATCCAGATCACCTGTTTGCTGCTGGTCAGCGTCTTGTTCATCTGGTTCCGGCTCGCTCAGGGGCATGCCTCAGGCGGCTTCGAGCGTGCCAACGCCCTTCATGTGATCATCCCGCACAGTGTCATAGACATGCTGTACCAGTCGACGATCGCCATCCTGCTGCTGGTCGGCTTCGAGTCGGCCACGGCGTTGGGGTCCGAGGCGAAGAACCCGCAACGCGACATCAAGCGCGGTGTTCTGATCAGCCTCTTGATCCAGGGCGGGGTCTGCTACCTGTTCGAGTATTTCTCGGCCAACCTGGCAATCGGCGGCGCGGCGCTGACCACCGGCACGGGGAAGACCCTGGCGCACGGGTACGCGGCGGCGGCCACCGACGCGGCTCCCATCGGCGACATGATCAAGACGGTGGGCAACCGCTACCTTGGCCACAGCGGACAGACCCTTGCGATCCTCGTGGCGCTCACGGTCCTCCTGGCTTTGGTGGGAACCGCGCTGGCCAGTCTCAACACCGCGGTTCGGATCACCTACGCCATGTCCAAGGACAAAGAGATGCCCTCGGTCCTCGGCCTGCTTCACGGCCGCTTCGCCAGCCCTCACAGTGGGATTGTCGTGCTCACGGTGATCTCCGCCTTGCTGGGAGTCTTCGGCGCGGACCCGCACCAGGTCGACAACTTGACCCAGATCACCCTGGCGTCCAACCTCGGGACGTTCCTCGTCTACGGGGCGACGTGCGGCATAACCCTGGTCGCCTTCGCCAGTCGCCATGACAAGCACCTGATCAAGCACATCGGCATCCCGGCGCTGGGCCTGGTGCTGAACCTGCTGGAAATGCTCGGTGTCCTCTACATCGCCCTGACCGGCTCGGGCACCACACCAGGTGACGCCTACAAAGCCCTGGGTGTGGTTGTGCTCTGGGCGGCGATTGGCATCATCTGGGCTTTTGCCAACCCCAACAAGACGAGGGCTCAGGCGATCATCGAAGAGCGGAGGCGGTCGGCGGTGGCTGTGAGTTGAGGTTCCAGGACCACGCCCGGGTATCAGGTGCCAGATCCGACGGGACCCACCTGTGCCGGCTCGGTCAGCCTCGCCTTCGGCGCTCGCGCCGCAGGATCGTCGCGCTGGAGCCGCGCACGAAATAGAGCCCGATCCCAACGAAGACCACAGCGGGGAGGAACCTCCATCCGGCATGCATAGCAAAAAGCACGATCACTCCCGCCGCGACCCACATCATTCCGATCACCCCGAGCAAGAGGGGCGAAGATGGCCTCCTGCCCACCTGGAAGGGCTGGGCGGGATCGAAGCCTCGCCGCCGCGGCGCGCCCGACGACTGATCGGGAACAACACGATCCTCGCTCGGTCGTCGCGGTGGAGCTTGTCGCCGGCTGGACTTCGTCTTCTTGCGGCTGCTGTTTGCCACGGTCGGGGAGGCTACTCGGCCTGCCTGGATGACAACACACGCGTTCCGGGTGGGTGCGGCCGATGACCAACCCTGGATCTGGTCCCGACCCGCCGACAGACGGCCCGGGCAACGGTTCGCTCCGGGGCCACGGCCTCCTCGCAAAGCTCGGGTGGGCCATGCGCTCGGAGGCCGGCGACGTCCGGCCCCACAACGAGGATTTCGCCGGGGCGTACGCGCCGACTTCGCCCGACGACGCCTGGGATCGGGGACCATTGTTCATCGTGTGCGACGGGCTTGGAGGCCATGCCGCCGGGGAGGTGGCCAGCCGGACTGCCGTTGATTCGGCCCTGGCCGCGTGGACCGCTCCGGATCCTGGTCCTCCGCCGGTGGCTCTCCGGGCCGCCGCCAATGCTGCCAACGGCGCCGTCTTCGACGCCGCCCTCGAACGCAGACATCACGGCATGGCGACCACCTTCACCGCACTGACGCTGGCCGGGCGCGAGGCGCTTGTCGCCCACATCGGTGACAGCCGGTGCTACCAGGTGCGCCAGGGAACCTGCACTCAGCTCACTGTGGACCACTCCAGGGTCGGGGAGATGCTGCGCAAGGGCCTGCTCAGCCCGGAGCGGGCAGCCAAGCACCCCAGCCGCTCTCAACTCCTCCGAGCGGTGGGGATCGGGCCGGTGGTCCAGGTGGACGTGATCAAGGCCGCAACCGAGGCCGGGGACATCTTCGTGCTGTGCTCCGACGGGCTGTGGGACGTGGTGAGCAGCGACGAGATCGCAGAGCGGGCCGGGGCGGTGGGCACACTTGCAGTGCCGACGGTGGTGGACGCGGCGGAGCAGTTGGTTGATTTGGCCATAGAGGCGGGGACGGATGATAACGTCACGGTCCTCGTCGTCAAGGTGACGACAGACCGTGCGGTCCCGGCTGCGGGAGCCCGCCGACCCTTCTTCCGGCGAGATCGAGGATGGCGCGCTTTCAACCCGACCAGGTAGTGGATCAATATCAGATCATCGAGCTACTTGGGATCGGCGCCTATGCCGAGACCTACAAGGCGACCGATACCAAGACCGGTGTCACTGTCGTGCTGAAGATGCCTGACCCCGGCCTTTTCGGCGATCCGGCCCTTTTCAACCGCTACCAGAGGGAGGCTGAGGTGGCCAGCCGCCTTGACCATCCTGGTGTCCAACGGGCGATCGACTGGGGCAAAAGTGGGACCGAGCCCTACCTGGTCCTCGAGTACATCGAGGGCGAGTCACTACGTCGGCGGATCGGGCGTCGCAGCGACAAGGTGGACGTGAGCCAGGCGATCGACTGGGGGCGTCAGCTGGCCGGAGCCCTCGAGTATCTGCACGGTCATGGCATCGTGCACCGGGACCTGAAGCCGGAGAACGTCCTCGTCGACAACGAGGGGAGGCTCAAGATCTCCGACTTCGGCACGGCGCGCCTCGACGGTTCCCGTCGACTCACCTGGAAGCACTTGTCGGAGAGCCTCGGGACACCCGATTACATGAGCCCAGAGCAGGTGCAGGGCGGACGGGGTGACGCCCGCAGCGACATCTACGCCTGGGGAGTGATGATGTACGAGATTCTGACCGGCGAGACTCCTTGTCCCGGGGATAACGCCATGGCGGTCATGATCGGACATCTGCAGGGAAACGTGGAACCGGTGCGCAAGGCTCGGCCGGACGTACCCCCGTCGCTCGAGGCTGTCGTGCTTCATGCCATGCGTCGCCACCCAGAAAGCCGCTACCAGTCGGTGGACGATCTCGTCGCTGATCTGAATCAGCTCGATTCGCTCGATCCGGCCGCCTACGACCTCTCCCCGGAGAAGGCTCTAGGTGCCATGGCCGTCGCCGCCTCCGGCAAGCGGTTGTGGGCCTATGCCGGGCTGATCGCGTTGGTCTTCATCGGAGTGGTCGCCGTCATCATCACGCTGTCGATCGTCCTGTGACAGCGAACAGGCGCCTGCAGGCAACCCAGCGTCCCGGTGACCACGCCCCCCGGTCAGATCCGGCTCGTCTTCATAGGCGCCTTCCCCTCGGGAGGCCGGGGGAGGGCACGCCGCTCCTTCGCAGCTAGTCCGTTGGGTTGTCCGAGCGCTCCTAGCTTGGCGAAGTCGAGGACGACGTAGCGAGCTTTCCTGTCGACAGATAGCGGCGCAGCGCGACGAGCGTCCAGACCCCCTCGACGACGCCGAACGGCCAGGCACCGGCCAAGAACCCGTAGCTGCTCGACAGCGCGCACCCAAGCGCGAAGGCGGCGATGAAGTGGCGGCTCCGGGATTCGAGCGCGTACATCACCATCATGAAGCTCACGGCAGTGACGCCGTAGATCGTGACTGCCATGGTCTGTCAGGCAGGCCTTGTGAAAGTGACAACGTCGTCCAGCATCGCGGTCGCTTCCTCCGGCACCTGGACAACAAGCGCGGCAGCATCGGTCTCGACGGCTTCGGGCGTGCAGGCGATCGGAGTCTTCACAGGAGTGACCCTAAGGCGGTCAGCCACCGAGGAGCGCGCAGAGTTGTGAGCCCACCACTGCCTGCCATGACTGTGGAGCTGTGGGACACCGATATTCCGATCGCGCTTGTCGGAGCGCCGGTTGCAGGCCGGCTTCGGGAAGATCGCCCCGGATTGTCTTTGAAGGCGGCGCGTGACGAGCAGCGATGGCGATGTCGTCGCCCGGTCGTCCAATTGAGAAGGCCAATGCCGGGTGACCGCAAAACTAGCGGCCAGAGGCGTAGACAATCCGGCTGGCGTGAAGCTGGACTACGCGGCGGCGTGGTACTCGTGGATGATCCCACCCAGCACGTCGCGACGGCCGATGTCGCTGAGCGACGGGGGAGCAGAGGTCACTACGCTGACCGGTGCGGGCACTTCGAGCCGGAGGCCGCGGTGAGGCCGATGCTGGTTGTAATGTCGGACGTAGTCGCGAAGGACGGCTTCGAGGTGGTTGCGACCGAGAACGAGCGTCCAGTCGAGACACTCCTCCCGGACGGTTCGTACCCACCTCTCCGCGATCGCGTTCGCGCGAGGCGATCTCACCGGTGTCTTGATCACCTCTATGCCTTCGGAGGCGAACACGTCGTCGAAGCTGGCGGTGAACTTGGCGTCGCGGTCTCGGATCAAGAACCGGAACGACCGACCCTGCTCGGTGAGATCGCCTGCGAGGTTGCGGGCAACCTGGGTGACGAAGAAGCCGGTCGGATGATCGGTGACCCCGAGGATGTGCACTACTCGGCTCTGGAGATCGATGACGAACAGCGCATAGACTGGTTGAGACCGATCGTGTCCACGACGAAGAAGTCGGTGGCCAAGATGCCGCTCGCCTGGGCGGTGAGGAACCCCTTTAAGGTCGGTCCACCGCGCGGAGCTGGTCCGAGCCCGTGGCTTCTAAGTGACTGTCGCGTTTGTTTCCCCAGCGCGATCAGGTGATCGGTGACTGGGTGAGTCGGCGGAGGAGGTAGCGGCTGTGGGCGGCCCATATAAATCCCTCGGTGATGACCGGATCGCGCTCATAGTCGACCTGGAGCCGTCGGCTATTCATGAGCCACGCCCAGGTTCGCTCGACGATCCAGCGCTTGGGGAGGACTTCGAACCGGCTCGCGTGGATCCTCGTCACCACCTCTACGCCGACGCGATGACCGCGGCAGTGCTCGATGAAGGTGGCCTTGAACCCCGCGTCGCACCAGAGCTTCGCGAAGCGCCCGGAGCGTTCGCGAGCGCGATCGGTGACAGCGATCCCACCGACGTTGTCCGAGATGCTCGCCGCAACGACCACGACGGCGACGAGGAGACCGAGGGTATCGACGATCCCGAAGGTCTTGCGACCGTTGATCTTCTTTCCCGCATCGAATCTTCTTGTTTTCTTGCTCACCGTCGAGGACGCCCGCACCGAGCGGGCCTCGACGATCCCCGCGGACGGCTCGCCCTCGCGACCTTCGGCCTCGCGGACAGCCGCGGCGAGACGGGCGGCAATGTGCTCCCAGGTGCCGTTCCTCGACCACTCGAGGTGATAGCGGTGCACGGTGTTCCAGTTCGGGTAGGACTCGGGAAGGGCTCGCCACTGACAGCCGGTCGCCGCGACGTAGAAGATGGCGTCGACCACTCGACGCCGGTCGACCTTGATCGGCCGGCCCATCCCACCCGGAGTCCAATACGGAGCGACAAGATCGGCGATGAGCTCCCACTCGTTGTCGGTCATATCGCCATGGGTCGTGCGCCAGGTCTGTGCCAATGCGGCCGAATCGGTATCCACGGACTCAGCCTATGCGAAAATCGCACCCTACAACGGCCAAATTGGGCATCAATCGGCAAAGACTTTCCGAACACTCTCTAAGGACCCGGCGGATCGAGCTCGCCGAGACGTGGATCTTGAGCCCGCGAAGCTCGCCCTGGATGCGGACACATCCCCAGCGGCGGTTCTCCCAGCCGAGTCTGACGATGAGCTCGACGATCTCATCGCCGAGCGGGGGACGTCCAGGACCTCGCAGGGCTCGCCATCGCTTCCACTTGTGACGGGAGAGCTCCCGATGCCAGCCGAGCAGAGTCTCGGGCGTGACGAGAAAACAACGCCAGCGCCACCTTGGAAGTACTCGGCTGAGCGCAGCGAGCATCGCTCGGTCTGCGGGTCGGTAGCGAACGCGACCATGGAGCTGCCGCTTGAGCACGCGGACCTCGTGGCGCAGCACCATCAGCTCGATGTCCTTGTCCAAAGCTGTCCGCCGGCGAGATCCCAGCAGACCGAAGACCCGGCACGTGACGAGGTAGCACAGTCGGAGGGCCATGACTGATGATGGTTGACGGCGCCGAAGAGGGCCAGCTCAGGGGCCTGATCGACGTTTTGGCGCCCTACACCTAGACAATCCGGCCTGCGTGAAGCTGGACTACGCGGCGGCGTGGTACTCGTGGATGAGCCCACCCAGCACGTCGCGACGGCCAACGTCGCTGAACGACGGGGGAGCAGAGGTCATTGCGCTGAGCGGTGCGGGTACTTGGAGTCGAAGGCCGCGGTGAGGCCGATGCTGGTTGTAATGCCGGACGTAGTCGCGAAGGATGGCTTCGAGATGATGACGGCCGAGAACGAGCGTCCAGTCGAGGCACTCTTCTCGTACGGTCCGTACCCACCTCTCCGCGATCGCGTTCGCGCGGGGCGACCGGATGGGTGTCTTGATCACCTCGATGCCTTCAGAGGCGAACACCTCGTCAAAGCTGGCGGTGAACTTCGCGTTCGCGATCTCGGATCAAGAACCGGAACGACCGAGCGTGCTCGGCGAGATCTCCGGCGAGGTTCCGGGCAACCTGGGTGACGAAGGACCCGGTCGGGTGATCGGTGACACCGAGGACGTGGACTATGCGGCTCTGGAGCTCGATGACGAAAAGCACATAGAGCTGGGTGAACTTGATGGTGTCCACGACGAAGAAGTCGGTGGTCAAGATGCCCTTGGCTTGGGCGGCGAGGAACTGTTTCCAGGTCGGTCCACCGCGCGGAGCTGGTCCGAGACCGTGGCTGCGAAGGACCCGGCGGATCGAGCTTGCCGAGACGCGGATCTTAAGCCCGCGAAGCTCGCCCTGAATGCGGACACAACCCCAGCGGTGGTTCTCCCGGCCGAGTCTGACGATGAGCTCGACGATCTCATCGCCGAGCGGGGCACGTCCAGGACCTCGCTGGGCTCGCCATCGCTTCCACTTGCGTCTCGAGAGCTCCCCGGTGCCAGCGGAGCAGGGTCTCGGGCGTGACGAGGAAGCAACCCCAGCGCCACCTTGGAAGAAGTCGACTGAGCGCCGCGAGGATCGCGCGGTCCGTGGTCCGGTAGCGGACGCGGCCATGGAGCTGACGCTTCAGCACCCGGATCTCGTGGCGGAGCACCATCAGCTCGACGTCCTTGTCCAAAGCTGTCCGCCGGCAGTATCTCAGCAGGCCGAAGATCCGGCACATGACGAGGTAGCACAGGCCGAGGGGCATGGCAGATGATGCTCGACGGTGCCGAAGAGTGCCAGCTCAGCGGTCCGATCGGTGAATTGGTGCCCTTCACCTAGTTCGTGGTCGAGGGGTGTGCTGCCGCACCACAGGCTCACGTGGTCCGAGGTCGCCGCCACTAGCAACAGGTAGGGGCTTACCCCGTTAAACGCCTTTGGGCAAACTTTGCCCATCGCCATAATTGGGTGATCCGTACGCAGATGCCTCTTCGGGAAAGGAGTAAGTGCCGAGTACAAAATCGGCGATCTCGTGCGCACGCCGAGCGTCCCGATCTGGTACGGGTGCAGACGAGCGCCAGCCGTCATGGATGCGACGCCGAATGAGGCTTCGGTGGCTGCGCCGGTAGACGCGGATCCCGAGCAGGGGAATCTGCGGCTGGGCGGTCCAGAAGGATCTCCCGCCGAGGTTGACCGGCTGCGCGGTGAGATCCACGCAGCCGGACGCTCCGCTAGGCGCTCGCCTCGCCCTCGGTCTTCACGCAGCTAAATGCAATGCGGGAACCCGACGCAGATGATCGGGGTATGTGTGTACTGGTAGTAGAAGGCGATCGCGTACGGCGATTCACCCGCGGGCACGTTCAGATCAAGGCCGCTGATCGTGACCGTCTTCGCCCCCCCGAACACGAACCACGAACTGAACACGGTGCCGGAGGAACTGGTTTCAGTCCCGAGGTAGGACTGAGCGGTGATATCCACGGCCGTGGCCGTCGACACCGACGTGCTCGGCGATGTCCACGCTGCGGCTGGGCTAACCAAGCCGATCGGCGTGTCCGGCAGCACTTTGTAATTAGTGAGCGAGAACGCCCAGGTCGTGACAGCCGAGGTCCCTGGGCCGCAGGACGTCGTCACACAAACGGGTAAGTACCAAGCCGTCGCCAATACCGGGCCGGAACTAGGCACTGTGAACTTCGCTCTTTCAGTGGCGATGAGAGTGGTGTGCACGTCCCAGAACATGAACTCGTAGACCGTCGGCGTGGTCGCAGGCGGGATCGCGGGTTGGTATAGGTACTGAGGCGCCTTCAGCGTGACCGACGAGCCTCTCAGGGCCAGAATGACTCCTGACGCCCCGCCGGGCACAGGAGTGCCGGTCGGGAAGAGTTTCGACCCCAGCGCGACGACCGCGGACAATGGGCCTGCCTGCGCCGCCGTCGGCATGAACATGAACAGCGCCGCGCCCATTAGAAGGGCGAGCGCGAGTTTCGTCGAAGCCGAGCGTCTCGATACCGACCTCGGGAGCGCGGTATGGCGGCGGCTCGACAGCTGCCGGGAACGCGTACGGTTGCTTCGGTCCCGCACATCTTCGTTGTCCGTCGCGGCAAAAGCCGTCCGGACGTTGTCCTTGCTCATAACCATTTCCCCTCTCCGTCGCCCGCCAGCTTGATGGGACCCCCTAGCCGCGTAACGGGTTCTGCGATTGTGATGATCGCGGCTGGCTGCGACTAGGTCAATAGCCGCGTTCGGCGACGAGGACGCGACGTCGTGGCCCCGATTGGGAGATCAGGCTTTTCGCGTTGCCTGTAACTCGTCTTCGAGTACGCGCCCGGGCCGAAGCGGGTCAGAGAAGACGGCCTCCGTTGAGGCCGGCCTCTACCTCACCGCTGGTACGGTCGTGACCCTCCCAGACGGCGGCCACGCCCAGGCGCGTTATCTGAGCGGACAGCCCGTGCTCTTGTTCCGCCGCAACATCATCACTGGAACAGTCGAAGCCCAGCCCCGGACCGCCCGTTGGGGGTCGCTTAGCTCGCAACTTCACGCCACCGACTGAACGGACCAACTGCGCCCGTTGCCGGATCCTCTCGTGACGCGACTTGTTTGGCGACATCTGGCTGAGTGCCGACAGGGGTGCAGCTCGGTACGACTCAGCTGATACACCTCGGGGACCCGGTCTGGTTCGGCCTTCCGGTGTTGTCCAACCATGAGTTGCCAGGGGGCGTGACCCCGCCGTCGCATCCGTCATTTTCGTCCTGGAGGTCGTACAATTGGTCGCCAACCACGTTGTTCGCGTAGACGTAGTTGTCGAGACTCTGGTCCGAGATGGCGATGGCGTCCGGTTGGACGCCGGCAGCGATCGGGGTGCCCACCGTCCCGTTCGCGAGGTTGATCGGCGTGACGCTGCCAGAGACAGTTCTCGAGTTGGCGACGTAGGCGGTGGCGCCGTCCGGGGTGATAGCGATGGCGTCCGGGCGGCTGCCGACCGGGATGCGGTGCCTGGCTTGCCGGTTGCGAGGTCGATGGGCGTGACTGTGTTGTCGTAGTAGTTGACGACGTACGCGGTCGGGCTATGCGTGCTGGCGGCGGCCGTCGCTCGGGCCATGCGGACTTGCGTGGCCGAGACGCCCGCCGAGGCCCCGAGCAACGGTGCGAACGCGAGCAACGCCATTGTGAACCTGGGGGCCCTTCGCGACTTGGAGAGGTTCACGCACAACTCCGTCCAGCTGGCATTGACTGCGCGACCAACAGGTGTTGCAGCTCATGTTGAGTCGAGTCTCACGTACTGCTCAGGTTCCCTTCGGTCGGTGCCGCCTCCGCCCCAACCGGGTTGGATTATTAGGGTTCGTAGCCTGATCGAGTGCCCCGAACACGATCTCGCGGGCCATCGAGGCCAGGAATCTGGGCCTCGTCATTTCCCGCAGGTAGTCGCCGGTGGAGAGCTTTCGCTCCGCTGCCGGCACCGCCGAATCGTCGGGGCTGATCGAGTCGGTCGAGTCGGGGCCGATCGAGTCGGTCGGCGCCGGGGGAACCTGCACCTGGTCGCCTCCTGCGGCGTTGGAAGGTTGCGACTGCGGGCCGCCGGTGACGATGTTGTCGCTCATGTTCGACGTCCCTTACGTCCATTTGACCGGGTTGAATAGGGGCATGGCAACGGTCTACGAAGAACTGTAGCCGATCCCCGTTTTTGGTTACAGGGCAATGACGCCACAGGGCGAACGTGGGCGCACACGTGGCCGAGCGTGGGGTGCCTGGGGCGAGTGGGCACCGGGCTCCTGTTCTCAGTCCCCTTGGGCGCCTCGCCGCCTCCCGCTGTCGGGGGTCTTTCGCGCCTCTTCCTGCTGCTGTCCTTCTCTCCCACATCACACGGGTGGGCACTGAGTTACTCGAACACCGAGCCATATCTCGCGAGATGGAGATGCTCGCCCGCAGCCGTTCCGCTTGCGAGACTGCCATAGTGCTCGCCCGAGGTCGGCAACGTTGACGATCGCAGCAGCTCGCGCCAGATCGGCACACAGCGCTGATCGCTCGGAGGCAGGTTCGTGAGCGGCTCATCGCCGCTAGTCGACAGATTTGGCGCCAAGGAACCGCAGAGCGTGCGTGCCGCCTTCCAACAGCGGCCAATGCTCCACCGCCTCGTCAACTTCGTGCCGATGTGGATTGTGGACGCGGCTCGGCGGGTGGTGGACGAGTACCAAGGCGACGCCGTCCGGATCTGGGGCGGCATTCCGAGCGCAATCGACCTTCGGGCGAGGCTGTGCGCTTTCAAGGGCATCAGCCAGAAGAAGGCGGCAATGGCGGTTGAGATCCTCGAACGAGACCTCGCCGGCGCCCTCGGCCGGCGGCTACGAGAGGGTGTAGATCGCGAACACGCCGACTCCCTTCGAGGACGCTGTGAGAGTGCCGGTAAGCACCGTGTGCGCGACGAACGCCTGCCACACCGAAAGCTTGGCGTTGGTGTAGGACGTAATCCTCTCTGTGTACTTCTTGCCTTTGCCCGAAATCTGACACGTCGTCGACTGGGTAGTGCCCTTGGTCCCCGTCAAGGTTCCCGAGCCGGTCACGATCCCCGACGCGCTCACCGACAAGGAGTTGCTAGCGGCGTTGAACTTTGGCGCAGGCGCCTCCACGCTGGCTCCATCCGTCCGCAGAGTTCCCTTTGGGGTCGACAACTCGGTCTCCTTGACCACGGACGTCAAACTCTCGGACTTGCCGGACACGTATGTCTGGAGGCCTGCCGCCCCGACCGTGCCAGTCCCTAAAGACTCTTCCCAGGAGGCGATCACGAGACAGGAATCTGGGATGCAGGTGCCGACGGTCAAGGTGTTGGTACCGGTGCTGAACGACAGCTTCTTGCTGGAAAGCGTGAGGCTCGTCGGGGACGTGCCGGTGACAAGGTCCACTGACCCACTGAGTGTTCCCGTGTAGACGGTGGCACTGCCCCCATACCCGCAGGCGGTGTCTGCCGTCTTCTTCGTCGCAACGAAGGTGACGTTCACCGACGCCACCGGTTCCAGGCTACTGCCCGAGTTCAACGTTGCGCCGCCCGTCTTCGAGTTGAAGACGAAGCTGGCGCCGGTGGCCGACGAGACCGACCACGAATGTGCTTCGAAACTCGTCCCCACGAGCCGCTCGATGCCGATGTTGACGATTGGCGGGATCACACCTGCCGCTTCGCTAGTGGCGCCGACCGACACTCGCCAGGTGTAGCCACCACCCGTCAGGCTCGCGCTCCCGCTCATAAGATCGACCGACTGGGGGATCGTGGCCGCGGAGCTCGCTGGTGCCGCGGGGAACGCTGCAACGAGTGGCGCCGCCACGAGCGCAGCAATCGCAAGAATGCGTGGGGCGCGCCGGGCACGGCCAGACACGGTTCGAATCGGGGTCCTCGCAGACTTCATCGGTTCACCTCTTTCTTCGTTTCGATATTTTGGCACCACAATGCAACCATCATGACAGGTAGCGCGTCGAGGGCCAATGACATGTGGTCAGGAAGGCCGGGCGTAAACTGTCACTGGCGGCGCTGGTAAATGAGGGAGCAGCTGACGGGGAAGGCAACGTCACCGTGGTGGCGACGAAGTGGTCGCCGGACAAGAGCAGCTGGAGGCCCTCAAGGCCCTGCACGCTCGACGCCGACTGGATTGTTGCCGTCCCTCCGCGGAGGACGCCGCGACCGATATACGTGCCGTTGCTCACGAGGGTCACAACGCCGCCGCCGAGGCCCTTCTGGCTCGTGGTCACCACGACCAACCCGGCGGACAGGTGCGCCTGGATGACCGCTTCGTCGAAGGGCACTGGCACGTCGCGACGGACCACCGTCGAGGGGTCACCGAAGTCGTTGTACTCGAGCACCGTGCCGATGGCACCGGTGTCGCTCTCCAGGTCGGCGGCGCTCTCCTGCTCCATGTAGGACTTGGCCGCGTCGAGCAGCGGACCGAGCTCTTCGACCGGGGCGCGAGGTGGCACGCCGAAGAGCGCGAGCAGTATGTTCCCGAGCTCGGGAAACAGGCTCGCCCCCATCCCCTGGAGCATCAGCCCGTCGTTGTAGATCGGGCTTTCACGCGACGCTCCGACAAAGCCGACGGCGTGTGTTGTCTCGAGCAAGTACGGGCCGAACGTCGGAGTGCCTCCGTCCGGCGTCACGTTGGGGAAATCGGGCGCGTCGAACTTGCCACTGTCGCAGTCGCTGCTCCAGACCACGGGCAGCAACGACCCGTTCGTCAGCCCGTCGATGTTGCCGTATTCCACAAAGGGCGGTTCGTACCAACCGACCCCGTTGCCTCCGCCGTGGTCGCTGTGCCACACGAGGAACGAGCCGTTGTCGATGTCCTGCTGGATCTTCGACGTCATGTCCGTCGAGGAGGAGTCGAAGGTGAGCCCGGGCGTGATCGGCTGGCCATTGTCGAACGTCTCAGGATCTATCGGCACCGTGTCGTAGTTGCTCTCGTCGGCGGTGACACGGTTCACTGTCTTGCCCGCGGCCTCGGCCAGCGTGGCGGTGAACTCAGAGGTCCGCAGGAACGACTCGGTGTCCTGAGTGGACGGGGTGACGGGGGTGTTGTGCGGCGAGTTGCCGCAATCGGTCTGGATGGCCGGGCATGGCTGGAAGAACGCCGCCGTCGTCACGTGGCTGTAGAAGGTCGGCGACGCCGGCGGAGTGTCGTCGTAGGCCGTGATTGCTGTCACCTCGTTTGTCGCGATCGCCAGGGTCGGGGCTGGGATCCGCCCCACGAAGACGTCCTGGTTGAAGTCGCCGCCGATCGAAGCTCAGGTTGGCCGCGAACCCCTGGTGCATGAAGCCGAAGGGCATGTCGGTCGCGACGGGGTCCTCGAAGAAGTTCGGATCCTCCTGGCTCGGATTCTTCGGATCAGGGTGGAAGCCGAGGGAGATCTCGAACGTGGGCACCTGCGAGGTGTCACCGAACAAGGTCACATACGACGGCCGGATGCAGTCGGTGTTCTCGTACTGGCCGTGGATGGCCGTCCAGATCTGCAGAAGACTCGTCCCGATCCCATTTGTCCCGTCGGTGACGAAGACCTTGGTCAGCACGCCATGGGCAGTGCGATCCGTCGCGAACTGGGCGGCGGCCGGCTCGAGTGTCGAGCTGGTGATGACCATCATCTCCTCGCCACAGGGCTCCTCGACCGGTACCGGCCCGAGGTACCGGTCGACCTCGGACCAGTTGACGACGCTCGACTGGTAGAGATTCCGGAACGCCAGGTTCCAAGGGCTGAGGATCCGCGTCGTGCCGAAGACGCCGGTGTTGTTGCCGCCAAAGGTCACCCTGATGAGCATCGAGGAGTAGACGGTGAGCCGGCGAACGGCCGGGACGTAGGTCGCGCCCGTGAGGGAGATGTCGCTCGAGCGCGAGGCCCCGCATGGACTGGAGCGGTCCGGCCGTCGTCAGTTGCCGCGGCGTGACCTCGTCTGTTTCGTAGGCCTGCCGGTTGATCGTGAATGGTGGTGGTGGGTCCAACGGACCCTCGCCCGGAGACTGGCTCGCCGCGGCCGGGGCACTCGGCTGCACCGGCCAGAGCAGCACGTCCGGGAGCTTGTAGTGCGTGGAGCCGAGCACCTGCACCGACACGAGGGCACCTTGGGGTACGGCGATCCGTTCACCTGTCAGAGGCAGCTCGGGGGTGCCGATAGCGAGCGTGCCGCCGTTCCCGAAGCCCTGCTCGAACATCTCCAGGAAGCGCGTCCCATCTCCTTCTTTGACGGCGAAGGTCGGATTCGGGAACACCAGTCGCATCGTCACCTGCTTGTTGTTGGCAGAGACCACCCTGGCGACCGGCATCGAGACCTTCCCGAACGAGCTCGACACGCCCCCACAGGCTCGGGACGCAGGCTTGGACAGGATCAGCACCTGCAGGTTGACGATGTCAGCATCGACGATCGCGGCGTACTGCACACCCGCGGACCCGAACGGCTGCGCTGTCTTGCCGACCGCGCCCTGCAGCCCGATGAGGAGTGACTCGACCATGCACAACTCTGGCGTCGGCCTTGCCAGATCGGCGACGACGGCCTCGGCGTCGACGACAAGCACTTTCACCGGGAACGACTCGGGTAGTCCCTCCGACTGCGGAGACTCGACATCGCGTAGCAGACGTTGGGCGGCAACGGGGATCGTCGAGGTGCCGAGCGCCCCGTTCGGCACCTGGGTACGAACTTGGGTGGACGGCCTCTGAGCAAAAGAGGCCCCCGCTGGAGCAGTGAGGCCAACGGCCATTGTCACGAGGACCAGCACGGTCAGAACGGTCCGATGTCGCATCGTCGCCCCCCTCTTCGGACTCGAGCAGCGGATGCGACGCAGCTATCGCCGTCACAGCACGCGGTCGAGATCGCCCGATGCACCAGTGTCTGCCTGCTCAACGCGTCAGTCAAGCGAGAGTTGTGACGCCTTGGGCGGTGGTGGTAGCGAAGATGGCGGCCCCTTGGATCAGGTCCTGGAACTGGCTGGGCTGCACCACACTGGGATTGCCGAAAAGGCTGGCAATCCCTTCATAAGCCACATCCGTCGACTCGTGGACGCGGTGCCAAGCGCGGCCGGCGACAACGGCCAGCTCGCCTGGCGACCGCTGTCGCGATTGAGCGTCACGAGGCGAGTGTGCTCGTCGCCTACCGCTTCGACCGTCTCGCACGTCATCTCCTGATTCAGCACACCGTCGACTGGCTCGACAAGGTCGAAGCGTGTGTGCAGTCGCCCTCCGAGCCGGACGCGACGGACCACTGCCTACCGGAACCTCGATCTGCGCTTGCCGCGCTACGTGCTCTCCACCGTACGCGCCGATATAGATGAGGCGATCTGTCTCCATTCCGCGATGGCAATCCAGGCGGGACTCCAACTGTGCGGTCGATCGGCTAATGCGCGAACCCCGTCGCGTACCTCGAAAGCTGTAGAGACAGGCTTTTGAGGCGGGATCCAAGCAGCGCTGGGCGTAGAGCGCGAAAACAGATCCGTTCGAGGCCCTCGAGATTCAGGGATTGGTGGAGGTGAGCACGTCGTCGTTGCCCACGGCGACACAGAGACGGAGGGTCGGGCAGGAGACGCCGGCGGCCATGTGGTTGGGCTGGCCCTCATCGACCGCCTTCCAGGCCGAGGCTCCCCCTGTGGGATTGGTGGTGGTGATCATGTCGAAAGCCGGGTCCTCGGCCACGCAGAGCCGGGTACTCGGACAAGAGATCGTCTCCAAGGGGACGTTGTTGGGGGCGGCTGTCCTCGTCCAGGCCGACGTGCCACCGGTGGGGTTGGTGGAGGTGAGAATTGGTTCGCCGGCGGCTCCTGAACCGGAGGTGACACACAGGCTCGGGCTCGGACAGGATACGGCGCCCAGGGTGTTGGAACCGTCGGTCGCACCGTCCACGGCGGCCGCGACCCAGGCCGAAGCGCCACCGGTAGGGTTGGTGGAGGCGAGCACGTGCGCGTGGTCGTCCGAGGCGACGCAGAGCCGGGCGCTGGCACAAGAGACCGAGTCGAAGCCGTTGGCGCCGTCCACGGCAACCGGTGTCCACGCTGACGCGCCACCGGTGGGGTTGGTGGAGGTGACGACGTAGCCCTCCTCATCGACGGCGACACAGAGGACCGCACTCGGGCAGGAGACACCATCGAGAAAGTAGTTGCTGTCGACGTCGATTACTTTCCAGGCTGGTGCGCCGCCGGTCGGGTTGGTGGAGACGACGACGTTACCGGTGTTGTCAACAGCGACGCAGAGCTTCGCGGTCGAACAGGCCACGCCGTTCAGCGAGTTGCTCCCGTCCACATCGGCCACCGTCCAGGCCGACGCGCCCCCGGTCGGATCGGTGGACACGAGCGCATTGCCGCCATCGTCAACGGCGACGCACAAGCTCGTGGACGGACACGACACCGCGTCCAGGGCGTTGGTGTCGCTGAGCGACGTCACCTTCCACGAGGTTTGAGCGCTCGGTACGCTCGTCGAGGTCGTCACCGTGGTGCTCGGGGGTGCTGCAGTCGTCGAGGGAGCCGAAGCTCGGGGATCCCGAGCTGCATGCGGCGGCGACGACGGCGACCGCAGCGACCGTCGTCACTCTCAGCCATCGCATGGGGCCTCGGTTCTCCAGAGCGGTCGGTGGGGCAGTGCTGGATGTTGGTTCCTATACTAGCAAGCGGCATGACAAATATTGGCAGGGTGCTGACCCGTTTGCCACACTCAGGTCAAATGGCTCCTTGGGCACCGAGGTGCTGCACCTCCGGCGTTCGGACCTCGTACACGTCCTCGTCCGCAATGGTCCTCCCGTGGCAGGCAAGCCCCCCGGTGGACGTCGAGGCGCGGCGATGAGGTCTGAGGCGGGTTCCCGTCGGGCGCGGTTGGTACTCCCACTCGTGGCGGTCGTGTGCGCCGCGACCGCACTTACTGCCTGCGGGAGCGCTTCGAGCTCGGCTCCGAGCTCCGGGGCAGGCAGCGGGCATACGCCATTGGGCGGTGGCCGCCCTGCTTCATGGGGTGCATTGCCTGTCGATGCGGGCGACCCAGCCGCCACCTCGACCGCACACGTGACCTTCACGCCACAGACGGTCGTCATCGATCCGGCCCAGGTCCGAAGCAGCTTGGTCGGCGTCTCCGCTGACGGGTCGACCTATACCTTCTCCAACGACGCAGGCCCGCTCGGTGAGCTGGCCCCTGGCAAGGTGATGCTCCTCGAGAGCCTCGACGCCGCCAACGTGACGAGTGTCACCCATGTCGGCAACACGCTCGTCGTCGCGACGTCTCCGACCACCCTCCCGGACCTCATCGAGTCGGGCAGCATCCACGTCAACGCTCCACCCGATCTGAGCGGCGCCTTCGCCTCCGAAGTGGGCTCGGGTCCGGTGAGCTCGGCTTCGACGAGTTCGGATCTTTTGCCCGGGTCGGGCGGCGGAGCGAGCGCCGGGCCTCCGATTGTGCTCGACGGGTTCAAGCCTTCGACCTCCGGCTTCAGCTATTCCGGTAAAGTCGGCAAGCTCGATTACTCGCTCGCGTTCGCCGGCAAGTCTGACGGTGTTCACATCACGGGTGAGCTCTGTTACTCGCTCAACGGATCACCCGCCAACATCTCCATCTCCTGCGGGACGCTCCTGTCCATGAAGGCGAACCTCGAGGCTGTGTTCAACTATCAGGACGAGGACGCATACATTCTTGTTCTCGAATGGTCACCTCTCCACAGGCTCGTTTTCGTTATCCGGCCTGTCCGGCACGCTCTCGGTCAAGTACGAAGCGCTGCGTGGCAACGACCCGAACGTCAACGCCGATCCACCAGTGTTCAAGCTGCCCTTCAGCTTCGAAATGCCCGTCTGTCCCGCCCCCCTCTACTGTGACGGCGTACCCCTGTACACCAAGGTCGAGCTCGCCGTGCTCGTGAAGCTCGGCATCGCATCGAAGGGTTCGCTCATCCAAGGTGGCGTGTCGGTGAACCTCGGCGGCTCCGCGTCGGTGGATGAGCCTGGCTCAACACGCCTCCTCGGCCCGAGCACCGGCTTCCACATCACCGGCAAGTTCCTGCCGGGTCCGTCGTTCACGCCCTACAGCTCGGCCGTGCTCATCGCCGTTCAGACCAAGGTAGGCCTCGGCCTCGGGATCAAGAGCCTCAATGCGCTGTACTACCTGTCGTTCGTCGTCGCCGTCGGTCAAAAGACCGCATCCCCTGTCGTCGGATTGGTGAACCCCGGACAACTGTGTGAGGACTACAGCGCCGCCTTCACGGTCTCCGGCAATGCAGAATTGCAGCTTTTCAAAAAGAAGGTACCGTTGCCAGCGGTGACCATATACCAGAAGAAGGCGTCCTATAAACAGCCGGGCTGTTGAGCGGCCCGGGCTCGTAGTCTGGAAAGCTCCTGCTCGAGCACACCCCGGTCAATTTCGGCTCTTCTGGGCGCTTCGGATTTCAGCGGGGTGCGATCGTCGCGAGCAGTCCCCAGTTGGGCTTGCCCGCGTAGAGCAGTGAGCGGACCCGGTAGTTCCTGAAGCTCGTGAATCCGAAAGCGCCGCGTTTCACACGCTTGATCAGATTGTTGGTGGCCGCGGTAGGTCCGTTGCTCACGTGCGCCTCGTGCCACGCGGCGATCTGGTGCTTCCAACGTCGCAACGTGCGGCCGAGGGAGCGGACCTCGACCGGGTTGTCCGGGTCGACCATGTCCGCGGCGAGGCGCTCGACGTAGGTGAGCGCGAGACCGGCGTCGGTGTGGCCATAGAGCTCCCCGGACCGCCTCTTTTGCGTGCCATGCGGTGGTGTAGGGCGCCAAAACGTCGATCGGGCCCCTGAGCTGGCCCTCTTCGGCGCCGTCAACCATCATCAGTCATGGCCCTCCGCCTGTGCTACCTCGTCGTGTGCCGGATCTTCGGTCTGCTGGGATCTCGCCGACGGACAGCTCTGGACAAGGACATTGAGCTGATGGTGCTTCGCCACGAGGTCCGCTTGCTCAAGCGGCAGCTCCATGGCCGCGTGCGCTACCGACCCGCAGACCGAGCGATCCTTGCTGCGCTCAGCCGAGTACTTCCAAGGTGGCGCTGGCGTTGCTTTCTCGTCACGCCCGAGACTCTTCTCCGCTGGCACCGGGAGCTCTCGCGTCGCAAGTGGAAACGATGGCGAGCGCAGCGAGGTGAAGGACGTCCCCCGCTCGGTGATGAGCTCGTCGAGCTCATCGTCAGACTCGGCCGGGAGAACCACCGCTGGGGTTGTATCCGCATTCAAGGTGAGCTTCGCGGGCTAGGGATCCGCATCTCGGCAAGCTCGATCCGCCGGGTCCTTAGAAGCCACGGGCTCGGACCAGCTCCGCGCGGTGGACCGACTTGGAAGGAGTTCATCACCGCCCAGGCGAGCGGCATCTTGGCCACCGACTTCTTCGTCGTGGACACGATCGGTCTCAACCAGCTCTATGTGCTGTTCGTCATCGAGCTCCAGAGCCGAGTGGTGCACATCCTCGGGGTCACCGATCATCCGAGCGGGTCCTTTGTCACCCAGGTTGCCCGCAACCTCGCCGGAGATCTCACCGAGCACGCTCGGTCGTTCCGGTTCTTGATCCGAGACCGCGACGCGATGTTCACCGCCAGCTTTGACGAGGTGTTCTCCTCCGAAGGCATCGAGGTGATCAAGACACCCATCCGGTCGCCCCGCGCGAACGCGATCGCGGAAAGGTGGGTACGGACCGTACGGGAAGAGTGCCTCGACTGGACGCTCGTTCTCGGCCGTCACCATCTCGACGCCATCCTTCGCGACTACGTCCGGCATTACAACCAGCATCGGCCTCACCGCGGCCTTCGACTCCAAGTACCCGCACCGCTCAGCGAAGTGACCTCTGCTCCCCCGTCGTTCAGCGACGTTGGCCGTCGCGACGTGCTGGGTGGGCTCATCCACGAGTACCACGCCGCCGCGTAGTCCAGCTTCACGCCGGCCGGATTGTCTAGGCCCCTGGTCGCTCCGTTTGCGGTTACCCGGCATTGGCCGTCCAGATGGACGAGCGGCGACGAAATCGCCATCGCTGCTGCGTCACGCGCCACCTTCAAAGACAATCCGGGGCGATCTTCCCGAAGCCGACCTGCGTCTGGCGCTCCGACGAGCGCGATCGGAATACTGGTGCCCAACACCACGGTGCCCAGAAGCTGTTCGGAAGTTTTGACGGCCCCGGTCTGGACAAGACGGGAGTCGGGTTCGCGCGTCTCGGGCTCAAACCAGGCAAGGCCTTTGCCGCGCTGGCCGGCGGCTCCGAGTTCGCGGGCGGCGTCCTGACGGCGACCGGGGCGGCCTACCCGGTGGGCCCGCTGATCGTAGCCGGGACAATGGCGGTCGCCTCCCTGACCCACGCGGACAAGGGTCCGATGCTCCAAGAGGGCGGATTCGAGCTGCCGGCCAGCAACCTGGCCGCTGCCATCGTGCTCATCGGTACCGGGCCGGGCCGCTACAGCCTCGACCGGCTGATCGGGCTCCGCCTCCCCAAGGGTCTGACCCGCCTTACCGTCCTTGGTGCCGCCGCCCTGACCGCCTACAGCGCCGTTCAAGTGGTCAAGACCAAGCGGAGCGTCGCCCGCGCTCAGAACGTACCGGGTGCGAATGAATCCGCCACCACCGAAGCCGCGCAGGCGCAGGCGTCTGCCTGACGGCCGTTAGGAATTCAGAATGGCGCTCTGCTCGGGGCCCGTAGCTCTGGCTGGCCAGCGACGCCCTAATCGGCTGGAGCGGGGCCAGGGACGAACATCGATCCGTCTGCGTGGCTACCGGCCCGAGACGCCACGACGTTCGGTGGTGACATTCTGTTCCCGAGCGCGCCCTGAGCGGTGCAGTTCGATCGGTGGGGTGCACAACGCGCCCATCTCGGGGACCAATACCAGCGTGTGACGTCCCCGGGCGAACTTACACAGGGCTCCACCCAGCCGACTGATCGCGATGCCGTGCCTTTGCTACGTCAAGGTCGAGCCAGCGGTGCCGCGGTTGACGAGTACGGGCTCGGAGATGTCCCCGGCTTCGACCGACAGGTCCGGGATCACCCGATCGAGCCACCCCGGGAGCCACCAGTTGGCCTCGCCGAAGAGGTGCATGAGGGAAGGTACCAGCACGGTTCTGACGATGAAGGCGTCGATGAAGATGGCGCCAGCCAGGCCGATGCCGAACTGCTTGATGATAATGATTCCCCCAAGCACGAACGAAGCAAAGACCAGGATCATGATGGCGGCTGCGGCGGTGATCACCCGACCAGTTTCCGCCTGACCGAGGGTCACAGCCACGCGGTTGTCGTCGTTGAGGAGCCACTCCTCCTGCATCCGACTGACCAGGAACACCTCGTAGTCCATGGACAGGCCGAAGAGGATGGAGAACAACAGGACGGGAACGAAGACCTCGACAGGGGCAGTGCCCGAGATACCGAACAGCGAGTGTCCCCACCCCCATTCGAAGATGGCGTTCATGATGCCGAGGGAGGCGCCGATCGACAGGAGGTTCATGATCGACGCGACCAGCGGGATCAGAAGGCTTCGGAACACGGCCATAAGCAGCAGGAAGGCCAGCACGACCACGACTCCTACAAAGAGAGGCAGCTTCGAGGACAAGACGTGGGCAAAGTCGGTCTGGATGGCGGTAGCGCCCCCTACCAGGACGGTCAAGCCGGTACCGGCCTCGGCCTTGGGGATGACGTTGTCGCGGAGTCGCTCCAACAGCGACGAGGTCTGAAGCGCCTGGGGGCTGGTCGACGGGTAGAGGTTGGCGATGGCCACGGTCCCGCTGGGGCTGACCCTGGGTGGAGTGACAGCCACCACCCCGGGTTGGTGCGACAGGGTATCGGTCAAGGCGACGAACGCGGCCTCGTCGGTCGGCGAGGGCAGTTCGGCCACCAGTTGGAACGGCCCGTTGAACCCGGGTCCGAAGCCCTTGGCCAGCAGGTCGTAGGCCTGGCGGGTCGTGGTGTTGGACGGGTCGCTGCCGGCGTCGTCCAGTCCGAGGTGGAGGCTGAAGAAAGGGAGAGCGATCACCACTACGGTGGCTAGGGCGACAGCGGCCGGCAGCACTGGTCGGCGCTCGATGGCCGCTGCCCAGCGTCGCCAGAACCCGGTGACCTCTTCGGCGATCGGACCCGTTTTTCGCATCTGCACACGTTGGCGGCGGCTGAGCACCTTCATCCCGAGGAAACCGAGCAGAGCCGGGAGCAACGTCAGTGACGCCAGCATGGTCAGCGCCACAGTTATGGCCGCGCACACCGCGATGCCGTAGAGGAAGGAGATGCCGAGGGCGAACTGGCCGAGCAGCGCGATACACACCGTAATCCCGGCGAAGAACACCGCTCGCCCGGCGGTGTTGACTGCGTTCACCGCGGCGTCCTCGATGGTGCGTCCACCTTTCAGCCCCGTGCGGTGGCGGGTCACGATCAACAAGGCGTAGTCGACCCCGACCCCGAGACCGATGAGGATGCCGAGGATGGTGGAGAAGCTGGCCACTGAGAAGACATGACTGAGCAACCCGGTGATCGAGTAGCCGATGCCGATGGCGATGAGGGCGGTGATGAGGGGGAGGAAGGCAGCAAAGAGCGCTCCAAACACCAGTCCGAGCACAATGAGCGCAAATACAACACCCAATGCGGTGCTGCGCGACCCGGGCTGGGTCTCGGTGTTCTCGACGTCCTGGCCGCCCAGCGCCACCTGCAGTTGCTGGTCGCCGGCCGCCTGGGCGGTCGTGATGACCCGCTCCACCGCGGCTTTGGGCAGGTTCAGGGTCTGTTCGTCGAAGTTGACCGTGGCGAACGCCACGGTGCCGTCCTTGCTGATCTGGGCCGCTCCGGCCGTGGTGAAGGGACTGGCCACCGACCGCACGTGAGGTAGGGCGGCAACCTCTTGCAGCATGCGCTGCACTCTGGCCTTCACCGGCGCGTCGCGGACGGTACCCGACGTGGCGTGCACGACGATCTGGTCCGAACCGCCGGAGACCGCCGGGAAGTCCTTCTCCAGCAGGTTCAGGGCCGTGGCGGACGGGGTGTTGGGCAGTTGGAACTTGGTGGAGAAGGCGTCGCCGGCCGCCCGGTCGACAGCGAAGAACCCCACCAACGCCACCAGCCACAGGGTCAGGACGATTTTGCGATGGCGAAAACACCACCTTCCCAGGATTTTCAAGAGGAGGCTGCTTGGTCGAGGGTCACGAGAGCCACCTCATCGAGGACGAGCTCGGCGGTGGCTGGGTTCTCCTCCAGGTGGGTGACAGCGACGATGTTCCGGGGATGAGCAGCACCGTGGGCGCTTGGGCCAGCAGCCAGGACAGCGCCACCTGAGCCGGGGTAGCGCGTAGACAGCTGGCCGTCTCTTGGACTGCTGGGGCGTGTAGCACGGGGTTCTCCGGGAAGAATGTCGCGCTGAGCGGGAAGAAGGGTACCCAGGAAGCGAGGAACGCGATGAGGCCGATCGGCGGCGCGATGACGAACACCGTTGGGATCGACTGGGCATAGGCGGTGATGCGGCCCCGGGCAAATAGGCGACGAAGCAGGCATGAACGCAGCCCTGCTCGCGCACCGCGATGCCGACGGCCATCGCGAAGGCGCGATAGCTCGTCTCAGAGCCGTCGGTCCCGACAACGATGCTTTTGACGGCCATCGGACTGCGCTCCTTGACGATGCTCGGCGCCAGAGCCCACCGCTGCCGACGAGCCCGGTTACGGCGAGGAGGCGTCGCTCCCTTGTCTTGCGCCTAGACGATCGTTCGACGAGTCCTTTCCTCCCTATTCTCGCCTGGCGGGCGCCGTGGACCCGGGGATGGCCGGCTGCAGAAGTTCATCGGGCGACGGTGTGGCCCCGTCCCGCGCGGCCGCGTCGTCAAGCAGGTCCGGGACGGCTTTGCCATCGCCACCGGGGCGGGTCCTGACACGGTGGGCGTGGTGGAGGCCGGCCCTCTGGGCAATCGACTCCTCGTCCACGTGGATGAACTTCTCACCCCGCAGCGCCGAGGCGATCGCCGCGATCACGCTCATGACCACGGCGAAACCGAGGATGAGCATCAGGGCATCCTTGAACGGGGGGCCGATGAGGTGGGGGAAGAACGCCCGGCCGGTGATGGCGGCTGCCTGGCCGGGAGCGAGATGGTTGAGCACCGCAGGGCCGAGGAGGCTCTTCAGCGGGTTCAAGCCCAAGAAGGCGGCGAAGATGTAGCCGAGGGGCGGCACGTGGGAGAGCTGGGCTGCCGAGGCGGCGGGGACCCCGTGAGCGAGAAGGCCCTTGTACATCGCCGAGGGCACCTTGGAGTTCAGCCCGATGACGAGCAGGGTGAAGAAGAGCCCCATCGAGAGCGGCATCCCGGACTGGGCGAACGTGACCCGCATCCCCGAAGCCGCCCCGCGGTGGCGAGCGGGGACCGAGTTCATGATCGAGGCTGTGTTCGGCGCGGCGAACAGGCCACCGCCGATCCCTTGGACGAACATCACCGTCGCGAAGGGCAAGTAGGAGAAGTTGGCGGGGAAGGCCATCATCACCGCGTACATCGCCCCCGAGAGCAACATCCCGGCCGTGGCGAAGGGCCGGGCACCGTAGCGGTCCGAGAGCTTGCCCGAGATCGGCCCGGAGACCACGAAGCCGATCATGAACGGGATCATGTAGATCCCGGCCCACAACGGGGTTCTTGTAAAGCTGTAACCGTGCTGGGGCAGCCAGATGCCCTGGAACCAGATCATCAACATGAACTGGAAACCGCCCCGCCCGATCGACCCGAGGAACGACGCGGCGTTGCCGGCGGTGAAAGCCCGGATGCGAAACAGCGACAGGCGGAACATGGGTTCGTCCACCCTCAGCTCGACGACGACGAAGACGACGAGACACGCCAGACCGCCGAACATCATCTCCAGCACGAAGGGATTCCCCCATCCAGTGAGGGAGTGGCCGTAGGGCTTGATGCCGTAGGTGGCGCCCGTGAGGATCATGGCCAGGCCCGCGGCGAAGGAGAGGTTCCCGAGCCAGTCAATCTTGGCCTTGATGCGGACACCGATCTCCTTCAGCTTCAGGTAGGCCCAGACCGTGCCGAAGACCCCGACCGGCACGTTCGCGAGAAACACCCAGCGCCAACCCAGCTGGGAGAGGAGCCCACCGACGACGATGCCCAAGAACGAGCCGGCGATCCCTGCGACCATGTTCATCCCGAGGGCGAGCCCGAGCTGCTCGGAGGGGAAGGCGTCGGTGATGATGGCCGCCGAGTTCGCCATGAGCAGCGCTCCCCCGATGGCCTGGAACATCCTCAAGATGACGAGCTCCAGGGCTCCGGCCGAGCCCGTGCTCCAGACGAGCGACAGGAGGATCGCCCCGACGGTGAACCAGGCGAAGCCCAGGTTGTACATCCTCACGCGGCCGAACATGTCGCCGATGCGCCCCACGGTCACCACCACGGCGGCCGACACCAGCATGTAGCCCATCATGATCCAGAGCAGGTAGGGGAAATTCGACGCCTGCAGCGGGTTCAGGTGGATACCCCGGAAGATGACCGGCAGGGCGATCATGAGGCTCGTCGCGTTGATCGTCGCCAGCAGCACTCCGATGGTGGTGTTGGAGAGGACGAGCCACTTGTAGCGCGGCCCCACGGCCGTCGAGCGGGTCGGCGTCAATACGCTCACGTTCGAGTCTCCTTTGAATGGTGGTGGTCTGCCGCCGTCGCCGGCGCTTTGTCCTTGCACTCGGTCGCGAACGACTCGAGTACGGTCACAGCCCTTTCGAGCGCCAACCGGTCGCCCTTGTTGAGGGCGCTCAAGTGTCCGGCGAGCCAGGCGTTGCCGACCTGTGCTCGTCGGGTGAGCAGCTCCGTACCTGCGGCGGTGGCCATGAGCTGCACGCCCCGGCGGTCGGCGGGATTCGCCTGGCGGGCGATGAGGCCGGCCTCCTCCAGCCTGTCGGCAAGGCGTGTCTCGGCCGGGGAAGGCAGGCCCTCGATCTCGGCGAGGTGACCAACGCCGAGCGGCCCGAAGCGGACCACGGTGGCGAGCGCGGAGAACTGCGCGATCGTGAGCTCCGACGGGTCCATGCGACGGAGCTGACGGTAGAGGCGGACCATCGACAACCGCAGCCGGGCCGCGAGCACGTGGGGTGCGATCGCATCACTTGTCGCGCTCGTCACCTCGCTCATCGCACTGAGGCCTCTTTCCTGAACTGCCCAGCTGCCGGAACTGTGTCGCATTGGCCGTCCCGGTGGCCGAACACCCGGTCCTTAGCTAATGTGCCGACATTACTATATGTCGGCAGCATAGATCTGGATTCAACCGTGAGGACCACATCGGCTGCCCGAGACAAACCGCTGGTGCTCCTCGCTCGCCCCTCCCGGAGGGGGGCGCGAACCTCGGGTGGCACGATGCGAAGGAGGTCATGATGGAGCTGGCAACCGAGTGGTTGGATCTCTACAGCCCGGCGGGGCAGGTCTCGGCCTACTTCGCCCGACCGGTGTCGGCGAGGGAGCCGGTGCCGGGCGTCCTCGTGATCCAAGAGGTCTGGGGAGTCGACGGCCACATCCAAGATGTCGCCGCTCGCTTGGCCACGGCCGGCTACGCGGCGCTGGCTCCCGACCTGTACTCCGCCGCTGGGGGGAGACCCCCGGCTCTCTCGGCTGAGCGTGTCGAGCAGGCCAAGGCCTTCTTGAACACAATGCCCCCGCCGGAGTGGACGGCCGTGCTCGGCGACGAGACGGCCCGGGCCAAGGCGCTCGCCACGCTCCCCGGCAACGAAGGCAAGCACGTGGGCGAGACTCTCGGGGCGCTGTTCGGCAGGGCGCGGGGAGACGTCGGTCGTCATCTCGTCGTCTTGCGGGCTGCTGCCAGCTTCTTGCGCTCCCGTCCCTCGTGTGGAAGACGAGCGGTCGGCTCAGTCGGGTTCTGCATGGGCGGGGGCCTATCCGCGCTGCTGGCCTGCGAGGAGCCAGAACTTCGGGCCGCAGTGGTCTTCTACGGCTCGTCGCCGAGCGCCGAGCAGGTCGGTCGGATCCGCTGCCCGATCCGGGGCTTCTACGGCCACGACGACCCGGGCATCGTAGCGGGCCTTCCCGCTTTTGGCGCGGCGCTCGGGGAGGCACGGGTGGACCACGAGCTGCGGGTCTACCCCAACGCCCCGCACGCCTTCTTCAACGACACCCGCCCGAGCTACCGTCCCGAGGCGGCCCGAGACGCCTGGGCGCGTACCCTCGCCTTCTTCGCCGAAACGCTCGGGTCAGTCGCCACCGTGCCGCTCGACGTGGCAAAGTCCACCAGTGAAGGCTGAACGGCCCCGGCCTCGACAGGGGGCCCTCGGCTAGATGACCTTCATCCGATCTTCGCGCCGGCCGGGATGTCGGTCAGGCGGCGCTGGTGGAGTCGTCTTGTGTGCTAGCGAGACGCTTCAGCCAACACGGATCGCAGAGGTAAATGCCCCCGCGCAGCCAGGTCAGCTGCCTACGCCGACAATCGGCGCACTGGCGACCCAAGTAGGCCGTGCGCTCAGCTGGCCACGGTCCTCGGGGCATCGCCAAGACTCTTTGCGCAATGTCTTTCGGGGGACCTACGGGGCGGCCACCTCTGTCGAGGCATCGCCCGCGGCCTCCGCCCGACCGTTGGAGCCGCGGTTTCCGGCTCGTACCTCCCGCCCCGTCGTCCTCCGCCTGTACCCGCCCCTCCCGTCGAGTTCCCAGCCGGAGCGTCGCGCGCCCGCAGGCCGGCGTTCGTCATCGAGGTGGGTGCGTCTCCCTGGTCATGGTCCGTCGGCACGCCTGGCGGTGCTTGTCCAACGCCGCTTCGACGCTCCCGACCCACTGGCGCGGTCTCCATCCGGCGACCTCGGGGCGCGAGGCAAGCCGTTGCTCGAGCGGCACGAGCACGCTCCGTTGCAAATCGGCGAGCGGACCGAACTCGGCGGCGAGGTTGAGCACTTCCACCGCCAGGTACGAGCGGGCCGCGCACCACTCGTCACCGGAGGTGAGCTGCCGGGCCCGCACTACCGCACGTTCCGAGCGCAGGTCGTGCTCCGACCCATGCGCCAACAGGTTCATCCATGCCCACGCGGGTACGCTTGCGGCGCGTCCTTCGAACTGCTCAGCCAGGTGCCCAACAAGGAACGCCTCGCAGTCGCCGATCAGCTCAGCGCTGCGCGGATTCCGATCGCGATGCCACAAGTGACCCTCCCTCCGGCATCCGATGGGCGGCCTCGAGGCTCACCGCGGGTTGCCTGCACCACCGTCGCCACTCGGTTCGCCGAGGCGGGCTCGGCCGGAAGCTCCCGGTTGACCCATTCCCAGAGAATCTCGCCCAGCAACGGCATATCTCTCATCTCGACCTCTCTGCTGAGGGTATGCCAGCCATCCGACGGGCTGGCAGGGCCGAAAGTCCCGATCACGTCCCGCCGAGGTGGCTCCCTGGCACGCGAGGCACACGCTCTGGATCCTGCGAAGCGCCTCGGTCTTCGGCTCGGCCGCAACTGATGGTCGCCTCCCGGTATCGTCCGGGCGATGACCGATTCGCCCATCGCCGCGAGGGCGCTATCGTTCGGCGCCGTCGCCGACAACTACGACCGCTACCGCCCGGCCCCGCCGGGCGAGGCGGTCGACTGGGTGTTGCCGACGAACGCAGTCGACGTTCTTGACCTCGGCGCCGGTACCGGCGCTGTCACCCGTCTCCTTCGCGCGCGGGTGCCCGGCAAGGTGGTTGCCGCCGAGCCCGACGCCCGCATGCGCGCGGTCCTCGTCCGTCGCAGCCCGGACATCCTGGCCGTCGGGGCCCGTGCCGAGGCGCTCCCGTTCGCCGATGCCACCTTCGACGCGGTCGCTGTCTCGTCGGCATGGCACTGGATGGCTCTCGCCCTGACCGTGCCCGAGGCTGCCCGCGTCCTACGGCCCGGCGGTCGCCTGGGCGTGCTGTGGAACGGGCCTGCCCGCGACGTCGAGTGGGTCGCCGAGCTGCTCGGCCCCGGCCGCGAGCGGGTTGGACCCGCCAGCGACCACGCCAAGCGTCACCGCGTCGAGCTACCGCCCGACGCCCCGTTCAAGACGCTGGAGACCACCGTGATCACCTGGTCCATGCCGATGACCCGCGACGAGCCGTGGGTCTCGCCAGCACCTACAGCGCGGTGATCACGCGTCCGGCCAAAGAGCGGGCAGAGACCCTCCGCCGGGTGGAGCGACTGGCCACCGACCACGCGGGCTTCGGCAGCGGGACGACAGTCCAGCTGCCCATGAGATGCCGGTGCTGGCGGGCGACCCGCAGCTGACAGGCCGGTGCATCAGCCAGTTTGCTGCGACGACGACCGAGGACGGGCGCAACAGTCGCGCGCATCGATGGACGGCTCGGCATGCCCTCGAGTGAGCGGCCGGCAATCCTGAAAGGGCATCCGGTTGAGGTAGGGGTGGGCCGAGCGTGCCACGACGATGAGGTCGGCCTTGCAGCTTTCCGCCAGAAGCTCGGGCTGAGCGCTGACCTCACCGGTACGGCAAGTGAAGTCGCCGCCGACGTGTGCCTGGCCCAGTTCCTCGCGCGTCACCCACGTCGAAACGTGCGGCGTCCCCACCTGGTCTACAAGGCAGGCCGTGCCAGCGACGCAATCTTTGGTGGCCCTCCTCGATCGCGAGCACTCCATCCTCGTCGAGTGGCTTTGCTCCACAGAACGGGAGCGACGATCACGGGTGTGCTTGGCAAAGATGCGCACGAGATCGCGGGAGATCGTCGCCTCTGACACTCCGAACTTCTTGGCGAGCGCCCGCTGGGTGCCTCGGACGAAAGGGAAATGCCGCTCTCGGCGAGGAAGCAGATGATCTCGATCCGACGAAGTACGGCGCGGAACTGCCGCACCGAGTTGTAGTGACGCCCCCCCGCCGCCGCGTGGATAGGGTCGTTCGCCCAACCGGGGCGATCTTGCACACACATGTTGATCACCACCTTGCACTCTCATACCAGCTCGCGTCGAAGTCTCGCCCCACACCTATAAGCGCGACGGCGCCCAGCTGCTCGGCCTCGAACGCATCAAGCTTCAGGCCCGAGATGAGCACCTGGGCGGTAACGATGCTCGGCACGCGCCGCCCGTGTTCCATGTGGCACATGTAGCCGGCGTCGACTCCGGTCACTTGGGCAGCTTTTCGAAAGGACCACCCGCAACGCAGGCGCGCCTTGCGAAGCGACTCGGCGACTTCTGGGTCGAGGCACCGGTGAGGCTCGTGTTGCCCACGGGGTCCGTCGATCGGAACGTTGTCCAAACGGAGGGGAAAGAACTTTTCCATCCGGTGGCGTAGCGCGGTATTGCTCGTCGCCAAGTCCGTCGCTTTGGCACCCACGCCGTCGGTAGGTCTGCCAAGCCCCAGCGCCGCAACACGAAGAGGATCGCGGCCAAGATGGTCAATGTGATCACGCGCGCCACCCCGTTTGTGAGCACAACGAGCGCCGCCAGTACCGACGCCTCCCAGTCGTCACCAGCAGGCTGGTTTGCGATGCTCCCAAGGTTCCACGGCTTCAAGCTGAGCTGCGAGCCGGAACAATGTCACCTCGTCGCCGGGTCGGCCAATCAGTTGGACACCGATCGGCAGGTTATAGTCGGTCCAGTACAGCGGGATCGATATGGCCGGCTGGCCGCTCAGGTTGTAAGGGGCGGTGAATGGCGAGAACCGCTTCTGGTTCTCGAAGTCCCGGGCGGGGTCGGCGTCATCGCGAAGGCTGCCGACCTTGGCAGGTGGCTGCGCAAGCGTCGGAGTGAGGACAGCGTCGTAGATAGCGGTGCGCTGCAGCTCGTCTCGCGCCTTGGACCGCAGTGAGCTAAGCGCACTGTAGAACTCAGTTGCCGAGCGGCCCCTGCCTCGCTCGCGTAGCCAGGCAGTGAGCGGCCGGAGCTTGCCCTCCACCTCGGCCGGACTTGGCAGCGACGCGAACTCCACCGACCACAGGTCCTCGAACAGCGCCACGATCTCTGGCCCGAAGGTTGTGTGGTGGTCCTCGACGTAGTGGCCGAGCTGCTCGAGCAACGCCGACGCGTGCCGGTATGCGGACTCACAGTCGGGGTGGACTTCCGCGCCGGGCACGGCGGGAGTGATGTAGCGCCCGATCCGTAAGCCCTTCGGCTCGTCGTCGCAGGCCGCTAGGTGCCTGGTGTTGAACAAGGGTTCAATGTGACTGGCGGGCAGCTGGAAGTTGTTGAGAAAGCATTCTTTGCTCCGCGTGACGGTGTCGAAGATGCTGCGTAAGGCCTGAGGATTTTTTTTTTTTTTTTTTTTTTTTTTTTTTTTTTTTTTTTTTTTTTTTTTTTTTTTTTTTTTTTTTTTTTTTTTTTTTTTTTTTTTTTTTTTTTTTTTTTTTTTTTTTTTTTTTTTTTTTTTTTTTTTTTTTTTTTTTTTTTTTTTTTTTTTTTTTTTTTTTTTTTTTTTTTTTTTTTTTTTTTTTTTTTTTTTTTTTTTTTTTTTTTTTTTTTTTTTTTTTTTTTTTTTTTTTTTTTTTTTTTTTTTTTTTTTTTTTTTTTTTTTTTTTTTTTTTTTTTTTTTTTTTTTTTTTTTTTTTTAAACTTATTAACATGACCCTTGTAACCATCGAAGCCGTGCGCCGAGGTCTTGTGCCCGTGGCGGGCCTCGGGGTCCACGACAATAACCCTGTCGTTTTGCGACCTTTCTGGCGATACGCAAGATCTTGTCGTCGCCCTCTTCCAAGTCCTGGCCGACGACAGTCGCGAGCAGGCGGGCCGCCTCGGTGACAACATCGGTGGCAGCTCAGGCCTTCGAGCGCCAGGAGGCAGCCATAGGCGTCCTTCGCGCGAGTGTCGACGAGACGCTCGCGCGCTGGGGCGTCCTCCCAGTCGATCTGAGGCTTGTCCGAGCTGGCATAGTCGTCCCCGCTCGTGAGAACGGCCAACACCTCGGCGCGAAGTGATCCGTCGGTGACCTTCAACAAGTTGCGGACCGCGGAGCGGATCAGCGTGATCGTGTCCATCGTCGCGACGGCGTCATACAGCGGCGTCGAGTCAAGGACGCGCTTTCTCCCGACGAGGCCTGCGGCTTTGGCGGCGCCGAGCACGATCGCAAAGACCCGGTCGGGATCGGTCGATCTCCGCAGGCGCTCGCGCATGTCGACGAACACCGTGTGGGAGAAGATCGTCCATTCAGAGGTGTCGTAGCTGCCGACACCCGCGGCGTAGCGCCAACGGGCGTCGAAGGCGTAGCGCTCTGCTGCTTCGCGGTCAGACAAGCCCTCCAAGCGTTGGAGCACCATCACGGCCGCTACAACCGAGGGAGGGACCGAGCGGCGTCCGTCATCGGCGAAGAGGTCGGCGAAGGCCTCGTCGGGAAAGAGCCGGTCCCGCTCTCGGTGCAAGAACGCGTAGATCGAGTCCTTGGCGAGCGTCTTTTCACAGAACTCGCTCATGTCATCGAGCAGACTGGCTTGTCTGTCAGCCACTCCGAGGGTCATCGGTCGCTCCTCACGAAGAGTTACACCCATGTAATTATCCCTCATCCCGGACCGGATCGCGAATCCTCAAAAGAGCGAAAGACACCAGGCACCTAGGAACGAGCCTCCTTCCGGTGGGGCTGCCAGATCCAGTCCATCGTCGTCGGGCCTGCCATGGCGTCGAGCAAGGCCGCCGCGTCACGCACGGTCCGGGCGAGCGGGCCGTGCACCCCCAGTCCGCTGATCTCGCTGTCAAGCGGCGCAACCGAAACACGGCCACGGCTCGTCTTCACGCCGACCAACCCGTTGACGCTCGCTGGGATGCGGATCGAGCCGGCACCGTCGCTACCGGGGGCAGCAGGCAGCAAGCCCGCCGCCACGGCCGCGCCCGCGCCACCGCTCGACCCACCAGCCGAGCACGTGAGGTCCCAGGGGGTGCGTGCTGGCGGATGGCCCTCCGGTTCGGTGTAGCACGTTGCACCGAACTCGGGCGTCGCCGTCTTGCCGAGGCTGATCGTGCCCGCGGCGCGCAGCTTGGTGACAAACGCTTCGTCGATGCCGAATTCCTGGGGCGGGAACGCTCCGGTACCGAAACCAGTCGGCATGTCGGCGGTGAGATAGAGGTCCTTGATCGCCGTGGGCACACCGTGCAGCGGTGGCAACTCCACACCGTCGATCACCGTTCGCTCGGCGCGCTTCGCCGTCGCGTGGGCCTGGTCAGCAGCGACAAAGACGAAGGCGCCGACCTCGTCATTAAGCCTGTCGATACGCCGGAGGTAGTGGTCGATGAGCTCGACAGGTGATACCTCGCGGCTACGAATTGCTGCGGCTTGCTGAAGCAGAGTGAGGTCATGCAGATCGCTCACGACTTGGACGCTAGGAGGCCGCTGAGCAATCCGGCAGGATTCGCGATTTCGGCTCAGGTCTAGAAGAATTGGGGGATGCAAGGATCCTCCAAGCCGGATCGCCAGCTCCTCGACGCCGCCGTCTTCTGCAAGCACCTTCTGAAGCCGGGTTCTGTGCACGCCTTCTTGGCCGAGCACCGCCAAAGAGTGTTCCCGGACGCGCTGTTCGAGGACCTGTTCCCAACCGGCCGCGGCCGGCCGTCAGTGCCAGCAGACGTGATCGCCACGGTGATGGTCTTGCAGGCTTTGGAAGGGCTCTCCGATCGGGAGGCCTGTGAGATGCTGCGGACTTCCATCGCCTGGAAGGTGGCCGCCGGCCTGGCTCTGGACGACGAGGGCTTCCACCCGACGGTGCTGGTTCTCTGGCGCAACAAGCTGCGCGCCTCGGATCGCCCGGAGCGGATATTCGAGGCCGTGCGGGAGGTGGTGAAGGAGTCCGGCGTCATCGCCAAGCGCAACCGCCGGGCGCTCGACTCGACAGTGCTCGACGACGCCGTGCAGCGCCAGGACACCATAAGCCTGCTGCAAAGCCAGATCCGTCGGGTGCGAAAGCTCGTGCCCGAGCTGGCCGACGGCGTCTATGTGCACGAGCACAACCTCGGCTCCGGGCGCCCGTCGTGCGACTTCGAGGACCAAGACGACATCGATCGCCTCGTCTCTGAGCTCGTGGACGACGCCTACGAGCTCGTCTTTGCCGCCGAGGACCTCGGCCTCGAGCTCGACCGGGCCCAGCAAGAGGCCGTGGCGCTGCTGGCTCTTTTGGCCGGCCAGGACGTGGAACAAGGAGAAAGGCCAGGCACCTGGCGCATCGCCGAACAGACGGCCCCGGACCGGGTCATCTCGAGCGTCGATCCCGAGTCCCGCCATGCCCACAAGACACAGCACTCCTACCGGGACGGCTACAAAGCCCACGTGGCCGCCGAGCCCGACACCGGCATCATCACCGCCACGGACCTGACCGCGGGCAACAGCGGCGACGCCGACGTCGCTCCCCGGCTCATCGAAGACGAGCCGGCCGGCACAGAGATCCTCGCCGACTCGGCCTACGGCTCGGGCGACCTCCGTCAGCACATAGGACAAAAAGAGATGAGCGCCGTCATAAAGCCGCTGCCGCTGCGCCCGGCGGTCGAGGGCGGCTACAGCCTGGACGACTTCGACATCGACGAAGCAAGCAAAACGGTCACCTGCCCCGAGGGCGTGACTGTCAGCATCAACGCCCATGGCCGTGCCCGCTTCGCCAAGAGCTGCGCCACCTGCCCGTCCAAGAAGCGCTGCACGAAGTCCAAGGCGGGCCGCACGATCGTCGTCCACGACAACTCCGCCATCCTGGCGGCTGCCCGCCAGCTGGCCTCGACAGCAGAGTTCCAGGAGACCTATCGGCAAAAGCGCCCGATGATCGAGCGTACGATCGCCTGGCTCGTGCGCGGCCAGAACCGCCGCCTTCGCTACATAGGAATAGAGAAGAACAGGATCTGGCTCGCCCACCGGGCGGCCGCCGTCAACCTGATGCGGATGCTGAACCTCGGCCTCAGCCACGACGGCTCGACATGGCTGGTTGCCACGGCCGAGTAGCCAGAGGCGAGGAAACCCCGCTGAGAACAAAGGAGAACGGCCACAAGAGCGCCGAGAGAGCCTCTTCCCGGCCGCCCTCCGACCGAATCTCTCCCCCGACCTTCGCCCGACGGGCAGGCGGCGAGCGGAGCAGCTGACGCCTAAGCGGCGATCGAACAGCGGCCGAGCTTCGAAGACGCCTTGCTCAGCGGTCTCCTAGGTGCCCAAGCAGCCAGACCACGCCTTTGGCGAGCGAGCCACGCGACTCGGAACCGTGACGAGGTTGACCGATCCGATAATGCGGGTCTTGAGCCCCGGCCGCGGGAGTGGTGAGGCCGCTCGGTATCACTCAAGCGCCGATATCCCTGGCCAGGTCGGTATGCATAGCCGCACCAAGTCGGCGACAGGGAGCGACTGCCCCACGAGCGCGGAGTTCGGGACAACTCAGGCACCCGGGGACGATGACACCATCCGGCGTGCAGATGAAGGGCTCTGTACCGCCACGATCGTGGGTTCGTCCGTGGATACCGTGCCATTAGGGTGACTCTCGCGGGCGTGAGAATGCTCTCCCACGCAGGTGCTCGATCGAGGAGGCGACCTGGATGGACTACGTGAAGCTCGGCTCTACGGGACTGGAGGTCTCGAGGATCTGCCTCGGCTGCATGAGCTTTGGAGAGCCGGAGCGGGGCAATCAACCCTGGAGTCTCGGAGAGGACGACGCGAGGGTGATCATTCGTCGTGCTCTCGAAGCGGGCATCAACTTCCTCGACACCGCAAATGTGTACTCCGACGGCAGCAGCGAAGAGATCGTTGGCCGGGCTCTCGCTGACTTCAGTTCACGCGACGAAATCGTGCTCGCGACAAAGGTTCACGGGCGGATGCGCCCCGGACCGAACGGAGGCGGGCTGTCCCGCAAGGCGATCATGCGTGAGATCGACAAGAGCCTCACGCGGCTCGGGACCGACTACGTCGATCTCTACCAGATCCACCGATTCGATCCGACGACGCCGGTCGAAGAGACCATCGAGGCGCTTCATGACGTGGTGAAATCCGGGAAGGCTCGCTACATAGGAGCCTCTTCGATGTACGCGTGGCAGTTCGCCAAGATGCTTCACGTCGCAAGAGCGAACGGCTGGACACGGTTCGTCTCGATGCAAGATCACTACAACCTCCTCTATCGAGAAGAAGAGCGCGAGATGCTGCCGTTGTGCCGGGACGAAGGCATTGGCGTCATTCCCTGGAGTCCGCTCGCGCGTGGACGGCTCACACGCGACTGGGATGAAGTCACCGAACGCAGCACCCTCGACGAGTTCGGAAAGCAGCTGTACTCCGAGGGCGACAGGTCAATAGTCGAAAGAGTGGCGGAGATTGCCGTCAAGCGCGGCTTGAGCCGCGCGCAGGTTGGCTTGGCATGGCTGCACAGCAAGTCGGTCGTGACCGCGCCGATCGTCGGTGTGACGAAGCTTCCACAGCTTGAAGACGCATTGGCGTCAGTTGAAGTGGAGCTGACCGCCGATGAGATAGAGCGGCTCGAGATGCCTTATGAGCCACACGTGATCGCTGGGCACTCATAGCTCGCAGCCACATCTGCACCGGTTCGCCAGATCGATGTCGGTCTGGGAGGCGCGAAGCGGCGTCGCTCGTGGCGCAGGTCGGCCACGACCAGGACACGGCCGCCTTGGGGCACGCTGCTGGCTCGCTACGTCCAAGCGGCGTTTGGCTCTTCGTGGAGGTCAGCGGGCAGTGGACCCCTCCCGCCGATCGACACGTTGCAGCGGAGGTGGTCGATGTCGGACGTACTGACGACGGTACTTGATAGTGCCGGGTGGCTGATCGTGAAGCCCAGGATGAACTCGAGGTGGCCCTTTCGCCGAGGAGGTCCAGACGCTCCATGACATTTCAACCGTCACTATGGAGACCCTAGCCAGCCGAGGCTCCGATCGAGGACCATGAAGCCGTGAATGACAAGTGCACCCGGACTCCGCAGTCAACGGATCGCCGCCTGCGTCCCTCCGGCAGCGGAGAGGCACCGCGCGGGCGGGGTCTCGTGCACCTCAGGGCGCTCGTTATGGCGCTGCCCGGCAGTGCCGCCCTCGTCTGGCGAGACGGCGTCGGTGGGGGCGTGGCATTGTACGCGGTCGCACTTGTCGGTCTGTACGTGGCGAGCGCCGGCTACCACCTGTGCTCGTGGTCTCCCGCTGCCCGCCGACGTTTGCGTCAGGTCGACTACGCGATGATCCCCCTCTACATCGCGGCGTGCATGACGCCGTACTGCTTGCTTGGTGTCCCCGGCGAGATATCTCTGGTCGTGCTCGGGCTCGGCTGGTTCGGGGCAGGTGCTGCCGTGCTCGGCACCACGATCAAATTCGAAGCAACCCGTCGTCTCACCTCGTCGTCCTATCTTGTGCTCGGGTGGCTCGCCGTGGTCACCCTGCCCGAGGCGGTCCACCGCCTCAGCACGCCACAGCTCGCCCTGCTCGGCTCGATGGGTTTCCTCTACACCGCCGGTGCCGGGGTTCTCGCGACGAGGTGGCCCGACCCGAGCCCCGAGGTGTTCGGCTACCACGAGGTCTGGCACACCATGGTCGTCGTCGCGAGCGCCTGCTACTTCGTCCTTGTCTGGTCGCTCGCGGCCCCTCATCACTGAGGAGGTCGGGGCACGGCTGGTTCAGGCAAGCTTGCGCGGCGCTGACGCGTTGGACGAGCCAGACGCAGAGCTTGGGCCGTGATGACAACCAGTGAACAACTTTCTCGTCGTCACAGCGCCTGTGATTGGCCGATCTATCTTCCTGCGTTCGTCCTGCGTGCCTCTGCCAAGCTCCACCGCCGCACCAGGAAGACGATCGTGCCCAAAATGGCCAGCGTGATCACGAGTACCACCGTGTTTGTGAGCACAATGAGCACAGCCAGTACGAGCAGACCAAGGCCACTGGCCAAGACCAACAGACAGAGCGTGAACCTGTTAACTGCAACCACTCGCCTTACGAGCTCGTCACTCTGAGTGTAGAGAGTTAGGTCGGCCGCTTGCCCGCCAGGCCTGATCAAGCCCGGCACGCGCCGGACTGAGCTCGCGACGCCATCGGGTGACGTCTGCTCCGATCGCCTCTGTTTGGAGACGGTCGTCAACCGGGCTGTGAGCCTTCACATGCCTCGGTGTGGACCAGACAAGGGTGTGTTCCGGCTGCACCATCCCTCTGTTGCGCAGCTTCGTCACCCAAACTTGAGAAAGGTGCACGGCCTCCTATGCGAACCGCTCGCAAGCCAACCGGGGTCGTGCACCTTCTATCTCTATCGGCACAGGTCATCAGACCCTTGAACACGCGTTGCTGAGGTCCGCATCCGGAGTCGAACGGCGTCGCTTCCGGCGCTCGACTCCGATTCGCGGTGTCAGCACGCGCCTGAGGTGCTGCTGCCCCACGCCCGGTCCCGAGGTATACGGTGACGGTGTACGGCCCTTTGTCCCCCCAATCGCAAGACAACAAGGGGTCGCGCAACATTGCCCCCTCGGGTGATTCGGCCCCGCTGCACCCACCCCGCGGCGGGGCCGTGCTGCGTCAGAGTGTCGGTGTCCGCGGGAACTGGCCGTCCTGCTGCTCTACGCCCGGTCCCGGCGGACACCGGGCCGGGGGCACGACACCGTGCTCCCCTCGGGCAAGGCAACGGCGGTCGTGCACCAGTTGCCATCGGCTCGGGTCGCTCGGCGCTCGAACGCTTGCCAGGAGGGACGCTGTGACCGCACTCGTTTGCGTCGGAGCGTTGGTGCTGGGTGCACTGCTGGCGGGCTGAGCGTCTCGTGGGCACGGCTCACCCCCAACCTCGCCCGTGGAACCAAGGAGTTGGGAGACACCCAGGACACTGTTGATCGTCCAGGTCGAGTCGGTAGTGTTGGAGCCGCAAGGCACTCACCGCGCGACCCGTACACGTTGAGCGGTCGGGGTGCTGGCGAAGGAGGCAACATGGCAAAGTACTTCGTCCAGGTCGGTTATGCCGCAGAGGCGTGGGCTGCGATGAGCCGTGGGCCGCAACGGGTGGTCGAACGGGTACAGGCATCGGCAGAGGCCCTAGGCGGGTCAATCGAGAGCTTGTACTTCTGCTTTGGCGACTATGACCTCATGGGAATCGTCGACTTTCCAGATAGCCGGGGAGTTGCGGCGTGGTCCATGGCCGTCAGCGCTGGCGGTGACGTGCGCGCCTTCAAGACCACCACCCTGCTGTCGATCGACGAAGGCCTGCACGCCCTCGGTCGGGCCGCGCAGGCCATACGCGCTGCGCAGTTGCCCGACGCGCCAGTCTGACCAACCTTTCCTTTCCGCAAAGGGCGGTCTTGTACTCGTTACCACCCGAAGAGCTCGGCGTGGTCGTTACCGGCGGGACGGGCGCCCAGAGGCTGGTTGCGGACCGGTCACGCCTTCGCCTGCTCCCATGACGACAACAGCGCGAAAGACTTCAACTCTGAGGTTCGCCTCGTGAATGCCCTAGATCGGCGTCAGTTCGAAAAGCTGGTCATCGCGCACCCGAGCAGGTACGAAGACCCGAACAGCCAGCGCCCGGCCCCGATCAGGCTGGTGACGCAGAACCGGAACTGGTCGATGAGGAGACTCGCTTCACGAACAAGTCGACGGACCGTGACGCGCCCGGCAGTCCCCAAGGCTGGCGATGAGGGCAAGGACATCGCGAAGGTTCAATGGCTCCACTGGATAGAGCGAACGGGGGTCACCGCGCCTGGATTGTCTACGACCTGAAACGCCCGTCTGCGAGGCTTGCACGAGTTCTTTCTACGATCGGGGGCGGGCCGCCTGGCGCGGATACATCACTCAGCAATGACTGGGGCAGAGCGCCGTTATCAAAAGGGCTTTGAGCCTGGAGATGCCTCGGTGTGGATCAGGCAACGGGATTCGGGCGACTCCACGCACCTGTTTTCATGCACACAGAGTTGGCCCGTCATCATGACGTCGGACCCTTTCGCGCCGACGTTGGTGTCCGCGACTCTTCCCTCGACTTCATCGGTCTTCCCACTCATAGAGTTCAGTCCTAACCGGACTTTGGCGGGTCAATCGCGTAAGTCCAGGTAGATAGGGGCGCGCGGAGAAGGTGTTTCCACTACGCGGGATCTGTTCGCTCAGCTCAGGCGATTGTGGCCTTGCCCCACGTGGAAGCGTCCACGCCGAAGGCTTGAAGGACCTTGGCTTGGAGTGGAGTCGGCCTGCTGACGAGCTCAATGCTGCGCTCACCGGCGCTCACGAGCTCGAGGCGTACCTCGGCCAGTTCGGAGAGCGCCCGGCGAGGTGTCATGTGCTGGAAGGCAAGGTCCGGGTCCATCACCTTGGCGGCTACAAGGTCTTTGGCCATGACGGCCTCGATCGTCGCCGCCAGTATGCACAGGGCGACGTGGCCCCTCACGCGGTCCTCGGTCCAATGGAAGACCGGTCGTAGCGCCAGGAAGTCCTTGGTGACCCTGAACCTGGCTTCGACGTTCTGCAAGCTCCGGTAGTAGCGCAGCACCTGGGCGCAGCCGACTTCGGAGGCATCGAGCGATGTCGTGATCACATAGCGCCCGCACAACAGCTCCTCGTCATAACGCCTTGCCTTCTCGTCGAAGTCCCAGGAGAAGTGGCCCCTCTTCACCGTCGTGGTGAAGCAGCGGCCCACTCCCGAGTCACGGAGGACTCGGTCGGCGACAGCACCGATCTTGGCCGGGTCGCTAAGACGGCCCGAGCGCACCCTTGCCTCTAACGCGATGAGGCCGTCCTCGACCTTGGCGCACAAAGCCCGGTGCCGCGCACGGTCTCTCAAGTAACGGGTGGGCGAGAACACCACCACAAAGCGCCGGCCGTTGTGGGCGACCTCGGCACAGAAGCTGCGCGCCTCTGGAACCGCCACCCAGGAGCTGTCCGCGGCGTTCGCTTTTTCCAGCACGGCGGCCACGTCCTCGTCGTGGTGCAAACGTGTCGCCAATACGTGGTCGAAGCCATGGGCCTCGACCAGGGCGAGGTTGTCCTCTGAGATGAGGCCGCGGTCGGCGACGAGGGCGATGCGGCCGACGCCGAAACGCTGCTGGAGGTCCTCCATGATCGCCGGCAATGTCGAGACGTCCGAGGTGTTGCCCGAAAAGACATGGTGGGCGATCGGGATGCCGTCGCCGGTGACCAACAGGCCGATCACGACCTGGGGGCGGTCACCCCTGTGGTCCCGGCTGTAGCCGTAGGCGAGCGAGGTGAACCTCGGACCGCCCGGTCCCTTGGTCTCGAAATAGCAGGAAGTCAGGTCGTAACAGACCAGGCGCAGGTCCAGGTTCGTGAAGTCGCAGAGCTTGGAGTAAAGGTGAGCCTCGGTCGACTCCTTGGAGGCGGCCAGCGCGTCGATCGCCCGGTAGCAGCGATCGAGGCTTGGTGCATCGACGCCCTTCGGCAAGGCGACGCTCGACAGCCACTCCTTGATCGTGCGTCTCTTGGACCTCGGTTCGGTCAGGCGGTTGGCCAGCATCACGAACACGGTGTCCTTGAGCGACAAGGACTTGCGTGCCTTGCCGACCGTGTCGAAATGGGAATCGAGACCAAGGCGCGTGAACAAGGCGTGGCAGGCGGCCGCCCCTCCGAGGCTCGGGCCACCCTCGCCCGACAGCTCGCCACCCTCGAACCAGTTCCCCTCCGCATAGGTGCGCAGCGCGTTGATGATGCGGTCGAGCTGGCCCGAGGCACGAAGCTCGGTGACCTCGCCCAAGCGCAACAGGGTCCGGTGAGTGTTCTTGCCGTCCTCGCGCACAGCTTCGACGAGCGACAGGTATTCGTAGCGCTTGTCGCCCCGCCTCCTCACCGTCCTCTTGATGAACATTCCACCATCTTACACCAGTGTAAGCCTCAAGTGGTGTATATGTCGCCCCTACACCCAGGACTGAAACCGCCGACTTATCCACAGCAGGTCCTGGTCAGAGCGTCGCGGGATCAAGAAATCGCCGCTGACCCGCCAAAGTTCAGCCTAACGAAAGGGCCAGTATTGCGCTCCGGACGAGTCGTCTTCAGGCTTCCGGGGTCTTCAGCCAGCCACCTTCAGGATCTCGGAGCTTTCACAGTGCGAGGACGTCGTGGATCTCACTGCCGCGCCGTTCTGACTGTAGAAGTACTCTTCCTCTTGGAGAAAGGTTGGTAGCAGTTATGAAGGTCTTTTACGTGTTTGTTGGCAGTCTGCTTTACCTTTGTGCAGTTGTCCTGTTTGTGTTCGCTCTGATCGCCTCCCTGGAGACCAACGGCCTGTTCCTCTCGGAGATGTTCGCCACGTGGTTGGCGAGCGCTCTCATCGCCCTGGCGCTGGCGCTGGCGTGCCTTGGCGCCCCGTGGCTCGGCGCTCAGCTCAAGGCCGGTCAAGGCCGGCCCGCCTGAGCGACGGTCCTCGCCGCGTGTAGGAGCGTCGCAGCCTACGCAAACCGGCTCGTGCCGCCTAGCTCGGCACGTGAGCATGTCCGTTTCGGAGTGAGTCCCTGGCTGCCGTGCCCTGGCCGTGGCGAAGTGTGCCAGCGGAGCGGGTGCCGTGAGCCTGCAACGGACGACACCCTGCGGCTGTGCGCCGGTCACTTGCTCGTCTACGAGCTCGAGGCCAAGCGTGCCCTGGCCCTCACCGCCTAGTGGAGTGTCCTTCAAATGACGCGCGCTTGGGTATCGGCTAGAGCGACGCGTCCTCGTCGCACCTTTTCGGTGATCTCCTCCGCGGTCTTGGTCCACTTGTAGGGCTTGGGGTCGTCGTTGTGATGGGCGATGTATTCCTCGATGGCAGCGATCAGATCGGCGACGCTGGTGAAGCTGCCTCGGCGGATCCTCTTATCGGTGAGCTCACGGAACCACCGCTCCACGAGGTTGAGCCAGCTGGAACTGGTCGGGATGCAGTGCAGGCTGAAACGAGGGTGCTCGGCCGGCCAGGCCTGAACGTTGGGATGCGTATGGGTCCCGTAGTTATCGACGATCAGATGCACCTTCTTGGCCTTGGTGACGCTGCGGTCGATCAGTCGCAGGAACTTCAAGAACTCACCGTTGCGATGCCGGGGCATGCACTTGAACAGCAGCCTTCCGGTCAGGATGTTCAACGCTGCGAACAGTGTGGTGGTGCCATGACGTTTGTAATCGTGGGTCATGGTTCCTGCCCGTCCCGGCTTCATGGGCAGGGAGGGTTGGGTCCGGTCGAGCGCTTGGATCTGGCTTTTCTCGTCGACGCTGAGGACCACCGAATCGGGCGGCGGGTTCAGATACAGCTCCACAACGTCCTTGAGCTTCTCCTCGAAACGTTTGTCGTTCGACAATTTGAAGGTCTTGACCAGATGAGGCTTGATCCCCCTGGCCTTCCAGATTTTCTGCACCGTCGACTTCGACAAGCCCGAATGGCGGGCCATCGAACGCACCGACCAGTGAGCAGAGCTGAGCTTCCCCCCAGAAAGTGGACACCCGACATGCCAGGCTTGGCCTGGCGAAGGGAGTCCCGATGGGACAGCAGCGCCGGCAGCACTCGCCGGAGTTCAAGGCTGACACGGTCGCGCTCGTGCGATCGTCTGGCCGATCGATTGCCGCGATCGCGCGTGAGCTCGGGATTGGAGCATCGAGCCTCGGCTACTGGCTGAAGCAGGACGAGGCCGATCGCAAGACGCGCGACCCGGAACGCTTTGCGACCGAGTCCGCCGAATCTGCCGAGAACCGGGCGCTTCGCCGTCGGGTGATAGAACTGGAGGTGGAGCGCGAGATCCTGAAACGAGCTACGGCCTTCTGGGTGAAGGAGTCGCGCACGTGAGGGTCTTCGCGTTCGTCGCTGCCCAGAAGGCCGACTTCCCGGTCAGGACCCTTTGTCGGGTCTGCAGAGTCTCGACATCGGGCTTCTACGCGTACGCCACGCGGAAAGCCAGCCCGCCGAGCCCGGGCGAGCCGCGAGAGCCGAGGTCGCCCGTCACGTCGCCCGGGTGCACAAGAGTTCCCGACGTCGCTATGGATCGCCACGTGTGACCGCCCAGCTCGCCCGAGAGGGCATCTTGGTCAACCACAAAGCCGTCGAGGCCGAGATGGCCCGTCAGGGCCTTCGCGGTCGTTCGAGTCGGCGCAAGATGCGCACGACCCGCCGTGACCCCTCCAAGGTCCCGGCTCTCGACCTGGTCGGGCGAGACTTCGAGCGGGTGAAGCTCGACGAGCTGTGGATCGGCGACGCCACCTACATCTGGACCGATGAGGGCTGGCTGTATCTCGCAACGGTCATCGATGCCTGCTCGCGTCGTCTTCTCGGCTGGTCGATCACCGACCACCTGCGAACCGAGCTCTGCCTTGCCGCTATCGAGGCGGCCGTCGCCACACGAGGCGGGCGGCGGAGGCTCGTCAGGGGTGTCGTGTTCCACACAGACCACGGCACCCAATACACCGCCGACGCCTTCACGAAGGCCTGCCGGTCGTTTCGCATCACCCAGTCGATGGGAACTGGCGGTGACAGTTATGACAACGCGATGGCCGAGTCTTTCTTCTCGAGCTTCAAACGCGAGGTCGTCGACGGCGAGCATTTTGCAACCCGGGCCGAAGCACGAGCTGAGATATTCGCTTGGCTCAACTGGTACAACACGACCCGGCTTCACAGCTCGCTCGACTTTTGTCCGCCGATCGAGTACGAAGAGCACCTCCCACAGCACTCACTCGTAGCTTGACCAGTGTCCGCCGCGTGGGGGGAAGCTCAAGCCGTCATCAGGGCGAGCGTGCAGCGTGTCGTGCACCATCGCTTCTATCCGGGCCTGCGGAATGGTTGGCTTGCGACCTCGGCCCGGGCGGACCTTGCCCACCCGCGCGACACCGTGCTCCACGAAGTGCTGTCGCCACTGAATCACCGTCGAGCGCGACACCTCAAGACATTTCGCGATCACGCTGTTGGCCACCGCATCGGTGGCCAGCAGCAAGCCTCTCGCTTCTCTTACAGCCCGATACGGAAGCGACGGACTCGAAGCGGTTTCTTCCAACGCCGTCCGCTCCTCTGCCAAAAGTTCCAAAGCCTCAGCGGGGGGATGAGCCATACCACAGCCTACCCCTACCGCGCGATCAATAAGTGGACGCTACACTAGAAGGCCTGCGCGCCCCTTGGCAGGCTGCCGCCCTCGAGCTTTTCGCCGGGCTTCCGCGCAGCTCCTCGAGGTACCTGACGCAGCACCGTGGGGACCGTTGGTCCTGGAGCATCGGGGCTCCGGGTCCTTGAGGTCCCCGGGGATCCTCACCGCGACGCTTGAGACTCCTACGAACAGCCCTGGCTATCAGGCCCGGAGGCCGCACCCACGACCCTTGAGCGCCTGGGACGTTCTGGTGCGCATCGTCGGCCGCAGACCGGTAGCTTCCCGAGCGCCTGAGGCTCAAACCTTCCCAGAGCCGACGTGCTCGGAGTACCTCTCACCCCGGTCGTGATGGGCCATGATGGACCTAGTGAACGACTTTCTCGTCGTCA
>CAWILM010000020.1:0-22346 GCA_963836935.1 uncultured Acidimicrobiaceae bacterium
GGGGACAAGCGACGATGCTCAAGTAGGTCGGTATCTTTACCCCTCGCGCCGGATTCTAGGGGCTTAGAAACGACCTGCGGGCTGGGATTTTACTGCAAGTAGTCCCAGTCGATTGGCTGGCTCGTCGCGTTCGGCCTGCTTCCGTGGTGCGTCGCCAGCTTTGTCCCTACATTCGTCGCAACACTTCTCGAGCGTCGCCCAGCGCTCGAACGGCAGGGAGCACGTGGGATCTACTACTAGGCCGCAGATCGAAAGATCATCCGTCTTCTTTAGGTCGACAAGGTGGTACTTGTCGATTCGCTTGACTGGCTCCCCGCCGTCGGCGATCTGCCTGCGTTCCAGGAGTGTTTGCCCGCGGATCGCGTAGCTGGGCATTTCCATTGCCTGGCCTCCTATGTGTGGCCCTCTTCGAACAGTAGGCCGTCGAAGCACAGAACAGCACTGAGACTGCGCCGCGCCTCGAGAAAGGTGGTCGATGACCCACGAGCTTGCCCAGGCTTCATGTACCCGGGCGACTGTCCCGACCTCTCAGCGCTCGCCCAGCGCCCCGCCTGGCAGCGCCGGGCCGCGTGTAGAGGCAAAGGCACCGGAGACCTATGGTTCTCCAGCGGTGACGAGGCCCTTGAGGACGCTAGGGCCGTCTGCGAGGCGTGCCCGGTACGGCGGGAGTGCCATAGACGGTGCCTAGGATGGAGGATCGTGAACATGGCCGGGGCGCCGTTGCAGGAGACACGGTGGGTGTTCCAGCTTCACCGCGAGGGTCGTCCGTGGGACAAGCTTCCGGCGGAAGTCGACTGGGGGCTCTCAGTTGTCGGCCCGTCCGTATGGTTTTCTGCGGTTCAGTTCGGAGCGAGTGCGTGGCAAGCAGTGGGGTCTCCTGTGGTCATTCGCGCAACCGAGGCTCTCGATGATCCCGCGTGGAGCGTCTCTCGAGCTGGCGACGCAGAGCCGACGATGACGGGCAAGGTGGGCGGGCCGTTGGCCGACGGCGAGGAGTTCGCCCTCCCGGTAACCGACTGGGTTGTCGGAGGCGTGAAGCGCGACTGAGGCGGTGTGGCTCAGCGTCGGTCGGTTGGGCTTCGTGCCAGTTCCGCCGAGGTAACCGTCGGCCGTGTGCGACTGTCCGGGCTTCTAGCTGACTAAGTAGTGGGGCCTTCTGTCGGAGGCAAACCCGGAGGTGGCGATCCAAAGACAACTATTGGCGCCTGTAGAGGTGGGTTCACCCGAAAACTGGCAAACCAGTTTTCGTCATGTTCGCCGTCCAACATGACTTGCCACCGGTAACCGCCCGGCGCGAGCGGTAGACCGGGGAAAATCTCAACGAGGGCGTTCCCGCTGCCAGGCGAGCCCGTCGGCATCCCGCCTGGCGAAGGGACCGTCACCTGTTGCGAGATCCGAAGTTGTTGTGGACCCCCGGGTCCAGGTACCTGTACGGGATTCCCGTCCTCCGTTAGGAGCGAAACCACCAGCTCAATGGGGTGGTTGCAGTGGCGAGGCTCGACCTCGAAGAAGACGGCTACCGCATGAGGCGCCGTCATAAACATCCCAGGCCCAAGAGGACTGGGCTGAAGCACGGTCTGCTTCCATCCGACGTTCAGCAAGTTCAGCGTTCCCTGCGGGTGATTACCGGTCCCCTTGTCGGCTAGAAGGACCTCAACTTTCATGCGTTGGTTGCGACCCGTCCGCCGGGCGGGGAGCCGACGTTCGCAGCACCGCCACCGGTCCACCTCGCGAGCTGGTTGCTAATTGTCGGAGCGGTGACAAGCGAGTAACAGCCCTCGTTGAGGCTTTCACCAACGAAATGGAACAGCGGAAGAGCAGGACGACGGGCTGTGACCCCTTTTTCTCCATGCTCGAAAGCCGCGACGATGTCTTCCGTCGCTTCGTCCTCTTCGAAGAAGCCCTCGTCTTCCATATTTCTCCTCCCCAACAATAGCCAGGTCAGTCGCCTATCGGGTACACGCTTCCCAAGTCCCACACGTCACCGTACGGGTCCGGTCTCGGATAGAGAACCAAGAGCACTCGCTGTTCACGAATGAACACCTCAACGATCGCCCGCCTCCCCCTTACCGGGTGTTCGTTCCACGTATACATGAGGCCCGACACGCATTGGACCGCGTCACGGATTTCGTGCTCACTTATGTGGTGTCGGCCAGAAATCTTCTGTGCTGTAGCTGGGGACACGTGAAGAACCGCGACCCAGATCGTCACACTAGGCAGCCTAGGTTGCGTGCGACAAGGGCTCTCGGCATCAATGACTTCCTAGCAAGCCGAGAAGTGACGCTCTGCGATCGCCCTAGAGCGCCTAGAACGCGTGGGTGGTGCTGAGATACCCGCCGATCGTGCTCGTCGCCGTAGTCGCGTCCCGCAGAGCCATACGAGGCCCTCTAACAGTGGGTAGCGTTCACGCGCGTGTGTTCGCCCTTACCCTCGACCGGATGGTTAGGGAACGGACAGGCGCCTGATGACCCTCGTCGCCGACCTCGAGCTCGCGGAAGCGTGGCACAGCTTCTTTTTCCTGCTCCTCAGCGACCTCGACCCGCCCGCAACCCTCGAGGAGTTCGTCGGGCCCCGGCCGGCCTGGCAGGCTCACGCGGCATGCCGGGGGATGGGCGTCGACCTGTTCTTTCCGAAGGTCGGCGACGACGTCGACCCGGCCCAGGCGATCTGCGCGAGGTGCGAGGTCCGCGGGCCGTGCCTCGACTACATTCTGGCGGCCGAGTCCGGGGCGCCGGGCGTGTGGGGCGGTACGACCGGTAAGGACCGGCGCCGGCTCAAGAGGGCGAGCGCGTGAACGCAACGACCGTGCTCGAGGCCGTTGGTACCTTTTTCGCGGCCGTTGCCGCGACCGCGGGAGTCGTCAGCGTCGTATTCGCTCGGAGAACGGTGGACGCCAGCCGAAGAACGATCGCCGAAGCCGAACGGGCTCGAGTCGAGTCCGAGCGCGACCGTAAACGTCATCGGGTAGAGAGGGTCGGGGGAGCTCGCGGAAAAGATCTTGTGGCAGGGCGTGGCACAGCTCAAGGGAGAACCGGTTCCCGATTGGCGAGAGACGCGCAGCCTGCTTGTCGCTGCCCTACTAGTCGGCCTCGAGGGCGAGTTCCCGACGTGCCTGAAGATCACAAAGCTCGGTGACGCAGGCAGCACGGGACCATGCGCCGAAGGCGCCCGGAAAGAGATCGCCGGAGCGCTGAGGGCCCTCGAGCCGAGCCCTTAGCCCAACCTCTGAAACGGCTGACCACAGGGGGAGACGTCGCCTTGCCGGCCCCACCGGCGGCATTGCGGATCGTCGCACCAGCCGATCCGGAGCTTCCTGGCTGCCATCTCCCGGATGTGCTCTGTGCACAGATGGTAAGGCGGGAGGGTTTCGATAGTGGACGTTGGCGTGCCGTCGTCCTGGATCGTTGTCCTGGTCAGAAACGGCCGTGACGGATAAGCCTCGTGATCCGCTGGCTCGCCACACGCGAGGCATGGGGGGCTTGCGCCTTCGGATTGGTTCTCCATGCTGCCGACGCTACGCCTTGTCCGCGGAATGTCCGCGGGATATCGAAAACCGATGCGAAACGTCACAAACTGACGAGAGGCGAAATCCGAGGTCAGGAGCCGTTTCTCGGCAAACCGGCAGGTCACGAAACCGCAGGGATCACTTCCACCGGAAGTGGACGAACACCCGCCCGAAATTGCCGGAGTCCCTCTCCACCCGATGGTACTGAGTCTTGATTTCCTTCTGATCCAGAAAACGGAGCACCCGTTTCTTGAGTTGACCCGATCCCTTGCCGGGAATGATCTCCACCACCGTCGCTCTTGTCTTCACGGCTTGTTCGATGATGTCGAGAAGAGCGCGGTCGATGTCCTGCCCGCGGTTGTAGACGTCATGAAGGTCGAGTTTGAGCTTCACAAGATCTGCCTTGAGGCCACAAGCCCGACGGCGCCGCAATGGCCCTCTGGGAGAGTTGTCGATCCGCGCCGGCACGTCGCGCGAGGCCGCGAGGATCGGCTAGTCACCCGATGTCGACCTGCGCCGGCCGGGATCGGTTCCGAAGGCATCCCGCAGGGCGGCTCGGATCTGCTCGGTGGACAGTTCCCCTAGGTGCCTGGTGTCTTTCGCTCTTTTGAGGATTCGCGATCCGGTCCGGGATGAGGGATAATTACATGGGTGTAACTCTTCGTGAGGAGCGACCGATGACCCTCGGAGTGGCTGACAGACAAGCCAGTCTGCTCGATGACATGAGCGAGTTCTGTGAAAAGACGCTCGCCAAGGACTCGATCTACGCGTTCTTGCACCGAGAGCGGGACCGGCTCTTTCCCGACGAGGCCTTCGCCGACCTCTTCGCCGATGACGGACGCCGCTCGGTCCCTCCCTCGGTTGTAGCGGCCGTGATGGTGCTCCAACGCTTGGAGGGCTTGTCTGACCGCGAAGCAGCAGAGCGCTACGCCTTCGACGCCCGTTGGCGCTACGCCGCGGGTGTCGGCAGCTACGACACCTCTGAATGGACGATCTTCTCCCACACGGTGTTCGTCGACATGCGCGAGCGCCTGCGGAGATCGACCGATCCCGACCGGGTCTTTGCGATCGTGCTCGGCGCCGCCAAAGCCGCAGGCCTCGTCGGGAGAAAGCGCGTCCTTGACTCGACGCCGCTGTATGACGCCGTCGCGACGATGGACACGATCACGCTGATCCGCTCCGCGGTCCGCAACTTGTTGAAGGTCACCGACGGATCACTTCGCGCCGAGGTGTTGGCCGTTCTCACGAGCGGGGACGACTATGCGAGCTCGGACAAGCCTCAGATCGACTGGGAGGACGCCCCAGCGCGCGAGCGTCTCGTCGACACTCGCGCGAAGGACGCCTATGGCTGCCTCCTGGCGCTCGAAGGCCGTGAGCTCACCGATGTTGTCACCGAGGCGGCCCGCCTGCTCGCGACTGTCGTCGGCCAGGACTTGGAAGAGGGCGACGACAAGATCTTGCGTATCGCCAGAAAGGTCGCAAAAGACAGGGTTATCTCTGTCGTGGACCCCGAGGCCCGCCACGGGCACAAGACCTCGGCGCACGGCTTCGATGGTTACAAGGGTCATGTCGCGATCGACCCCGACTCAGAGATCATCACCGCGACGACGGTGAGCGCCGGCAACGCCGGCGACGCGAGCGTCGCAGAGCAGCTGATCGGAGATCTCCTCGAAAATGACGAGGTGACCGGTGACGACGCTGTCCGCGAAGGCCAAGGCGAGCCTGGCGCGCTCGGCCATGAGCGCGCAACGGTTTATGGAGACGCCGCCTATGGGACCGGTGAGCTCCAGTCCCGCTTGAAAGACGCCAACATCGCCTCGAAATGCAAGACCCAGCCACCTGTGGCAAAGAATGGGTTGTTCACAAAGGACCGCTTCCTTGTCGACCTCGGCACCGACACGGTCACGTGTCCGAACGACGTGACCGTGAAGATCCGGCGACTGAAAGACGGAGATGGGATCGCGAAGTTCGCTACGCACTGTGTCACCTGCCCGCTCGCTTGGCAGTGCACCACGTCACGAATCGGGCGAAAGATCCGCGTCGGGATCCACGAAGCCGTCGTTGCCCGTGCACGCGTCGAGCAGAAGGACCCGAAATGGAGAGCCGACTACAGAGCGACGCGTCCAAAAGTCGAGCGCAAGCTCGGCCACCTCATGAGACGAAGACACGGGGGAAGGCGCGCGAGAGTGCGCGGAAAACTACGGGTTGCAGCCGACTTCAGTCTTCTCGCTGCCGCAGCCAACCTTGCACGCCTCGCCAAGCTCGAGGTTCGTTCGATCGAAGGCGGAGGATGGATGATGGCCCGATGACAAGGAGGTGGAGGCCAATGGCATCCCACGCGCGCCCCTCGAGGCCCGTCGATCGCTACGAGTCGGCCTTGTTCGCGACATCTTCGACACCGTCACGCGGAGCAAAGAATGCTTTCTCAACAACTTCCAGCTGCCCGCCAGTCACATTGAACCCTTGTTCAACACCAGGCACCTAGGGCGGCGACGAGATCGGGGTCATCGATCGTGGTCGTCAGCTCACCGAGCTTGATCTCGATGGCCCGCGGGCGGGGGGGAGCATCGCTCGTTTCGCCGATAGGGATCTGCGCCAGCTGGGCTTGGAGGGACTCCCTGTTCACACCCAGTTTCCCGAGTGCCTTGGCGGCTTGGCTGGCCTGGTCGCCGAGAATGGCAAGGAGCAACTGTCCAGTCGTCATCGGTTCCGAGCGCGCCAGCTCGCGTGCTCGCCACATGGTCCCGATCACTGCGGGCGAGCGCGGTGACTCCGATGCAGAACCGCTCGGCATGACTTCGAGCACGCGTCTCCGTACTTCGTCCGCACCCACACCGAGCACGTGCATCACGGTGCCGTCATCGGCGACGCGGAGCACTCCGAGCGCGAGGTGCTCGGTGCCGATGTAGTTGTGGCCCAGCCGGAGCGCCTCGCGCAACGACATCTCGAGCGCTCTTTTCGCCTGCGGGCTGAACGGCACCTTTGACCCGCGGGCTCCCGTCTTGGCTCGAGCGGCGCCACTGGCCACTTTGGCGCGGGCTTCCTCCAGGCTCACTCCCAGTTGACCGAGGGCCTTGGCGGCGAGGCCGTCACCCTGCATGAGGCCGAGGAGGACGTGCTCGGGCCTGATGAAGCTGTCGTTGAGGTTCCGGGCCTCTTCTTCGGAGATGACGATGGCTCGTCGGGCTTTGCTCGTGAATCGTTCGAACATGTTGTAAGCGTACAATCCATGTCAAGACAGTGATATTTGATAGGGTGGTCCGCAATGAGTTCTGACAACTCCGGTCGAGGCGGTTCTCTCCCGGGCGACGACGACTCGGTACGTGACGAGGGCACGCCGGTCGACTGGGACGACCTGCTCGCGCAGCTCGCGGAGCAACCGCAGGAGGAAGGCTGGGTGACGCTCGAGGAGGCGTCGGCGGCTGCCGGCGTTTCCCGCTCGACGCTGCGGTCGTGGTACCGCGCCGGACAGCTGCCTGCACGGATGGTGGCCGGTATCCATGGGCCACAACGGCTGGTGCCCCTCGACGCCGTTGTCGATCGAGCGCTTCGGTCGTCACGCGTTCGCCGCCAACTCGAACACGCCCGGTCCCTCGAGGCCGAGGTCGAGGAGCTGCGCCTGCGCCTCGAAGCGATCGAACGACACTTGGGTCTCAGCTGAGCCGGACCACCGCCGGCGGCTGGTTAGCTCTGCGCACCTCCCAGGAGATCGGCGACGAAGCTCGGGAGCGAGCGCGAGTGCGTGTGGTCGCCCGCTCTGCAGAGCTCGAGGGGATCGATGTGGACTGCGGTCATCCCTGCCGCCTGGGCGCCGGTCACGTCGTAACGGACGGAATCGCCCAAGTGCACACACTCGCCTGGGCTCGTCTTGAGAGCGTGCAGGGCGAGCTCGAATATCCGGGGGTCGGGCTTCGCGACACCGACGACGTGAGAGTCGATCACGGCCGCGACCGGGGTGAAGTCGCCAGAAACGCTGCACAGCCCCGTTTTGAGCAGCAACTCCTCCAACCCACCTTGGGTGGTGTTGGACACGACAGCCAGGCGGTAGCCGCTGGCCGCGAGTCGACCAAGCGCCTCGGCGGCCCCAGGGGCAGCCACCCAGGCCGTTCCCTCGTACACCTCGGCCACGACGGCTTTCCCCGCTTCGTCCTGGAACTGGGGGAGAACGCCGAGGGCGGAGGCGAGAAGACGGCCCAGCTCGTGCCAGTCCGGAACAGGACCGTCGTCGAGGTGCCTCAGCATCTCGAAGTGGGCGCGCCAACATGTCCGCGTTTTCCGGATAGGCGCCGAAGTCGCCAAGAATAGAACGCACCGCGACCGGGTCTGGCAACAGCAGAACCCCGCCCGCATCGACCGTCACTGACTTGAGCACTCCGACAGCATGCCTCTTCTGGGGCGCGCGGGCATCCCGTGGCCGTGCGAACGGCGCGACGGCGGCTTGGGGAATCGGCCGCTTCGGCAGTTAGCAGGCTTACAGGTACCCGAGGTCTTCGCGGAGCAGTGAAAAGAGCATTGCGTCCCCGCGCACGCCGCGGAGATCCACGTAGGACCGCAACAAGCCTTCGCGACGGAAGCCCACTGCCTCGAGGACTCTTGTCGATTCCTCATTGTCAGGCTCGACGAGCGCCTCCAGCCTGACGACGGCGGGCAGGCCGAGTGCCCAACGGCTCAACAGGCCGAGGCTCGTGCGGGCGAAGCCCTGCCGCCGGCGGCTCGCCACCGTCCAGAAACCGACACCGGCTACGCCAGGCTGTTGTCGGTGAAGCAGGCAGATGAGCCCGACTGCGGTGTCGGTTGCTGCCTCGGTGACAGCGAGGCTCAGTCCCTCGCCCGTAACGGAGCGTTGCCACTGCCTTTCCAGGAAGGCAAGGCCGGACTCCCTGGAGAACGGCCGCGGCACCGTCGTGCCGGCCGGAATGGCCGGGTCCCCGCTTGCCTGTGCGATGCAGGCCAGGTCGCCGTAGGTCCAGCTGCGCAGGACCACTCGCCCGTCGCTCAGCTCCGGGGGATCCGCAATGGCGTGCGGCCGGTACACGGGGTCCACGGCTACATCATCCCAAACGGGCCATCGACTCGGCACCGGGCACGCCCGCAGATGACGGCAAGTTCGTGCGGCGCCTGCGATTGACGCGAGAAATGCCCCCCACCCATCAAGGGTGGAGGGCACCCCTCGCTGTCTGGGCTCGTCGGGTGGACGCGAGGATCACCTTACGAGCGCAGTGACCTAGGCCGCCGTGGTCGTCGTCGTGGTTGTCGAAATGGTGGTGGAAACAGGCTTGAAGATGTGGAGCCTGTGGGTGTTCAAGGCGATCGCCTCGATCTCCTTCACGTCCTGCTTGGCCTGTGCGAGGTCCTTCCAGACCTGCCCGAGCTGAGTGGTCCAGGTCTTGATCTGGCTCTCGTTGCCCGGGTAGCCGGAGGGCAGGAGGCCTAGCGCCTCAGTCGAGACGCCCGTGGTGAGCGATGTCGCCGCCGTGACATAAGAGGTGACGTCGCCGAGCAGCGTGGTGGCGTGCGTCGAGCCGAGCTCGGCGACGAAGGGCGTGAGCTCGGTGACGAGGCCCGTGTAGCCGGTCTCCGTAACGGTCGCGTTGTCGGCGCTGATCACCAGGCCCACCTGGGCGGTGACCACGACGTAGACCCTTTCGTCTTGGACGACGGCCTTTTGCACGGTCTGGAGCTCAGCAAAAGTCGTTGCCGCCGCCGCGTTGGCAGCGTCAGTGACCAGTGCGGCCTGCTCGTCGGTGATGATCGTGACCAATGCCGTCTTGTCCGAGGAGGTGAGGTTGGCGGCGTCGGCGACCTCGGTGCCCAGTAGGGCCAGTTGGACCTGGCGGGCGATTATCTGGTGTTCCACCGCCATTTGGGCTTTCTGGAACTTGGTGGTGCTGCTGGTCGGTAGGGACTGCGCCTGCACCGAGGAAGCAAAGATGAAGCACATGCTCGCCGCGGCTATCAGGGCAATGGCCGTTGCTTTGGTGGAATGTGGTCTCATACGACTATGTAATACTTTTGAAACATATTTGTCAACTAACGGCAGCAATAGGCACGCGCCGGTGCCAAGAGGGGGTTGAACTGGGCTTTTGAGTCTGCCAACTACTGGACGGTCGCTCGCGTCATGCCCCCGCCACCGGTCAATCTCGCTGCGAGCGCGACTGGGACCACTGTAAGCACGAGAACGACGGTCACTACGACGTTGACCTCGGGCAGCTGCTGACCGAGCCGGATCTGGCCGAATATCCAGATCGGCAGGGTCGTCTGGGCGCCGGCGGTGAACGTGGTGACGATGACCTCGTCGAAGGAAAGGCCGAAGGCCAGCAGGGCACCTGATACGAGTGCGGTGGCGATCGTCGGCAATGTGACGTAGCGGAACGTCTGCAGACCGTGGGCACCGAGGTCCATGGAAGCCTCGCTGAGGGAACCGGACGTGCGTCGGAGGCGTGAGATCACGTTGTTGTAGACGACCACGATGCAGAACGTCGTGTGCCCGATGATGATCGTCACAAGCGAGAGGTTGATCCCGTCGAAGGTGAAGAACGAGCGGAGCGCGAGGCCGGTGATGATGCCGGGGAGGGCGATCGGGAGCACGAGGAAGAGCGAGACAGCGTCCCTCCCGAAGAAGCGGAACCGGTGGACACCGAAGGCGGCGGCGGAGCCGAGCACGAGCGCCAGGATCGTCGCGGCGACGCCCGCCTTCACCGACAGCCAGAGGGCGGATCTGACGGCGGGGTCGTCCCAGGCGAGGAGGAACCAGTGCGTCGTCCAGTTCCGGATCGGCCAGCTCTGAACGTTGGAGCGGTCGAACGCGAAGATGACGATCGTCGTGATCGGCAGGAAGAGGAACACCAGTACGCCGGCCACCCACACGACGAGCGCGGCTCGGGTCGCGCGCCCTTCCATCTACATCGCCTCGAACGCGCCGAGCGCCCGTGCCACGAGGAGGTACACCGTCATTATGACGATCGGCACGAAAGCGAGCGCGGCGGCGAACGGCAGGTTGTTCGCCAGGCCGATGTTGTCGTAGATCACGTTGCCGATGAGATTGGTGCCGGACCCCGAGCCGATAAGCAGCGGCGTGATGTAGTCACCGAGGGTGAGCGAGAACGTGAAGATCGATCCGGCGACGACACCCGGTAGGGCAAGGGGGAGTACGACGCTGCGCAGCGTTCTCCAGTTCCGGGCACCGAGGTCTGCCGAGGCTTCGATGAAGGAGTCCGGGATCCGCTCGAGAGCGCCGTAGACGGGCAGGATCATGAAGGGCAGCCAGATGTAGGAGAACACGATGTACATCGCGAGGTTCGTGTAGGCGATGTTCGGAGAGCCGAGGCCGAGGTGCTGGGTGGTCCAGTCGAGGGTGCCGTCCTTGGTGAGGATGATGATCCAGGCGTAGACGCGCGCGAGATAACTCGCCCAGAGCGGCAGCAGCACCGCGACGAAGAGGGCGTTGCGCACCCGGGGTGTCGCGATCCTGGCCATGAAGTAAGCGAAGGGGAGGGCGATGAAGGCGTCGGTCACCGTCACGAGGGCTGCGATGAGGACGGTCCGGCCGATGATGGCGGGGATCGGAGCGTCGAACAGGGCCGCGAAGTTGCTGAGGGTGAACTGGTGCTCCAGGTTGTTGGTGAACGGGTTCACGGTCCAAAACGCCGTGACGAGCATGACGATGAGCGACGCCAGGTAAATCACGAGGAACCAGGCCAGCGGGGGTGAGAGCGTGAGGGCGGCCCTGAGCCAGGCTCTGCGCCACAGCGCAGCAGAGACCCGGGCCACCCCCGTCGACTCTCGGCCCTCGCGGGCCTCTTCTCTCACCATCTGGGCTCAGGCCGTTACCCGGTGATCTGCGTCCAGGCAGTCTCCCGGTCCTGGAACGGGACACAGTCATTCTGGCCGTTGTCGCACTGAGCAAGTGGGGTCTTCCAGAACTTGATCGTCTTGAAGTACACGTCCGGTTCGTTGGCGTGCAGCGACTCGCAGGAGCCCTTCGACAGCTTGTCCATGAGCGGGCAGGCCAGTGAGTTGTCCGGCGTCTCGCCGTAGGAGACGGCCTGCTCGGCCTGCACCTTCGCCGTGGTGATGTAAGCCATCCACTTGTAGGCGCAGTTGGGGTGCGGCGCCTTGGTGGCGAGCAACCAGGAGTCGGCCCATCCCGTCGCGCCTTCGCTCGGGATAGTGTCGGCCACCTTGGCCCTGGCGGCCTTGAGCTGCCCGGTCTGGTAAGGCCACGCCGCTCCGACGACGGTCTCGCCGTTCTCGAAAAGCGAGATCTCGGCCGAAGCGAGGCTCCAGTAAGCCTTGACGAGCGGTCTTTGTTCCTTGAGCAGGTTCACCGCCGCGTTGAACTGGGTCTGGGTGAGCTCGTAGGGGTCGGTGATCTTGAGGCTGCGCTCGTGCGCCGACAGGTAGAGCGCGGCGTCGGCGATCTGGATCGGGTTGTTCGGGATCGTGATCTTGCCCGCGTACTTCTTGGAGTAGATCACGGACCAGGACGTCGGGGCCTTCGGAAAGGCCTTGGTCGAGTACAGCAGGTCGTTCGGCCCGAACTGGAGCGAGACGCCGTAGTGCACGCCGTTGATCGTGTTGAAGTCCGGGCTCTGTAAGAAGGGCCGGAGCTGTTGCCACGACGGGATCAGTTTCATGTTGACGGGCTTGACGTCGCCGCCGTAGATCAGGCGCAGGTCCGCGTCACCGGAGGCCGACACGAGGTCGTACTGCCCTCCACCACCGTTGGCCATGAGGGAGACCATCTCGCTCGAAGAGCCCGCATACTTGGCGTTGACCTGGCACCCGGTCTGCTGCTCGAAGGGTTTCACCCACTCCGGCTGGGTGTAGCCCTCCCAGGCGATCAGGTTGAGCTGGCCTTCACCCTTGCCGATCGACTGCTGTGGCTTCATGTTCTGGGTCGGCGGCGTCAGGCCGCTGCCGCCACTTCTCGCGGCCGCCCCCGGCGCGGCGGCCGCTCCGCCCGCCCACCCGGCCATGAGCAACGGCAGTGCGAGTGCCACGATCATCGCAGCGCTTCGCCTCCTCCGTCGGAAAAACGTGTTGTGAATCATGTCCCTCCCTCTCTTTTCTTCAATTGCCTTTTCGCCAGATCTACTTGCCCCGGCCGGGTGCGACGCCTAGGTACCTATCCGGAACGCCTGGTTGGGGTGCCACGCGACCCGGACTCGCCGGCCGTGTGCCTCGAGTGCTTCGGCCGCGGCCGTGGCGAGGTTCTGGCGCACGGCGACGAGCTGGCCACCCCCTTCGAGCGAGACACGGTAGCGAGTGACGACACCGAGGTAGACCACCTCGTCGACGACCCCGGACTCGATATGGGCGCCCGGCGGCGCCGGCTCGGCGTCGTCGAGCAAGAGGTGCACCTTCTCCGGCCGGACTGTGAGGCGGTGGCCGTCGCGGTCGATCAGGTTCGAGATGCCGATGAAGCCGGCCACGAACTCGGTCGCTGGCCGCTCGTAGACCTCGACCGGTGTGCCGATCTGTTCAATCTGTCCGCGGTTCAAGACGGCGAGGCGGTCGCTCATGGTCAGCGCCTCCTCCTGGTCGTGGGTCACGTAGATGAAAGTGATCCCGACCTCCTGCTGGATCCGCTTGAGCTCGGTCTGCATCTCCTGGCGCAACTTGAGGTCGAGAGCGCCCAGCGGCTCGTCGAGCAGGAGCACCTCGGGCTCGTTCACGATCGCCCGCGCGAGCGCGACGCGCTGGCGCTGGCCCCCCGACAACTGGAGTGGCTTGCGGCCCCCTAACTCGGAAAGCCGGACCATGTCGAGTGTCTGCTCGGCGCGCCGCCGCCGCTCAACCTTTGGGATCTTGCGAATCTTCAGCCCGTACTCGACGTTCTCGATGACCGTCAGGTGCGGGAACAGTGCATAGTCCTGGAAGACGGTGTTCACATCGCGCGCGTAGGGCGGCTGCCTGGTCACGTCCGCCCCACCAAGCTCGACTGTGCCGCTGTCAGGCCGTTCGAATCCCGCGATGACCCTTAGCAGGGTTGTCTTTCCAGAGCCCGAGGGTCCCAGCATCGTGAAGAATTCGCCCTCGGCGATCTCCAGGTCGACGCCGTCGGCGGCCACGACGTGCCCGTAGCTCTTGCGGAGCGCGATGAGGCGCACGGCCGGACGCGTCGCGCCGGACCTCGTTGGCAGCCCGACGTCAGTCGCTGCCTGGCTCACCGGATCGCCCCCGCATGAGGGCGTAGATTAGCTGCCGGCAGCTCACTTGTGACACCGAAGTTGCCACCGTCTCCAACCTGCGCCACAAACTCACCCGCCCCGCCGCCCGGGATTCCGCCCTCCAGGTCGGGCGCGGCGCCGTAGCCGGACGAAACGGCTTGCGGCGAGGCCCGTAACTGGGCGAGGAGGTCGGTCAGGATGGGAAAAGGCGGGTTTGGAACAGAACCGCCGGTTGGACGTCGGTGAGACTGGCGAACAACGCCCATGGCCAAGCCGTCTTCGTCGACACAGCCGGAGAGCGGGTCTACGCCTCCGTACCAGACCAGCCTGACAAGAGCGCGGGCAGCTCGTCTATCCGCGTGACGGTCCTCAGCCGGGGGGAGGACGGGCGGGTCGAGAGCCCGCTTTCGTGCAGCGACGTCAGCGGGTACGGCACGAGGACGGACCACCCCCCAAGGGCGACCACAGGCCACACGTCTGAGACCTCGCTGTTGCCGACCATCAAGAACTGCTCTGGCTCGATCCTCAGCTGGCGCAGGATCCGTAGGTATGAGTTCGAGGTCTTCTCGCTGAGGACGTCGACTGTCTCGAACAGTTCGGCCAGGCCTGAGCGGGCGATCTTGGTGTCCTGGTGGAGAAGGTCGCCTTTCGTGATGAGGGCAAGGCGGTATCGCTCAGCCAGGAGCGGCAATGTCCCGGCCACGCCCGCGAGCAACTCGACGGGTCGCGCGAGCATCTCTCGCCCGGTCTCGAGCAGGCCTTCGACATCGGTGGCCGGTATCTGGCCCCCGGTCACCTCGATGGCCGTCTCGATCATGCAAAGCACGAACCCCTTCACCCCGTAGCCGAACAGGTCCCGGTTGCGGTGTTCGACCTCCTGGAGTCGCGCCAGGACGTCCCCGCCCGGGACATAGGCCGCGAGCAAGTCCACCAGTTGCTCCTGCGCCCGCGCGAAGGCGTCCTCGCTGTGCCACAGCGTGTCGTCGCCATCGAACCCGATCACCCTGACGTCTGCTGCAAAGCGATCCGTGTTCATTTGCCAGACGCTACGGTGAACGCGAGATCATGGTTGGCATGAGTCCTCGCTCGCCGCTGACGGTCGCGCCGGAGGTTCAAGAGGCGCTCGACCAGGGGCACCCCGTTGTGGCCCTCGAGTCGACGATCATCAGCCACGGCCTGCCGCGACCGCGCAATCTCGAGGTCGCCCTGGAGCTGGAGGCGATGCTTCGGGCGGCCGGGGTTGTTCCTGCGACCGTCGGCGTGCCGGCGGGCCAGCCCACCGTGGGCCTGGACCCGAGCCAACTCGAGACGCTCGCGACGGCCGCAGATGTGGCCAAGGTGGGGGTCCGCGAGCTGCCGCTGGCGATTGCGGCTGGGAGGCACGCGGCGACGACCGTCGCTTCGTCGGCGGCGCTTGCCCGACTTGCCGGGATACGGATCTTGGCCACCGGTGGGATCGGCGGGGTCCACCGCCGCGCCAGCGAGACCTTCGACGAATCCTCCGACCTCCCGACCCTGGCCCGAACGGCCATCACGGTCGTCTGCGCCGGCGTGAAGTCGATCCTCGACGTGCCGGCGACCCTGGAACGCCTCGAGACGCTGGGCATCACCGTGGTCGGCTATCAGACGCGACGCTTCCCGGGTTTCTACGTTGCCGATTCGGGCTACGAGCTCGACTGGTCCGTTTCCGACCCGGACGAGATCGCTACGGTCATGCGGATCGCCGACACGCTCGGTCTGGCCAACGCGGTCGTGGTCGCGAACCCGGTGCCGGTCGAGCATCAGCTGGACCCGGAGACCCACAAGGCGCTGCTTGCCGACGCGCTCGCCGCCGCCGACCGGGACTGTGTCCGCGGCAAGGCAGTCACGCCTTTCCTTCTCGACCACGTCTGTCTGGCGTCCGGCGGAGCCAGTCTCGAAGCGAACATCTGGGCGGTGCGCAACAACGTGGCCTTGGCGGCACGGATTGCCCGGTCCTGGGCCGAGAAGCGCGGGTGACACGGCCGTCGATGGTCGTGGTTGTCGGCGACGTCATCAACGACATCATCGTTCGGCCGAAGGGACCCGTGGCCGTCGGCACGGATACACCGTCGCAGGTCGAGCTGTCGCCCGGTGGCTCGGGCGCCAACCAGGCGGCATGGCTCGCAGCCCTGCACACGCCGGTGCGCTTCGCCGGCCGCGCAGGCGCGGGGGACGTTGCCCACCATCAGGCAGCTCTCGCTCAATTCGGCGTCGAGGCCTGGCTCAGCGCCGACCAGGAGGTTGCGACGGGCACGATCGTCGTGCTCGTGTCCCCAGACGGTGAACGGTCGATGTTCACGGACCGAGGAGCCAATCGCGGCCTCGAGCAAGCCGATCTGCCGGCGCGGCTGCTCGACGATGCCAGTCTGTTGCACGTCTCGGGCTACCAGCTCTTCGAGCCAGGGGCGAGGTCGGCTGTCCTCCAGTTGTGGGCAGCGGCGCGCGAGGCCGGCATACCGACCTCTGTCGACCCGGCCTCGGTTGCGGGCCTTCGGGAGGTAGGGCGCGAGTCGTTCCTGGAGTGGACCTCGGGTGCCCAGCTCGCGTTCCCGAACCTGGACGAAGGTCGGCTGTTGACAGGATGCGAGGAGCCGGAAGCGATCGCCACCGTCCTGTGCGAGACCTACCCGGTCGTCGCGCTCAAGCTCGGCGCGGCGGGGGCGCTCGTCGCCGCCGCAGACGGGCGCCGTTTGCCCGTGGCCGCCCGGCCGGGCGACGTCGTCGACTCCACGGGGGCGGGCGACGCGTTCTGCGCCGGCTTCCTGGCGTCGTGGGTGGGCGGCGGCGACCTAGGCGAGTGTGCGCGGCACGCGGTCGAAGCTGCTGGCAGCGCCGCGAGCCTCGTCGGTGCTCGACCGAGGTCGGGCTGACGTGCGGCCGTTGGCAAGCGCTCTGGCGGGTGCCCTCCTGGGTATGCCCGCAACAGGCGAGGTAGCTTCTCGTGGCGGGCGGTGAGTTCGCATTGAGTCGTGAGCGGTGGGACGAGCGGTACGGGACCGGCGAGTTGATCTGGAAGGCCGACCCGAACCGCTTTCTCGTCGAGGAACTGGACAGGCTGGCTCCCGGCAGGGCACTCGACCTCGCGTGCGGTGAAGGCCGCAACGCCCTGTGGCTGGCCTCGAAGGGTTGGCGCGTGACCGGCGTCGACTTTTCTCCTGCCGGGCTTTCCAAGGCCCGGCGGCTGGCGGCCGAGCGAGGTTTGGAAGTGTCCTGGGTCGAGGCCGACGTTGTCGAGTGGCAGCCCGAGGCGGCTTGGTTCGATGTCGTCGTCATGATGTACCTGCACCTTCCCACCGGGCAACGCCGCCAGGTGCTGGCCCATGCCGTGGCGGCCCTGGCGCCCGGCGCGACCCTGCTCGTGGTGGGCCATGACACCTCCAACCTCCTCGAGGGGACCGGTGGGCCACAAGACCCGAAGGTCCTGTTCTCTCCGGAGGAGATCGTCGAGGACCTCCCCGGCCTTCGCATCGAGCGGGCGGAGCGGGTCACGCACGCGGTGGTCAGCGAAACCGGGGAAGCCACCGCCGTCGACGCGCTCGTGCGGGCGGTACGACCGAGTCGGACCTGAGCCGGAGCCCGGCGAGCCCGTCGCGTGCCTGGTCGGGCTCCGGCTGGCGCGCGCTGCCTCCTCACCGGAGTTCGCGCCGGTCGGCAGGCGGCTACCCTGGTGAGGTTCACGTCATCGGTGAACGCCCAGCGCGGCAACAGCCGATCCGCCGGGTTCAGCCGCGGCATCCGCAGCTGTGAGGATCCTGTCGTCTTGCTGTCGCGACGGGCAGGACGCCGATGGCCGCGACGACCCACCAGGCACCGCCGAGCAGTGAGCCGGCAACCACGCGCGAAGGCCGGCGGCGACTCGTACCGCCCCTCCCTGTGTCGTCGCCAAGAGCGGGCGACCGGCATTCTCAACCCCGGCCGGTCTGCGCGCGCACGGAAAGCCGTCACTCTCGCGGCCGGGGCGGGACGGTCGGAGGCGTCTCGGACCGGGCGAGTGCCGACCAGGTCTTGTAGCCACCGTCCAGGTTGCGTGCCTCGAACCCGAGCTCTTGCAGGAGGGCCGTGGCCGTGTGGCCGCGTTGGCCCACCTCGCAGTAGACGAGGAAGGGTCCTTTCCCGAGCGCATCGAGATGGCCCCGCAGCGAGTCGATGGGCATGCTGACAGACCCCGTGATCGCGCCTGCTTCATGCTCTTCTGGCGTGCGCACGTCGAGGAGCGTCCAGCCCTGTTCCACGAGCGAGCCGATTGCGTGAGGATCGACGACGTCGCATTCGCCGCTGAGCACGTTGCCGCCATGTAGCCAAGGAGATTGACCGGGTCCTTGGCGAAGGAGAACGGCGGCGCGTACGCGAGCTCGAGATCCGCGAGGCGGTCGGCGGCCAAACCTGCTGACATGGCGGTCGCGATCACGTCGATTCTCTTGTCGACGCCGTTCCGGCCGACAATCTGGGCACCGAGAATCGTCCCGTCGTGCGGGTCGAAGACGAGCTTGGCGGCCATCCGAGTCGCGCCGGGGTAGTACGTCGCATGGTCGAAGGGGTGCGAGTGGATCGCTCGGAACGGCCGGCCCGCTGTTCGCAGCCTCCGCTCGCTCCAGCCGACTGTCGCGGCCACGACGTCGAAGACCTTCACGATGGCAGTCCCGAATGAAGCGACGGGGTGCGACGGCCGTCCCGCGATATGGTCTGCCACCCGGCGCCGCTGGCGATTGGCCACGTTCGCAAGGGCAATGAGAGAGGTCGCGTGCGAGATGGCGTCGGGCTTCTCGACGGCGTCGCCGACTGCGTAGATGTCCGGATCGTCGGTCTGGTTCGCCTCATTGACGGCGATGCCGCCACTCGGCCCGAGCTTGAGCCCGGCAAGCTCGGCGAGCCGGACGTCGGGCCGGACGCCGATGGCTCCGACGACGAGATCCGCGGCGAGGACGCGCCCATCGGCCAGGGTCACCGTGCGTTCGCCGATGGACGAGACGGTCGCCCCCGTCTCCACGCGCACGCCGTGGGCGACGAGCTCGTCGCAGACGAGAATCGCAAACTCGGGGTCGAGCGGTGGGAGCACCTGCGGCGTCGCCTCGACGATGGTGACGGCAATACCTTGACGGACGAGGTTCTCGGCCATCTCGAGCCCGATGAATCCGGCCCCGATCACGACGGCGGTCGCCGGCGCGATGCCGACGTCGGAGGCGAGCCTCGCCGCGTCCTCCAACTGTTGAAATGTGCCACATGCTGCAATCCAACGTGGCTCCCTGCTCAGCCGCACCCGTCAGGACGGCCTACAACGGGACAGGACACGTGGGGGAGTGGAACACGAGCCGGAACCAGTCACGGAACTGTTGGAGCTCTGGCTCAGGGTATGGCGCTTCACGCAGCCCGCGGATCCTGGCGAAATATCCGTTAGGCGCGGCCCAACCCGGCGACGCGTCTGGTCGTTCGGGTCGGCGTTCTGTACGCGATTGCCCAGCGCAGCGCTTACGAGGGTGACCGACGAACTTGGCTGTCTGCTCGGAGGGCGATCTCTCTTGCGGAGCTGAGATATTCCTCTTATCGCAGTACGTGTGATCTCCGGCCATTTGCCGGGGGGGTTCCTGAAGTTGTCAGAGCTTCTCCATAGGGAGTAGGTCGGTTTTCGGGTCCCTCAGCGCCCACCTTGTGACGTCGCGCTAGGTGGATAAAGCAGATCTGGTTGCCGAAAACGGCACGCCCGAGATGGCGGCTGAGTCAGGTCCGTGCGCGGGACGGGGCGTGACTGGAGAGCGCCCGATGCTGCGTCCGGCTCCGGCCAGCGATCGGCCACGACGAGCACCCACGTTCGCCCACGCGGCGGCGTAAGGGCTGGGAGGTAGGTCACTGCGGTCAGGCGATTGCCCCCTGCGGGCGGCCCGTGCCGCCTGGTGTTCGAAGCACCTGTGCCTCAGCGAAGTGGCCGATCCGAGCCTTGGCCATAACCGGGATCGTGACCGCCATCGACTGCCTCGTCTACACGTCGGGACACCGCCCTGCGCACGACCTCGATGATCACCCCGGGGGCGACCTCGATCCTCGCGTGATCGCCCACGAACCCATCGACCCGGCCGATGATGCCCGAGGAGAGCAGCACTTTGTCCCCGACCTCGATCTGCCTACCGACCTGCAGCTGGCGCTGTCGGCGCTGGCGCTGAGGCCGGATCAGGAACATGTAGCCGACCACGAACAGCAGAACGATGAAGATCAACGTGAAAGAGCTACTGGATTTCTTGGCTGCGGCAGCCAGAAGCGCGACCGTGAGGGGCGCCACAGTGTGGATGCTGGAAAAGGTGAGGACCTGGACAGGAAGCATGCGAGGCCTACCCATTCAAGGAATGATGCAAGCCTTCATTTTACTCTCCCGATCCGGGCTCTTCCCGTGCCAGCATCCTCGTCGAACTCTGGGGCGAACAGCGCATCTTGGACCGCGCCGCTCCTGGCGCCTCCACGCGGCGAGACCGGCACATGATCAGTTGTTAAGCCGACTCCTCGCGCGGTCGATTCCACTGCTTAGCGACTGCGCATCAAGCCATCGCAGCGCACGCTCCAGTTGTCGTTCGTCCGGGATGTGAAGTCCCTTCGGACCATCAGTCCGAGCACCGCAGCGCCGGCACACGGACATCCGTCCGTTGGTCTCCGGGACATGGTGCTTGTCGAGCAGAGAACCGATTTGCTGCGCTTCAGGTGATACCACGATCTCCCCACCTCCAGCCCGCTTGGCAATTGCCCGGTCCGTTCGCTGTCAACGCCGTCGTTGCCGCTCATTCTCGCGATTCGAGGTAACCGAGCGTACGTCGAATGCCGGTCGAGGCTGTGTCGGCGAGGCTGGCCATCGACTCCAGAACCGGCCGCTTCTACGTCCGGTTGCGAGTCGGGGTTCGCCAGGCTCCCACGTTCGCCCACGCGGCGGCGTAGGGGCTGGGTGGCAGACCCCTGGTGCGGTTAGAGGACTACGAGGCGCTGAATGGTCTCGATATTTGCCCGGTGGCTGATCTCCCGCAAGCACAGAGTTTGCAGCGTATTCGGCAAAAGTTCTTAGCCGGCGGCGAGAGCATCAAGCAGCACGGGCAACGACAGCGTGGCCACGCCGATGGCGGAGTCGCCGATGCCGTAGGGGATGACCAGGGTGCCGGCGTGCGCGAGGGAGCCGCAGGAGTAGACGACGTTCGGCACATAGCCGTCCTGCTCGTCACGCGCCGGGCTGAGCAGTGGCTCGCGGAGCTGGCCGACGATCCTGGTCGGGTCTTCGAGATCGAGAAGTATGGCGCCGATCTTGTAGGTGCGCATCGGGCCGACGCCGTGGGTGAGCACAAGCCAGCCAGCGTCAGTCTCGATCGGCGAGCCGCAGTTGCCGAGCTGGAGCACCTCCCAGGTCCGGGTGGGCACCTGGCACGCAAGCGCGTCTTCCCACCGACGCAGGTTCTCAGAAAAGACGACCGTGTTCGTCTCGTGGTCGGACCTGGATAGGGCTGCGAAGCGGCCGCCTATTCGGCGAGGGAACAAAGCGAGACCCTTGTCGTCCGCGAGGCCGACGATGGGCGAGGAGGTGAACGCGCGGAAGTCCGTCGTCTCCAGAAGCTGCTGAGCGATGTCGACGCCGTTAAAGGCCGTGTAAGTGGCGAAGTAGGAAACGGTCCGGTCCTGGTCCTCGAACCGCACGAAGCGGGCGTCTTCCATGCCGTTACGTTCGACAGCCATGGCCGGCAGGAGGACTCGCTCGGCCAGCGACGTGTCCGCTGGGAAGCGGACGTTGTAGGTCCGCTCGGCGATCCTGCGCATGAGCGAGATGATCGACTCGTCCTGTCCGTGGGTCGCCAACTGGCCCTGAAGTCGGCCCAGCCGCTCCTCGAGCTCCGCCGCGGTGAACTGCTCGCCGAGCGCATCGAGGACGTAGTCGGCGCTCTCGCTATCGCTGCGGAGGCGACGAAGCTCGCTCCGGAAGACGGCGGCGTCGAGCGGGACGGCTTCAGTCACTCCTCTCGTCGCGAACGGTGGTGCGACCTCGATGCTGACTTTGCCGCGGTCGTCGACTATTCCCGTCCGGAACTCGATCGAGGACCGATGTCCCTCCCCGATCGCCCGGACGCTCATCACGAAGCGCAAGCTGCCCGCGGGTACGCCGGTCTGGTCGGGATGGGCCACCATGCTGGGATTGCAGAGTGCCGCGCCTTCGAGTGCGTACTCGCTGGTGAACGTCGCACCGAGCAGCAGCCGACGTGTCTCGGAGAGCTCGCACGCAGGATCGAGGCGATCGGCCAGCTCGTCCGCGTGCCACCGGAACGTACCGATGAGGTCGCGGTGACGGTGTCCGAACCGGGAGGCGACGTCATCTAGAGACCGCTCCACTTCGTCGTCGTCCAGCGCCAGGATGCGAGCCACCACAGCTGAGGTGCGAGACTTCTCCCGGTCCAATCCCTCTTGTCCAGGCACGAACAGCATCGTGACAACCCGGGATGGGTCCGCGGCGAGGCGCTGGGGGCTGCGCCAGACCCCATTCATGACCACCGGGTTCACTGCGGTGCCGTCACGAGCCGATGCGCATGTTGCAGCGCCGAGAGCAGAGCCAACGTCGACTCGGTGCCCTGGTTGAGGTTGGGCCCTTGAGGTGTGAGGCCGTCGAAGCCGCCCCCCGTGCCCGGGTCCCACAT
>CAWILM010000021.1:0-62231 GCA_963836935.1 uncultured Acidimicrobiaceae bacterium
CGTGCTCGACGGTGAGGTCCACCCCCCTGAGCGCCCGTACGGGAGCGTTCTCGGCCTCGAATGTCTTGCGCACGCCGTGCACCTCGAGGGCGGGCGTGCCAGTGCCTGTTTGCGCGGTACCACCGAGCGTTGCCGTGTCGGTCATTCTGCTCCCCCTTGCATGCTCATCCGAGCCGGCGGTTGGGCGATGGCTGTTGCCACGACGCCGCCGGGTGACGACTGGCCCGTTGCGAGGACCTTGTAGGCGACAACTGGCGTGTCGCGTCCCTTGACCAGCTGCTCTCCGAGAGCGACGGTGGACACCTCGCAAGTGAGGGCTCTGACCGTCGCTTCCGAAAGCACTGTCTCGCCGGCCGCGGCCAGCTGCTGCAGGCGCTGGGAGAGGTTAACGGTGTCGCCCACGAGCGTGTACTCGAGGCGCTCCTCCGACCCGAGCAGGGCGGCGGCTGCCTCTCCGGTCGACAGCCCGAGGCCGAGGCCGAAAGGTGGCAGGCCCTGTTGGGTCCAGCGCTCGTTGATCTCGGCCTGGCCGGCATGCATGGCCACGGCCGCTGCGACCGCGCGGTCCGCATGGTCGCTCTGGGACACCGGTGCGCCGAAAACGGCCATCACCGCGTCGCCGACGAACTGCATGACGGTCCCGCCTTCACCGAGGATGGCCTTGTTCATCGCGGCCCGGTGGGTGTTGAGCTGACCTGCCAGCTGGCTCGGGTCGGCGTGCTCGGCGATGGTCGAGTAGGAGCGAATGTCGCTCATGACGACTGTCACCTCCACTCGCTCCGTCTCGCCGATGCGCCGGCCCTCAGAGCGGAGCTTCTCCGCCAAGCCTCCGGCAACAGGCGCGAGAGCGTCTCGCCCTGTTCCTCACGGTCGACGATGGCCTGGTGCAGGAGGCGCAGGCGCTGCAGCGCTCCCTGATTGCCGGCGCTCACCCCCTGGGCCAGTTTCAAGAAGACAGCTTCAACCGCGGTGTCCACCGCCTGGGGCGGGAGCCCGCGGGCGGCGGCGATCGCCTTGATGGGCTTTCCCTCGGCAACGAGAGCGAGCAGTGACTCCTCGGACTCGTCGAGCTCGCCGCTCGAGGTGACGGGACGTACGAGGGCTTCGACGATGGCCGGGTCGAGCGCGGTGCCACCCGTCGCCACCGCCCGGATGGCATCGACAAGCTGATTGCCTTCCGCAATGTGGTCCTTCAAGAGGTATCCGTAGCCGGCCGAGCCTTCGGCGAGCAGGGACACGGCGTACTCAGGATCGTCGTACTGCGACAAGATCACGACGCCCGTGCCCGGGTGCCGCTTGCGCACCTCCTTGGCCGCGTCGATGCCTTCGCGGTGGAACGAGGGCGGCATTCGGATGTCGCTCACCAGCACGTGGGGTTCGGTGGCGGTCGCGCCGGTGACAGTGCCCTCGAAGTCGGCGGCGACACCGACCACCGACAGGTCCGGGTGCCGCTCGATCAGGGCACGCACTCCCTCACGCACGATGAGGTTGTCGTCGGCCAGGAACACCTTGATCGTCCTCGTCGGGGTATCGCCGGTCCCGCTCATGTCACTCCAAGTTGTCGCACACGGCGATCCCGGTCACCAGGGGGGAGACCACCGGGACGGAGGGGGTGTTAGGACCACCCCCCGCGTCCTGGGCAACACCCTTCCGCCTTGTCGCCGACCGGCGGATCATTGCCCCATGCGCTACGAGAGCTCCATCACCTCGCTGTCCTGGATCCCCTCTGAAGCCGTCGTCGGCGGCACCCGCCTGCCCTTCGACGCCGGGGTCGCCCATTACGACCAGCCGCCGCCTGAAGTCCTCGGCGATCTCGACGAACTGAGGCAAGCCGACCGCTTCCGCTTCGCCAACCGCCTGGCCGCCTGGGTGGAAGTGGACCGGGCGGGCAGGATCACCGACGCCGGTTACTCCGGGGGTGGTCAGATCGGGAGCACCACCGTGCGCATCGGTGGCCTGAGCCACGTCTTCCAGGCGGTCGCGCTCCCCGACATCCGGCGCAAGCCGGAGCGCGGCGATGGCTGGAGACGATTCACCCAGACCGCCGGGGGCCGCACTGGGATGCCCGCACCCCGGCGCGTGCGGCGGGCGCCCTTCGTCCAGTGGCAGGCACCGCTGGCCTGGACGACACTCTCGCTCACGTTGTACGCCGACGGCCGGGCCGAGGGCTCGCTCGTCGGTGCCAGCAGGTTCCCGCGCCACTGGGTCTACGACCACGACGGCCGCCTCGAGGCCAAGTCGGGTCTCATCGACTTCAAGGACTGGTACCGCAAGTCCTTCGGCACCCACACCCCGTGGGGCGACCAGGATTCCGAGGCTCTCGTCACGGTCGTCGAGTCCGCCCTGGAGCGCTCGCTGTCCGCGCAGCTGATGCACGGGGCCGCCAAACCTAAGATCAAGAAGGTGAAGGCGGGCACGTACCTTGTCCGCCAGGGCGACAAGGGCTCCGAGGTGTACCTGGTCCTCGACGGCGTGCTGCGCGTCGAGGTGGACGGCAGACGCCTGGCCGAGTACGGACCGGGCGCGCTGTTGGGCGAGCGTGCCCACTTGGAGGGCGGGGCGCGGACTTCCTCGCTCGTCGCGGTGACCGCCTGCAGGGTGGCCTCGGTCCCGGCTGAGGCCCTGGACCGCTCGGCACTCGAGGAGCTGTCCACCGGGCACCGCCGCGAACACATGGGAGCGGGCTGACCGGGTGCGAGCCCATTTCTTGGGTGTCCGAGGCTCGACTCCCGCCCCCGGGGAGGACTTCGTCCGCTATGGCGGGTACACATCGTGCGTCGCCCTCGCCCACGACGGCGAAGCGGAACCGCGCCTCCTCCTCGACGCCGGCACGGGTATCAGACGCGTCAGCGCGCTGTCGGGCGGAACGGCTTTCGCGGGCACTGTCGTGCTCACTCATCTGCACTGGGACCATGTCCACGGCCTGCCGTTCTTCACAGCGGGCGACCGGGAGGACGCGCGTGTCAGCTTGTACCTGCCCGAGCAGCCCGACCGCGCCCCTGCGGTCGAGGTGCTGTCCCGGGGCATGTCGCCACCGCACTTCCCGATCGGCCCCGACGGGCTGCGCGGCAACTGGAGCTTCCAGAACCTGGCGCCCGGGGTGATCCGAGTAGAGGGCTTCAGCATCCAGGCGCTGGAGATTCCCCACAAGGGGGGCCGCACATACGGCTACCGGGTCAGCGACGGCAAGTCGGTGCTCACCTACATGCCCGACCACTGCCCGACGGTCCTCGGGCCCGGGCACGATGGTTGGGGCGAGTACCACGCCGACGCGCTCGAGCTCGCCCAGGGAGCCGACGCCCTCGTCCACGATGCCCAGCTGATGGCAGACGAGCTGGCGGGCGCTGCCTTCCTGGGCCACGCCGCCGCCGACTATGCCGTCGAGCTCGGATACCGCGCCGGCGCCCGGCGCGTCATCTTGTTCCACCACCAGCCCGATCGCACCGACAGCGTCCTCGACGAGCTGCCCAAGCGCTTCGAAGCCGAGCCGCAGGTCATCGTCGCGGCGGAGTCCTTGGTGCTCGAGTTGTGAGGTTGAGCCGCGCTGGGCACTCCTGACGCCGTCGTGGTCGGATCCGGCCCCAATGGCTTGGCGGCCGCGCTCGTGCTGGCACGCGCCGGCCTGGGCGTGGAGGTGTTCGAGGGGGCCGCTGTCGCCGGCGGAGGTTGCCGGACCGCGGAGCTCACCTTGCCGGGGTTCCACCACGACGTCTGCTCGACAGTCCAGTCCATGGCGCCCCTGTCGCCGTTCTTCGTCGATCTCGACCTCAAGGGGCTCGGCGTGGAACTCTTGCGGCCCGAGGTGGCGTTCGCCCACCCGCTTGGCGACGACCGCGCCGGGGCCGTCTTCGCCGGCCCCGGCGACACCGCCGCCGCCCTCGGCCCGGACGGCGCCCGGTACAGGCGCGTGTTCGGCCCGCTCGTCGAGGCGGCCGCGACGATCGTGCCCACGGTGCTCGCACCGCTTCGTTCCCCCCCGCGCGACCCGGTCGCCATGGCCCGCTTCGGGCTGGCCGGGGTGCCGTCGGTTGCCCGCCTTGTCCGGCGCTTCGAGACTGACGAGGCCAAAGGGCTCCTGGCCGGGGTCGCCGGGCACGCCATGCTCCCCCTCGACGCCCCCCTCACCGCCGCCTTCGCCCTCTTCCTCACGCTCACCGCGCATGTCGGCGGATGGCCGCTCGTGAAAGGAGGGAGCGCCCGCCTCGTCGACGCGCTCTTGAGCGAGCTCGCTAGCACCGGAGGAACCGTCCACACCGGGCGTTTCGTGCGAGACCTCGCCGAGCTCCCCGCTGCCAGGGCCATACTCTTCGACACCTCCCTCGAGACGCTTCTCGTCGTTGCAGGTAGAGAGCTCCCCCGCCCGCTACCGCAGCGCAGTGGCGCGCTTTCGTCACGGTCCGGGCGTCTGCAAGGTCGACTGGGCACTTTCCGGCCCGGTCCCCTGGACGGCGGCGGTGTGCCGGCGCGCAGGGACCGTGCACCTCGGGGGCAGCTTCGAGGAGGTGGCGCAAAGTGAGGCTGACGTCGCCGCCGGCCGCCACGCCGTGCGCCCGTACTGCCTCGTCGTGCAGCCCGGCGTCGTGGACCCGACCCGCGCCCCGCCCGGCCAGGAAACCTTGTGGGCCTACTGCCACGTTCCCAGGGGCTCCACCGTCGACATGACAGAGCGCATCGAGGCCCAGGTGGAGCGTTTCGCACCCGGCTTCAAGGACCTCGTGCTGGCGCGTGCGACCATGACCGCCAGGGACGTCGAGGTTCACAACCCCAACTATGTCGGCGGTGACATAAGCGGCGGCGCAGGCACGCTCCGCCAGACGATCTTCCGGCCAACGATGCGCTGGAACCCCTACAGGACGGGCGCGCCCGGAATCTACCTCTGCTCTGCTTCCACACCTCCTGGTGGCGGCGTGCACGGTATGTGCGGGGTCGGCGCGGCGCGTGCCGCGCTCGCCGATCTCAGACGGTCGCGGGGTAGGGGTGGGCCGCGAGCATGAGAACTCGCCTGCCGATACCCTCGCGGGTCGTGGTCGCAAGGAATGGGGAGGGACCGAGATGACAAGCGCGGAGCTGTTGAGCGACGCTTTCGGGCGTATCCGCCAGATCGTGGAAGAAGTGCTGGACGGCCTTTCGCCAGCCGAGTTGAACGCCCGGCTCGACAGCGAGGCGAACTCGATCGCCTGGCTCGTGTGGCACCTCACCCGGGTTCAAGACGACCACGTCGCCCACGTCGCCGGAACCGAGCAGGCCTGGTCCGCCGCGGGTTGGGCGGAGCGCTTCGCCCTGCCGCTGGGCGTCTCCGACATCGGCTACGGCCATCGACCCGACCAGAGCGCTCTCGTCACGGCCGACGCCGACCTGCTCGGCGGGTACTACGCCGCCGTCCATGCCAACACGCTCCGGTTCGCCCGACAGGTGTCCGACGCCGACCTGGACCGAATTGTGGACGAGCGATGGGACCCGCCGGTCACCCTCGGCGTAAGGCTCATGAGTGTGATAGCCGACGACCTGCAACACGCCGGGCAGGCGGCGTACGTGCGCGGCATCCTCGAACGCCGCCGCTGCGCGTGACCACCGCCGGATAGCTGACGGCGAGCAGCACTACGCAAGCCGGAGCTGGCCGAAGAGCTCCGCCAGCTCCTCCGGCTCGTCGACGACCACGTCCGCCACGGGGTGGCGCGCACCTATCAGCCCCGCCACCTCGCCGGTGGCCGAAAGGAGCGCCGGGTCGCAGCCGCCCGGATCTGCGAGGACGACGTTGCCGCTGGAGGCCATGACCGCTGCGTCGCGGCCTTTCGGCCGCACGACCACAAGGAGCCGCCCCTGCACCACGGCGAAACGGGCGGTGTGCATGGCGCCCGAGGACGTCTCGCACTGGCAGACCACAACGGCAAGCGAGAGCCCCGACTGAACACGGTCACGGGCGACGAGCCGGCTCCGACTGACCGGTGTCCCCGGTGGCACCTCGGATATCAGGCCTCCGCCCCGAGTGACGATCTCCTCGGCGAGGGCCGAGTTGGACACGGGCGTAGGGACGTCCACGCCCGAGCCGAGCACCGCCCAGGTGGCGCCACCGGCTGCCAGCGCGCTCTCGTGCGCGACGGTGTCGACGCCTGCGGCAAGGCCCGAGACGACCCCCAGGCCTGCCGCGACTGCGCTTGTGGCGGCGGCCTCAGCGACGCGGCGCCCAAAGGGCGTGGGGTGACGCGTGCCCACGATTGCCACGGCGCCGACCGGTGGCAGCCCGCCGCACACCCACAAGGTCTTGGGCGGGGAGGGAATCGAAGCCAGCCTGGCCGGGTAGCCGGGCGCGTCGATCCCGATGACGTCAGCCGGGCGCAACCTGACGGCGGATCGGCGTGATCGTCGAGCCGTTCTCCCCGGGCGGCGCGGCAGGTGTTGGCGCCTCGTCCCCCGCCTGCAACGGGTCGGCCAGCGTCGTCGGCACAGACTCGTCTTCGCCACCGACCTCGGGCGCCGAGATAGCCTCGACCTCAGACGACGACGCCGGAGCTGTCCTCGGCGATGGCGTGGCGACGGAGCTAAGGGTTGGCACCACAAGCGTCGGGCGGGCGCGGCCTTCGCCCCCGATCCCCCGGGCGGCGCTCCCGGCCCCGCGTGGGCGAAGCCGCGGCATTGCAGCTTTGTGGCGCAGTTCCATCAAGGACTTGGCGCGCTTCCATTCCTTGCCCTTGAGCAGCTTCACCAGCTCCGGCATGCCGCCGAGGAGATGCTCGGCTTCGAGCCGGTACTGCCTGGCCACACCCCCCATGGCGAACACGGCGGCGCGCGAGAGCGAGGCGCCCTCCTCGGTCAGGGCGATCACCTGGAGACGCCCGGAGGCAACCTCGGCATCCTGCATGGAGCCGAGGGCGTCCTGGAGGCGCGTCATCTGACGGACAAAGCCCTTCAACTCACCTTCGTAAAGACCCGAGGCGAATTCGAGCGAGTAGCGGAGCCGCTTGCAGCGGATCCGCAACCGGTGGTAGTCGGTTGCCGCACCCGTGCGCCTGGCCCGGCCGGCAGCTTTCCTGGCCGCGCGGTGCCACTCGTCTATCAGTGTCGGCATCGTCGTCACCGCCAGCTCGCGGCAGGCGGTGGAACGGAGGGAGGGACCCTGCGCGAGCATCGCCACCAGGCCCGCCACCAGCCGCTCGTAGCGGCGCGTGTCCAGGGCCTCGAGCAGGGCGCGCCTCGCTTGCACTCGGTGGCCGGCGAGGAGATCGGCCAGTTCGTCCAGGGCCCCACGATGATCACCGGGCATCTCGTCGGTCCAGTCATCGAAACGGCCGAGCTGGATGTCAAGGTCCCGAACCTCGCCGAGCAGCGCGGCCAGCCAGCCGAGCTCGGCGCGCAAGCGCGCCGCCCTCACGGGAAGAACGGCGGCGAACATCTCCAGGCCGGCACGCATCCGCCTCGTCGCCACCCGCATCTGGTGGAGCGACTCGATGTCCTCTCCAAGGCGCGTGCCGGGCACGTGCGCGAGCATCGCCGCCGCCTCTCTGCGCAGCACCCGATAGGCGAGCTCGCCGAGTGTCGAGTCCGGGGACACCGCGATCGGCCCGAGGTCCGGGGGGGCCGGGATGCTGATCCCGGCCGCCATGAGGCCGGCCTCGAACTTGGACAGCGTTGCCGGCTGCAGGCCGCACTCGCGTCGCAATCTCTCCACGAACGGTTGCATCGCATCCACCCAGGCAGGCTGCACCTCGACCTCGACACGGGTCAGGCGGAGCCGGCGGCGCTCTTCCCCGATCGCGATGACTGTGTCGTCCAAAGCGAGCTCGCCGACCTTCTCGCCGTGGACAGTGAGATCGAAGGGACGGCGACGTGTCCGCACCTCGAGCACCTGGTTCAGCGCGTGCGCCCCGGCGAGTGCGTCCACCCGCCAGCCGACCTCACCGGTGCGGTCCAGACCAGACAGCCCGGACGCAGGCAGTGCCTGAGTCACCTCGAGGCGGCGGCGCAACCCTTTCGTAGCGGTCGAAAGGTCCTTCAACGTCGCCTCCAGGCGCCCCGCGCGCCTTCGCACACGAAGCACGTAGCCGGCCCGGCCCATCCTCCAGTCAGCGGTGTCGACGTACACATCGACGAGCCGCTTCGGTGGGGCCGGGACGATCCCGAGTCCGAGGGCCGGCTCGGCGAGGGCGGCAGGACCGGTCCGCAATGCGAGCCAGCGCTCGACCGGCCGCAGGTCGAGGGCGTCGAGCTGCCACTCGACCTCTATGTCCGTTCGAGACTCCCCTGGTGCGGACATGAGATACAAGCTAGTCGCCCAAGGCGAGATTCCCTCACGGTGCCATCGGTTACCGTCGGGCCATGAGCACCTCTCCGTCGCTTCCGCCCGACGGTCGTGATGTCGTGCACGCCGCGGGGGCATAGTGCTTCGCGCCGGCGACTCGGGCGGGTGGGAAGTCGCCGTGGTTCATCGCCCCGAGCACCTCGACTGGACCCTCCCCAAGGGCAAGCTCGAGGCCGACGAGAGCGCGATCCAGTGCGCGCTTCGCGAAGTACGCGAGGAGACGGGTCTCGTCTGCCACCTCGGCAGGTTCGTCGGCCAGGTCGAGTACGCCGACCGTCGCGGTCGCCTCAAAGTCGTCTCTTACTGGCTGATGCAGCCCGTCGCGGGTGCCTTTCAGCCCACGGCTGAAGTGGACGAGCTCCGCTGGCCGTCGCTCGCCGATGCCGTCGCTCTGCTGAGCTACTCACACGACCGAGACCTTCTCGAGTCCGTCCAGAGCCCCGTGACCAAACGGGGCGGGTAACTGTCAGGCTGGGCGTGTGCCTGCCGTCACGCGAACACGTGCAGGAGGCCGACCCCCGCCCCTGCGAGAACGAGCCAAGTCGCGTTCACGCGCCACCGCATGATCAGTCCGAGGCTGCCCGCTCCGGTGAGCGCCGTGACCCAGTCGACCAGGCTCGTCCGGCCGAGCTGCACCGTGACACCGGTCATCAGGGCGATGGCGGCGACGTTGACCCCGTCGAGAGCCGCCGCGCTCCACGGCGAACGCCTCGCGCGAGCCAGCAACGGCATCAGGGCCGCGACAAGCACGAACGACGGCAGGAAGATGGCCAGTGTCGCGAGCAACGCCCCGGGCAACCCGCCGACCACGTACCCGATCGAGGTCGCCGTCGTGAAGACCGGTCCCGGCGTCACCTGCCCGATCGCCACGGTCGCCAGCAGCTGGGACTGTGTCAGCCAGTGGTTGCCCAGCACGAGATCGCTGTGGAGATAGGAGACGAGCACGTAGCCGGACCCGAAGACGATCGAGCCGAGTTTCAAGAACTCCAGGAACACCGCTGCCAGTGACGCCCGCGCAAGGCGCGGTGGGCCGGAGCCGACATGACCTGCGAGGTGCAGCCGCGTGGCAAGGATCGGCACGGCCGAAGCGGGGCCGGCGGGCGTGGCCCGGGCCAGTCTGCGGCCGTTGTCGAACAGCGTCACGACGACCGCGGCTCCGAGCAGGATCAGAAGCGGGCTCGCGCCGAGGAAGTACCCGACAACGCAGGCGCCCCCGACGACAGCGAGAGCCAGGTGTTTGACGGCGGTCCTCGCCAACCCCACCACCGCGCTCGCGATGATCGCGACGACCACCGGCTTGATGCCGAACAGCACGCCAGCACCCACGTCCGTCGCCCCGTAACGCACGTAGGCCCAGGACAGAGCGAGCACGAGCAACATGGAGGGGAGGATGAAACATGTGCCGCCGATGACGAGCCCTGCCCAACCTCTCCGGCGGCGGGCCAACATGAGGGCGACCTCGGTTGAGGTCGGTCCCGGTAGCAGGCTCGCCGCGCCGATGAAGTCGAGGAGGTCCTGTTCGCTCACCCAGCGCCTGCGCCTGACAAGCTCGCTGCGCATCATCGCGAGGTGCGAAGCCGGGCCACCGAAAGCTGTCGTGCCAAGGCGGAGATACGAGCCCGCCACCTCGCCGAGCGTCGCCCGCGGCTCAGGTGACGCGGGGTCTTCACCCTCCGGCGACTCGCTCATGCCCCGCGGCCGTCTCGCAAGGCCGGCGCAGCCCGGCGTTCGCCACCCACGCTCGACAACCTAACCCGGCCGATCCGGCGAGCCGTGAGAAGATCCCTGCATGGCTGACCCCTACCAGGTGCCGCCAGGCTTCCTTGCGACCCTGAACGACGCCGTGGGACCTGAGCACTGCCTCAACGATCCGGACCTCAAGGCCTCTTACGAGCTCGACTGGACGAGGCGCTTCGGCGGCCCGGCGCTCGTCGTCGTCCGGCCCGCGAACACCGCGGAGGTCGCGAGGGTGCTCGCCGCCTGCAACCAGTTCCGTGTCGGCGTCGTGCCCCAAGGTGGCAACACCGGACTCGTGGGTGGCTCGGTGCCCCGCAACGGCGAGGTGGTGCTGAGCCTCAGCCGTCTCAGTCGCGTCCTCAGCTGCGATGGTGACGAGAACCTCCTCGTGGCAGAGGCCGGCACGACGCTCGCCGCGGCGCAGGCGGCTGCGTATGGTGTCCATGCCGGTCTGGGCATCGACATCGCGGCCCGGGACTCCGCGACTTTGGGCGGCATGGTCGCCACCAACGCGGGAGGTATTCACGTCATCCGTCACGGCCCGATGCGTACCCGCCTCGGCGGACTCGAGGTCGTGCTCGCGGACGGCACGGTGGCGAGCCGCCTTTCGGGCATGGTGAAGGACAACATCGGCTACGACCTGGCCCAGATAATCGCCGGGAGCGAGGGCACGCTCGGCGTTGTGACAAAGGTCGTGGTCCACCTCGTCCCGGTGCCTCCTTTCCCGCGTCACCGCCCTGGTCGGGCTTCGTGGGACCGGTCAGTTGTCTGGCGACCCGGACGCCGCCATCCGCTCGGTCTCGGAGGTTGCGGTCACCCTGGCGACACGGCTGCGTCGGCGTGTGGACGGGATCGACGCGCTGGAGCTCGTCTTTGCTGAGGGCGTGGCGCTCGTCCGAGAGGTGATCGGCCTTCCCGCGCCGCCCGACGCAGACGCAGACGCGTGGCTCCTCGTCGAGGCCTCCGGCGGGCAGGACCCGACCGGCATGCTCGCCGACGCCATCGAAGACGCCCCTGGTGTCACGGAGGTCGCGGTCGCCGACGAGACCGCGGGCCGGTCCCGATTATGGGCTTACCGGGAACGTCACACCGAGGCCATTGCGACCTTGGGCGTGCCCCATAAGCTCGACCTGACCCTGCCCCTGACTGGCCTGGCCGAGTTCGCCGGTTCGGTCCGGCCCGCGATCTCTGCCGCCCTGGCCGGGGACGACGCCCGCGTCGTGCTGTTCGGGCATGTCGGTGACGGGAATCTGCACGTCAACATCATCGGTCCCGAGCCGGAGGACTACCGTGCCGATGACGCCGTCTTCCGCATGGTGATCGCACGCGGCGGTTCCATCAGCGCCGAGCACGGCGTCGGCGTCGCGAAGCGTGACTTCGTCACCCGGGCGCGCTCGGCGGGTGACCTCGCCGTCATGCGCAGGATCAAGGACGCCCTCGATCCGCAAGGGATACTCAACCCCGGCGTCCTCCTGCCCCCCGTGGGTTAACGATTCGGCGCGCCCCGGCGCAGGTATTACCGTCCTTGATGTGTCAAGGCGCGCATGGCTGCTCTTCGGCGCGCTCAGCGTCATCTGGGGCGTGCCATACCTGCTGATCCGCATCTCGGTGCGCGAGGTCGCCCCGTCGACGCTCATCTTCTTCCGCACGGCGCCCGTCGCACTGGTCCTGTTGCCGTTGGTCGCCTTCCGGGGACAGCTCCCCGCACTCGTACGCCGGTGGCGGCCGTTGCTCGCCTACACGGCGGCCGAGATCATCCTGTCCTGGCTCATGCTCTTCAGGGCCGAGGAGCGGCTCTCCAGCTCGCTGGCGGGGCTCCTCATCGCCGCGGCACCGCTCGTGGGAGCCCTGATCTCAAGATTGAGCGGGGACGAGGACCGCTTCGACCGTAGACAGATCGGCGGGCTCCTCCTCGGTCTCGGCGGCGTGGCGCTGCTTGTCGGCGTCGACGTCCGCGGGGCGACGGTGTGGCCGATCGCGGCGATGTTGGTGCCCGTCATCGGCTATGCGATGGGGCCGCGGATCTTCAACCGGTCCCTGTCCGACCTCCCGAACCTTTCCGTCGTGGCCGGCTCGCTTGCCGTCGCGGCCATCTGCTACGCGCCCTTTGCGCTCTCCAACCTCCCGGTGCACATGTCCGCCGAGGTGACCTGGTCCGTAATCGGCCTTGCGGTCGTTCCGACCCTGACCGGATTCATCGTGTTCTTCGCCCTGATCAACGAGATCGGGCCGGTCCGCACGATCGTCGTCACGTACGTGAACCCGGCCGTGGCTCTCCTTCTCGGCGTCGCCCTCCTCAATGAGCCCTTCACTCTGGGCCTAGGGCTCGGCTTCCCACTGGTCATCGCCGGCTCGGTCCTCGCGACCCGCCGTCGGCGCCTGACCCCGATGGCGCCCGCCGCGATCGAGAATCGCGGGTCCTGACCCTACGCTGTAACGCGGAGGGGCCGATCGCGGACAGTACTGCGTGGCCGCTGGGGCGGATGGCAAGTGGGGGTGGGCAAATGGCCGAGGAGTCGCTACAGGCGTCGTCAGATAGCCCAGGCGCGAAGCCGGTCCACGTGGGCCGTCGCACCGTGCTCGGGATACTCGGGCTGGCAGGCATCGGCATCGTCGCCGGAAAGAAGATCGACGACGCGCTCGGCGGTGTCAGCAGCGCCGTCTCCAGCGCCATCGGCGTCCCGCTCCCGGGCGACGACGCCTTCCGCTACTACACGGTTACGAACGGCTATCCGGTCGTTCCTGCCGACACCTACGAGCTGACCGTCGCCGGCATGGTCCGCACGCCGCTCCGGCTGAACCTCGCTGGCCTGCGGTCCATGAAAAGAACCTCTCTCGTGCACAATTTCCAGTGCGTCACCGGCTGGGTCGTCCCGGACGTGCACTGGGAAGGAGTGCGCCTGTCGGACGTCCTCGAACGCGCCGGGGTGACACCCGCGGCGACCGCGCTGAGGTTCTTCTCGGCCGACGGCGTCTACACCGAGAGTCTCACGCTCGCGCAGGCGCAGCGTCCCGACATCCTCGTGGCGGACAAGATGCTCGGCGCCAACGTCACCACCGATCACGGTGGGCCCGTCCGGTTGTACGTCGCGCCCATGTACGGCTACAAGTCGATCAAGTGGCTCAACCGCATCGAGGTCACGAACAAGATCGTGGACGGCTACTGGGAGGACGAGGGTTACCCGGCCGACGCCTGGATCGGCGGCTCCGCGCCTCTAAACGTCGTTCCCTGAGCTTTAGAGTAGCTGGACCGAGAAGTGACCTCTGACTCAGAGCTGGCGCGCTTCGACCTTGTCGAGCGCCTGGTGCACTGGAGCACGGCGGTCATGATGTTGATCCTGATCGTCACCGGCGCCGTCCTCTACCTCCCCGCCCTGGCGCTTCGCGTCGGGCATCGCAGCCTCGTCGAGAACATTCACGTCATCACCGGACTCTGCCTGCTCGGGCCTTTGCTGCTCGGGCTCGCCGGGCCTTGGCGCAAGCGACTGCTCAGGGACCTGCGCCGCCTGGACCGCTGGCGGGCCTCGGACTTCGACTGGTTCAAGGCCAGCCCCCGCCGGTCGGGTCTTCCTCGGGACAAGTTCAACGGCGGCCAGAAGATCGAGGCTTCCTTCCTCGGCGCAGCCATGGCGGCCGCGCTCGTGACCGGCGTCATCATGCGCTACGCGCCGTCGTCGTGGATCACCTGGGCGACGGGGGCCACGCTCGTGCACGACGCCCTCTTCTTCGCGATCGTGCTAGCTGTGATCGCACACATCGCCTTCGCGCTGTCGAAACCGGAACAGCTCATCGCTATGTTCAACGGCCGCATCTCGCGCGCGTGGGCGAAGGCGCACGCCGAGGCTTGGCTGACCGAAGTCGAAGCGACAAGGGGAGAATTACCCCCTTCCCCGGCGTCTGAAACCGAGCCAGCTGAACCCGGAGTTAGATCCGCACCATAGACTGCTCAAGTGCCACAGCGCCGGGGCAGCCCACGAGTCCTCGCCGTCGCGCGGGGACGAGCCGGCGGACCTTCTGCTCACAGGCGGCAGCGTTTTCGTACCCGGCACGCGAGAGTGGATTGCGACTGACCTCGCCCTTGCCGGCGGCACGATCGCGGGCTGGGGCCCACACGAGGCCCACGAGACAGTCGACGTGGGCGGGGCGGCCCTCACGGCCGCCTTCGTGGACGTCCATATGCACCTCGAGTCCACCAAGCTCTGGGTGGACGAGTTCGTCCGTGCCGTGCTGCCGCACGGGACGACGGCCGTGGCCGCCGACCCGCACGAGATCGCCAACGTCTTCGGCATCGCGGGCGTCGCCGCCTTGGCCCAAGCCTCGGCCAGGCTCCCGTTCACCTTCGGGATCACCGCCCCGAGCTGCGTACCGGCTTCCCATTTCGAGAGCCCGGCCGCCGAGTTCTCGAGCATCGAGCTGACCGAGCTCCTCGAAAAGCACGGGGCGATCGGCATAGCCGAGGTCATGAACTTCCCCGGTGTCATAAACGGCGACCCGGAGGTGCTCGCCAAGATCGCGACCGCCGGCGACAAGCGCGTCGACGGCCACGCCCCCGGCGTCGTCGGCTCCCAGCTGGACGCCTACCTCGCCGCCGGCGTCGAGTCCGACCACGAGTGCACGGATCTCGAGGAGGCCGAGGAAAAGCGCCGCAAAGGCATGTGGATCTTCATTCGTGAGGGCTCCGCCTCCCGCAACCTCGCCGCCCTCATCGGGACCGTGCTCCGCCATGGGACCGATCGGATCGCGCTTTGCACCGACGACAGGGAACCGGACACACTCCTGCACTCAGGCCATGTCAACGACTGCGCCCGGCTCGCAGTGGCCGCCGGCGTGCGGGTCGAGGACGCGCTCGTGATGGCGACGAGCAACCCGGCCGACTACTACCGTTTCGACCACCTGGGATGGCTCGCTCCCGGCTACCAGGCCGACGTGCTGTGCTTCGACGACCTGTCGGGCTTCGAGCCTGCACGCGTATGGCAGGCCGGGAAACTGGTGGCCGTGAACGGTGCCATCGTCCCGGGCGCGGTCCCGAACGTGGGCGCCCCGCAATGGATGCGCGCCTCGGTCCACCTCGAGACCCCCCCGGGACCTCAGGCGTTCGATCTCCGGCCCCCGGCCGGGGGCCGGGCCCGCGTGATCGGAATCGAGTCGCGTTCGCTGACGACCCGCGATCTCGTGGTCGACGTGACCGACCCCTCCGCGCAGGTGGCCCGCATCGCGGTCGTCGAGCGACACCACCGTACCGGCCGGATCGGGCTCGGTTACGTGCACGGCTTCGGGCTCGCCCGTGGCGCCATCGCGTCGACCGTCGCGCATGACGCCCACAACTGCATGGTGGTCGGAGCCATCGACAAGTCGGGGCCCCCAGAGATGGCTGCCGCCGTCGCCCGGCTCGCCGAGATCGGCGGCGGGCAGGTCGCCGTGAAAGATGGGCGGGTGCTAGCCGAGGTACGCCTACCTATCGGCGGGCTCATGAGCGACCAGGGCATCGACGAAGTCGCCCGAGAAGTCGGGCTCCTCGCGGACGCCGCCTCGAAAGGCCTCGGCGTGACGATCGACTCGCCGTTCATGCAGTTGAGCTTCCTCGGCCTCTCGGTGCTTCCCGAGCTTCCGCATCACTGACAAGGGTCTGGTCGACGTGATGAAGTTCGCGCTCACCGACGTGGCCGCGTCCTGACCGACGCGCGGCGGACGACCGGACCAACGCATTGCCGGGCCCGGACGGCCGGGTCGCCGCCGCCAACCGGCGACTATAGGCTTCATTTATGCTGGTCTTTCTGCCGGACTCCTTGGACGAGGCCTTCGACGCTTTCGAGCAGTGCCCGGACGCCCAACTCCTGGCCGGCGGGACAGATTTCATGGTTGAGGTCAACTACGCCCACCGGCGCCCGGCGGTGGTGGTCTGTCTGAGCAAGGTCGAACAGCTCCGGGGATGGCGCCGTGACGGGACCGACGTCGTGCTCGGTGCGGGCATAACCCACAGCGAGATCGAAGCCCCCCCGTTATGCGAGCTCCTGCCGGGACTGGCCCAGGCGGCGCGCACGGTCGGCTCGCCCCAGATCCGCAATGCCGGCACTTTGGGAGGCAACATCGCAACGGCGTCGCCCGCCGGCGACACTTTGCCGGTGCTTTCTGTCCTGGATGCCACCATCGTCGTCGCATCGCGCCACGAGCGCCGCAGCCTGCGGCTCGACGAGCTCATCGTCGGCCCGAAACACACGAGCTTGCGGCCCGGAGAGATCATCGTCGAGGTCCGCCTCCCGGCCAGTTTCGGCGCCCAGGAGTTCTTGAAGGTGGGCACCCGCAACGCCATGGTCATCGCGGTCGCGAGCACTGCGCTCGTTGTCGACTGGGAGGGCCGCTCGGTCCGGTGCGCCCTCGGCTCGGTCGGCCCCGTTGTTATCCGCGCGACCGAGGCGGAACAGTTCATAGCCTCCAAGATCAACTGGCCCGAGCGCACGCTGCCCCATCTCGGTGCGATCTCCCAGTTCACGAGACTGGTACGGGCCGCGGCGCGGCCAATCGACGACCACCGCTCCACAGCCGACTACCGGCGCCACGCCGTGGGGATCTGCGCCGCCCGGGCGCTCGAGCGGGTGCTTTCCGGGGACGCTGGGATGAAAACGGAGCGGGCGTCGTGAGCGAGTTCGTCGACTACCAGCTGAAGGTCAACGGCGTCGTCCACGACGTGGCAGATGCCTGGCTCGGCGAGAGCCTCCTTTACGTGCTGCGCGAGCGCCTCGGCCTGCCCGGCTCGAAAAACGCCTGCATCCAGGGCGAATGCGGCTCCTGCTCGGTTCTCATCGACGGCAAGCTCGTCTGCTCGTGCCTGGTGCTCGCCGCGAGCGTGCTCGGCTGCGACATCGTGACGGTCGAAGGGCTCTCCCCCAAAGACGACGGGCTTTCTGACATCCAAGCGGCGTTCCTCGCCGAAGGCGGCGTCCAGTGCGGCTTTTGCACGCCTGGGTTTATCGTGAGCGTGCACGACCTGCTCTCGCGCAATCCCGCGCCGACCGACCTGGAGGTCCGCGAGGCAGTCTCGGGCAACTTGTGCCGCTGCACCGGTTATGGTCGCATCCTCGCCGCGGTGCGCTCGGTCCAACAGGCGCGCCGGCAATGAGCACGACACTTACGGCAAGTCGTGGTCGTCTGGGCGAGAGCGTGGCCCGGCCAGACGGGGTGCCGAAGGTCCGCGGCCAGTTCGCCTTCTCGTCCGACCTGTTCGCAGAAGGAATGCTCTGGGGACACATCTTGCGCTCCCCTCATCCCGCGGCTGTGATCCGCGGCATCGACGTGTCAGCGGCCCTGCGGATCCCCGGCGTCAAGGCGGTGCTCACGAGTGAGGACGTCCCCGGGCGCAAGACCTACGGGCTCGACTACCCCGACCAGCCCGTATTCGCCTGGGAGGTCGTTCGCCACCAGGGCGAGTCCATCGCGGCGGTGGCCGCGGACCACCCGGAGACGGCACGGCGGGCGACCGCGGCCATAGTCGTCGACTACGAGCCGACCGAACCGCTCACCGACCCGATGAGGGCGATCGACGCGGAGCCGATCCACCCGCTCGGCAACGTCCTCTACCGCCAGAAGATCCGACACGGCGATCCCGCCGCCACAGGCGCTGTCGTCATCGAGGGGTACTACGAGACCGGCATGCAGGACCAGGCGCCGCTGGGGCCCGAGTCCGGCCTCGCCATCCCCGCCGAGGACGGCGGCATCGACCTCTACGTCGCCACCCAGTGGCTCCACGTCGACCAGGACCAGATGGCGGCCTGCCTGGACTTGCCCCTCGACAAGGTCAGGGTGCACCTGGCCGGGGTCGGGGGCGCGTTCGGGGCGCGTGAGGACCTGAGCATGCAGGTGCAGATCTCGCTCCTGGCGCTCCGCACCCAGCGCCCGGTGAAGATCGTCTACGACCGCGAGGAGTCGTTCCTCGGCCACGTGCACCGGCACCCCGCCTACATGTGGTACCGGCACCACGCCGACATCGAGGGGCGGCTCGTGAAAGTCGAGGCGCGCATCGTCTTGGACGGGGGCGCCTACCAGTCGTCCTCACTGGCGGTGACGGTGAACGCGGCCTGCTTCGCCCCGGGGCCCTACCGGGTCCCGAACGCTGTCGTCGAGGCGGTCTCGGCGCGGACGAACAACCCACCGTGCGGCGCCATGAGAGGCTTCGGCGCGACCCAGGCCAACTTTGCCTACGAAGCGCAGATGGACAAGCTGGCGGCAGCGCTCGGCCTTGACCCGATCGAGTTGCGGCTCAAGAACGCGCTCAGACGGGGCGACAAGCTCATAACCGGCCAGGTGCTGCGTGGCGCGACACCGGTCGCCGAGGTCATTACCACCTGCGCCGGAGCTCCCCTGCCCCCGGGCGGGCCTGCCACGGTGGCCGATCTGCTCCTCCCCGGCGGCACGGGACGAACCGCGGCGCGCGGCCGGGTGCGCCGGGGCGTCGGGTTCGCGGTCGGAATCAAGAACCTCATGTTCTCGGGCGGCTATGACGACTACTCCGAAGCCCGCTGCCGGCTGGAAGACGGCGTCGCCACGATCACCTGTGCCGCCGTGGAGGTCGGCCAGGGGTTCGTGACCCTCGCCCAGCAGACCGCGGTGGACGTGCTCGGCGTCGACGAAGTCATCTTGGCGCCCGCGGGCACGGTCGGCATCGCCTCGGCGGGCTCGACCTCGGCCAGCCGCCAGACGTGGATGTCGGGCGGGGCGGTGCAGGCGGCCTGTCTGGCTGTCAGGGAACGGCTCTTTGCATCGGTCTCGGCCAGGCACGGCGTCGCCAAAGAGGCCCTCGAGATCATCGAGGGCAGGGTCGTGTCGTTCGACGGGGAGATTGACCTCCCGATCGCGGCCTCAACCCCGGGCGAGGTGCTCGAAGAGACTGTGACCTACAGACATGCTCCTACCTTCGAGCTGGACGAGAACGGTCAGGGAGACAACAACGTCTCGTTCGCCTTCGCCGCCCATCGGGCCGTGGTCGACGTCGACCTCGATCTCGGCCTCGTGCGCGTGGTCGAGATCACCACCTCCCAGGACGTCGGGCGCGTGCTGAACCCGGTTCAGCTCGTGGGCCAGGTCGAAGGCGGCATCGCCCAAGGCGTCGGGCTCGCGCTGATGGAGGAGATAGTCGTCGACAACGGCCTGGTCCGCAATCCCTCCTTCACCGACTACGTCATCCCGACGGCGCTCGACATGCCGCCGGTTCACATCGCAGCCTTCATCGAGCAGCCCGAACCGGGCTCCCCCATGGGTGCCAAGGGAGCCGGCGAACCTCCTCTGGTCTCCTCGGCGTCCGCGATCGTCGCCGCCATACGGGCGGCCACCGGCCTCGATCTCAATCGGGCCCCGGTCCGCCCTCAAGACATCGCTCTAGCTGGCACGGCGAGTGTCGAGCGACCGCCCGAACAAGACATAGCGGAGGTATTGCCATGAGCACCGAGGTCGCCGTCTACTTGCAGGACGCCCACTCCATCCGGGAGGGCATGGAGATAGCGCGTTACGCAGAGTCCAAGGGCTTCCATGCCATATGGCAGGCAGAGAGCCGGCTGGTGCGGGAGGCGACGGTGCCCATGGCGTCGTTCCTCGCCGTCACCGAGCGCATCAAGGTGGGCTCTGGAGTCGTGAACAACTGGACGCGCAACCCGGCGCTGTTGGCCTCGACCTTCTCGACCTTGGACGACCTCGCCCCCGGCAGGGTCATCCTCGGTATCGGCGCCTGGTGGGACCCGCTCGCGAGCAAGGTGGGCATAAAGCGCGTGAAACCACTCCTGGCGATGCGCGAGACCATCGAGGCGGTGCGGGCGCTGCTCGCGGACGAGACGGTGACCTACGACGGCGAGTTCGTCCATCTCGATGGCGTCGAGCTGGACTACGTCCACCAGGAGCGCAGGCCGAAGGACGTGCCCATCTACGTCGGGGCGACCGGTATGCAGATGATGGAGCTGGCCGGGGAGATCGCTGACGGCGTCGTCCTCAATTACCTCGTTTCCCCTGTCTACAACGACATGGCGATGGAACATCTCGAAAAGGGCGCCCATCGGGCCGGGCGTTCCGCAACCAACCTGGACCGTCCCCAGCTCGTCGTGTGCTCGCTCGACGAGGACCGGACCGCTGCCCTCGACGCCGCTCGCCTGCTGGTGACCCAGTACCTCGGGCAACAGCCCCACATCATGAAAGCATCCGGTGTCCCGGAGTCTTTGCTGGAGGACATCGGCAAGATACTGACCTGGCCCGCAACGGCCGAAGAGGTGGAGGCGGCTTCCAAGCTCGTGCCGGACGAGATCGTGCAGATGATCACGGCATCGGGGACCGCCGACGAGTGCAAGGCCAAGGTGGCCGAGTACGTGCACCGGGGTTGCACCTGTCCGATCCTGTACCCGCTGGGTGCGGACGTGCGGGCCATGATCGACGCCTTCGCGGACTGGACCGCCTAGGGCCGACCTGCCGCCAAGCCCGGGGGCGACGCGCCGGACCGGCGCCGCCGGGGCGCGGGCCGTCTCGGGCTCAGGCTAGAGCCGGGCCCAGAGCCGCAGTGCCTGTTCGCGCGCCCGGGCGCGCAGCTCGCGGGCGTCGACCCGTGTGGGATGGCCATCCTTGAACACGACCTCGCCGGCAACGATGACCTCGACGGGTTGCACACCGGGCGTGAAGGCCAGGTGCCACGGGTCGATCGGCTCGTAGCTCCACCGGACCCGATCCTCGCGAGCCTCCGGCACGAGGTCGCTGCCGGCCTCCAACCACGCCCAGGCGGTCTCCGGCGTCGCGGTCACGTCGTCCTCCCGGTGACGGACGTAAGCGATGCGGAACTCCTCCAGCATGTCGCCGCCGATCCCGTCGGTCCCGAGCACGACCGTGTTGGACAGGCGCGCGGGACGGGCGTAGCCGACGGAATTGTTCATGTTCGAGCGCGGATTGTGAGCCACAGTCCCGCGAAGCGGACGGTCCAGGTGCACGCAGTGGGCGAGGAGCCAATTGTCGCCCGCCACAGCTTCGAGGCGCTCGCCCGCGGCCGAGTCGATCCGGTCCTCGGCGACGTGGATGTGCACCCCTTGCCCGAGGTCGGCTGCGAGCCCCGCCACAGCCTCGAGGCTGGGCTCGCTGAGCGTGAAGCACGCATGGGCGCCGACAAAGCCCCGGCCCCCCGCGCGCAGGAAGCGCTCGTTCTCGGCCAACCCGACCCGCATGCCGTCGGGGCCGTTGCGGTCGGTGACCTCGTAACAGCACCGGGCGCGGACTCCGACCTCGGCACATGCGTCTGCGATGACGCTCAGAGAGCCCTCGATGGCGTTCGGGGAGGCGTGATGGTCGACGATCGCCGTCGTGCCCCGCTCGAGGGCCTCGAGCGCCCCCAACATGGCCGACCACCTGACCATCTCGAGGTCGAGGGCGCAGTCGAGCCGCCACCATACGAGCTCGAGGATCTCAGAGAAACTGCGCGCCGTGCGCGGCGGCGCGGGCATCCCGCGGGCCAGCGCCGAGTAGAGGTGGTGGTGCCCGCAGACCAGTCCCCTGGTCACTCCCGGCTCAGAGGGGCCACCGTCCGCAGGAGTCACGCCGGTCTCACTCGTCCGCAGCGGTCGCAGCCGCGCCGACCGGCAGGTGCATGGGCAGTGTCGCGCGCCAGAGTCCGTCGAGGTCGTGGAGCGCGCCGGCCATGGCTCCGGCTGTCGGCACCAGGCCGATCTCCCCCACGCCTTTGATCCCGTAGGGGGACCTGGGCTGGGGCGCCTCCACGAGAATGACCTCGATCGGCGGCACGTCCTTCGGCCGGATGATCCCGAGGCTCCTGAGCGTCATGTTCTGTGGCCGCCCCTCCTCGTCACAGGGGAACTCCTCCGAGAGGGCGTAACCAAGCCCCATGTGCACCGAACCTTGGATCTGGCCCTCGCACAAGAGGGGATTGACCGCCCGTCCAACGTCGTGGACGGCGACCACCTTGTCGATGCCCCCTGTCGCGCGGTCCATGACCACGAGCTGGGCGGCATAGGAGAACACGGAGTGGATCACCGGGTTCTCCAGGCCCTCCTCCAGGGAGTTTGTCCAGTCGACGCGGTACTCGCCCTCGTAGTCGACACCCGGCCGGCACCCGTCCGCGAGGGCACGCCGGCAAGCGTCCGCGACGGCACCCGCGCCCATCACCGTCCCGCGAGAGCCGGTCGTCTGGCCCGCACCGAGCTCGCGCGTCGTGTCGACGACGACCCGGACACGGTCCGCGTCGACGCCGAGCTCCTCGACGGCCACCTGGAGCGCGACCGTGTGCACACCTTGGCCCATCTCCGTCCAGCAGTGGCGAACCTCCACACCGCCGTCCTCAGAGAAGCAGACGACCGCCTTGATGATCTCCAAGAAGCCGTTCCCGAGCCCGGAGTTCTTAAGCCCGAAGCCGAGGCCCACCGCCTTGCCCTCCGCCACCGCCTGCTCGTAGACGGGCCTGATGGCATCCAGGCAAGCCCGCGCGCCAAGCGACCCTTCGTCCATTACCTGTCCGGGCCCCCAGACCACGCCCGGCGTCACGGCGTTGCGGTAACGCATCTCGAAGGCGCTGAGGCCGACCTCGGCCGCGAGGCGGTCGATCGCCCCCTCCATGGCGAACTGCGCCTGGTTGGCACCGAAGCCGCGGAACGCGCCGCAAACCGAGTTGTTGGTCCGCACGGCAATGGCCTCGACGTCGATGACCGGGAGGCGGTAGGGGCCCGAAGCGTGCCCGGCGGCGCGCTCGAGGACCTTCATGCCCACGGACGCGTACGGCCCGGAGTCCCCGATCATCCGTGCCTTCAAAGCGGTGAGCATGCCGTCGTCGTCGCAGCCGACCCAGTACTCCATCCGTATGGGATGCCGCTTGGGGTGCAATAGGAACGACTCCTCGCGCGACAGGGTGCACTTCACAGGCCGCTTGAGCAGCCAGGCGGCGAGCGCCGTTTGGCCCTGGTTGGACATGTCCTCCTTGCCGCCGAAAGCCCCGCCGTTGGAGACCTGCTCGACGACGACCCTTTCGGGGGCGATCGCGAGCACGGCGGCGATCTGGTTGCGGTCGTCCCAGACGCCCTGGCCACCCGAGAAGACCTTCAAGGTGCCGTCGGGCCCCGGTACCGCGAGGGTCGACTCCGGTTCCAAGAAGGCGTGCTCGACACGCTGGGTCTGGAAGACCTCGTGCACGGTGTGGGCAGAGGCCGCCAGCGACTTGTCCACATCGCCCCGCCGGTACACCGAGCGGGAGAGCACGTTGCCGTCGAGCTCCCAGACCGCGTTCTCGGGGTCGGCAATGGCCGCGACCGCGTCGGTGAGCGGGCGCAGCGGCCGGTACGAGACCTCGACGAGCTGGGCCGCCTCCCGGGCGGTCTGCCTGGAGTCGGCGACAACTAGGGCGAGAACGTCACCCAGATACGACGTGCGACCACCTTCGGGGATGAACACCGGCCAGTCGGTGTGAATGATCCCGACCCGCAGATCGCCCGGCAGGTCCGCAGCAGTGAACACGGCCTCGACGCCGGGCCGGGCGTGTGCCGCAGTCGTGTCTATCCTGACCACGTCGGCTCTGGCGTGGTCAGCGAGCCGCAGTGCCCCGTGCAACATACCGGGGACCCTCAAGTCGTCGACATAGCCGCGATCGCCGAGCGCGAGAGCAGTGCCCTCGTACCTGGCACCGCGCGTCCCGACCCCTCCTGGCAGGACCGCCTGCGGTGATTCGCCACGGGCAAGTACTTCCACCGCGTCGAGGATCTTGGTGTATCCGGTGCAGCGGCACAGGTGAGCACCAAGGAAGCGACCTGCCTCCTCACGCGTGAGAGCGGAGCCCTTCTTGTCGATCAGTGCCTTCACCCGCACGAGGATGCCCGGCGTGCAAAAGCCGCACTGAAGCGCCCCCGCGGCGGCAAAGGCGGCCGCGAAGCGCTCACGTTCGGCGTCGTCGAAGCCTTCCAGGGTCGTGATGGACTTCCCGGCCGCCTTGTCGAGCGATATCAGGCAACTCACAGACGCCTTGCCGTCGATCAGCACCGTGCAGCATCCGCACTGGCCCGACGGGGAGCAGCCGTCCTTCGGGGACGTCACGCCCAGCTCCTCCCGCAAGGCGGCAAGAAGGTGGGGATGATCGCCGACCTCGACGGGCTTTCCGTTCAGCGTGAACTGTGTCATCACCTGTCCTCCCCCCCGTCACCGGCCAGCCCGGTGCCCTGCGGACCGAGGTGTTGTTCCAGGTCCCAGGGTACCGGTTCCACCTTGAGCTCAGCCGCCGCGAGGCGAAATGACGCCAGGCCCTCCTCACGGGGCCTTCCGTCCCGAAACCGTCAATCCAGCGTGAACAAAGTCCCTGTCTCGCCGTGCAGCGCCCGGGCCACGTTCTCCGGGTTCGTCACGATCGCCGAGGTGCCACCGTTGGACAGGTAATTGATGACCGCCTGGATCTTCGGCGCCATGCTGCCGGCGGCGAAGTGCACACCCTCGGCCAGGTACGCCTCGGCCTCGGCAAGGGTGAGGTGGTCGACCAGCGTCTCTTCGGGCTTGCCGAAGTTCAGCGCCACCTTCTCGACGGCCGTCGAGATGATGAGAAGGTCAGCCCCCAAGTTGTTGGCCAGCAAGGCCGACGCCAGGTCCTTGTCGATGACCGCGGCGACGCCTTTGAGGTTGCCGTCTGCATCCGCAACCACCGGGATCCCGCCCCCGCCGACCGTGACCACGACGATCCCGGCCGCGATCAGGGCCCGGATGGCGGGGAGCTCGACGATGCGGAGGGGCTGGGGCGATGCCACGACGCGCCGGTAACCCCTGTTCGCGTCGTTGACTATGTCCCAGCCCTCCTTGCGGCGGCGTTCGGCATGCTCCTCGTCCATGAAGCCGCCGATGGGCTTCGTCGGGTGCTTGAACGCCGGGTCGTCAGCGGCCACCTCTGTCTGGCAGATGACCGTTGCCGCCTCTCGATTGACCCCAAGCCGGCGGAACTCGTTGCAGAGGTTCTGCTGCAACGCGTAGCCGATCGCGCCTTGGCTGTCCGCGCCGCAGACGTCCAACGGGACCTCGTGCATCTCGTGGGCGGCAAGCTCGGAGCGCCGCAGGATGAACCCGACCTGCGGGCCGTTGCCGTGGCTGATGGCGACGTTCCAGCCCTCCTGGATCATGGCCACGATGTGGCGGCATGTCTCGTGGGCGGCGATGTACTGGTCTGCCACGGTCTGGTGCTGTTTGTCCTTGATGAGCGAGTTGCCACCGATCGCGACGACGGCCGTTCCGGGAGTCTTGAACAAGGGTTCCATTGGCTATCTTTCCTCAGCTCATCGTCAGCGCCATCACGGCCTTTTGGGCGTGAAGGCGGTTCTCGGCCTGGTCGTAGACGATCGACTTGGGGCCGTCGATCACCGCGTCGGCGACTTCCACGTTGCGGTCGGCCGGCAGGGGGTGCATGTAGATGGCGTCGTCGTTGGTGAGTGGCCATGCGCCTTTCGTCGGTGATCCAGGTGTCGTACTTGTCGATGAGCCGCTTGTCCTCTTCGGGGTCCTGGGTTGTCAAAAGGGCACCCCAGCTCTTGGCGTAGATGACGTCGGTGCCTTTGAAGCCCTCGTCGAAATCGTCCATGATCTCGAAGCTCGCGTGAGCCTTGCGGGCGTTCTCGCGCCCTTGCTCGATGATGTCGGGCATGAGCTTGAACTCGGGCGGGTGCACGAGTCGCAGGTTCATACCGAAACGGGGAAGCAAGAGCACGAGGCTCTGGGCGACGCTGACCGGCTTGGAGTAGCTCGCCGCCGCGCGCCCAGCTGACCGTAGCCGTCTTGCCACGCGGGTCACCGAAACGCTCGATGATCGTCATGATGTCGGCAAGGGCCTGGTGCGGGTGGTAGACGTCGCACTGCATGTTTAGGACGGGCACGCGGCTCGCCTCGGCTACGTCGCGCATGTACTTGTTGCCCGTCCCCCAGTCACACTGGCGGATGGCGATGCCATCGTTGTAACGACCGAGGATCTCGCCGATCTCCTTGGCCGTGTCGCCGTGAGCGATCTGGGTCGTCTTGGACTCGATGAACTGGGCGTGCCCACCGAGCTGGGCCATGCCGGCCTCGAACGAGGTGCGGGTCCGGGTGCTCGAAAAGAAGAAGAGCATCGCGAGGACCTTGTCGCGCAGGTAAGCATGCGGTTCGCCGAGGGCACGCGCCCGCTTCAGGGCGAACGCGACGTCGAGGAACGTGTCGAGCTCGTCCTTGGTGAACTCCTGGAGAGTGATCACGTCGCGACCGCGAAGATGTGTCTGCATGGTCGCGCCTACTCGATCGCGCCGAGGACGAGTGAAAGCAGGGCCATGCGCATGACGACGCCGTTGAAGGCCTCGACCCAGTAGCGCGCGCGTGGCGGGTGGCGTCCACGTCCGGGGGTAGCTCGTCCATGCGGGGCAGCGAGTGCAGGATGATGGAGTCGCTCTTGGCCTTGGCCTTGAGCAGCTCACGGGTGACGCGATAGGCCGCGGGCGTGAGCCCCTTGTCCTCGGTGGCCTCGTCACGCGACACGGTGTAGTCCGCCTGCACGACGGGCTCCATGTAGATGACGTCCGCGTCCGCGATGCAGGCCTCGACGCTCTCCTTCTCCTGGTACTGCACGCTCAGCTGGTCGAGTTCCGCCTTGAACTCGTCGAGCAGCGACATCTCCGGTGGGCCGACCACGTAGGCATTGATGTCGAACTGGGAGCACGCGTAGAGGATCGAGTGCATCGTCCGCATCCGCATGTCGCCGACGCAGAGGAACTTCAGGCCGTCGAGGCGCCCCCGCTGCTGCCAGATCGTGTACAGGTCGGTGAGCACCTGGGTCGGGTGCTCTCCCCATCCGTCACCACAGTTGATGACCGGGACCGAGGCCCACCTTGCCGCCTCGTGCGGCGCGCCCTGCTGGAAGTGGCGCATCGCGATGACGTCGCCGTAGTACTCGAGCATGTGGACAGTGTCCTTGATCGTCTCCTGGTAGAAGTCGCCGGCGCGCGTCATCTTCGCGTCCGAGAAGCCGAGCACATGGCCGCCGAGGCGGTGCATGGCGGCCTCGGTCGCAAGGCGCGTACGGGTGCTCGGCTGGTAGAACGCTGTCAACAGCGTCTTGTGCTTCAGCAGGTCGCCGTTTCGCCGCTCGGCGGCGAACGGCTTGAGCCTGTCGGCCACCGAGAAGATCTGGAAGTACTCCTCTCGCTCCATGCCCTTCAAGGACAAGATGTCTCGACCGAGGAAGCTCCTCATGTCGTGTCTCCCCTTTCCCTTTGCTGTCTAGACGGCCCCCGCACCCTTACAAGGCGCGAAATACAACCCGCACAGGCGTTCGGCCGGATGAAAGCCCTTTGGCCTAGGTTCGTTTCGGCTCATCGTACTGGCGTTCCGCCGCCACGTCAGAACCACGGCGGAGAGCATCGTGGAACCCGGGCCGGCCGGGTCAAGCCCGAGCGCCGCCTGTCGTGGACCGGGAGGCGGCCCCGCCGGCGGATCCTCCCGGTCTCCGCCAGGCGATGAGACGAGACGGGCTCTCCGGCCGGGGACGTGTCCTTCAGGCCCACAGGCGCCGGGCGCGGCGGGCGAGCTCGGCGTGAGCGGCGCGCAGGTCCACACCCACGGGCGCGCCGTCGGTGACGACTGCTTCGCCCCCCACGAGGAGGTGACGCACCTGGCGGGACGGCCCGAGCACGAGCCCCGCGACGGCATCGGCGATGTCGGCGATGTCGTCGGCCGGCCAGACAGCCAGATCGGCCGGGGCGCCCACTTCGAGGCGTCCGAGGTCGGGGCGTCCGAGGCAGCGGCCGCCCCCGGAGGTGGCGAGGTCCAGTGCCTCGCTGGGCGTGAGGGCGTCCGGTTGGCCGGAGCGGAGACGGGCAAGGAACAGCGCGTGCTTCACCTCCGGCAGGAGGTCTCCCCCCTCGTTCGAGGCGACACCGTCGACGCCGAGGCCGACCGGGGCGCCGGCGTCGAGCAGGTCGCGGACGGGGCAGAACCCGGATGCCAGCCGGGCGTTCGAGCTCGGGCAGTGGGCCACCCCCGCCCCGGCTGCCCCGATCCTCGAGATCTCGGAGGCGTTGAAATGGACGCCGTGCGCGTACCACACGTCCCCGTCCAGCCATCCGAGCTCGTCGACCACATCGAGCGGGCGGTGGCCGAATCGCGCCAGGCAGTCGCGTTCTTCGGCGATGGTCTCGGCAAGGTGAGTGTGCAACCGCAGACCCAGCCGGCGGGCGAGCACGGCCGACTCGCGCATCAGCTCCCTTGTGACCGAGAACGGGCTGCAGGGAGCCACCACGACATTGACCCTGTCGCCGTCGTGCAGCCTGCAAACCACGGACTCGGTCGAAGCGAGGATGGCGTCGGTGCGCTCGACCACATCGTCCGGAGGCAGGCCCCCGGCGCTCTGGCCGAGGTCCATCGATCCGCCGCGACAGATAGAGGCGGACACCAACGTTCCTCCCCGCCGCCGCGATGACGTCGAAGACCGAGTCGTCGCCCCGGGGCACGAGGTAGTGGTGGTCGGCCACCGTCGTCGCGCCGCTCAAGGCGAGCTCGGCCAGGCCGACCGTCGCGGCAACACCGACATCCTCGACGGAGATGCGCGCCCAGACCGGGTAGAGCTCCTGGAGCCAGGTGAACAGGTCGCAGCTGGTGGCACGACCGCGAGTGAGCCACTGGTAGAGGTGATGGTGGGTGTTGACCAGCCCGGCGGTGACGATGCCGCCGTCACAGGCGATCACCTCGTCGCCCGACCTCGGGACGACGGCACCGACCTCGGTGATGACTCCGCCTTCGACTGCCACCTCACCGGGCCAGCGCGCCCCTCGCAGAACCTTCCGTGTAGTCACGCCCTTTGGTACCGTGCGCCGCGACAACCTGTCAACTGGCAAAGAGCCGCTCTGACTTGGCCATATCACCGGTCGAGGACGGGGCACGGGACGCGGGCCGTTTGCCGGGACCCCACTCAGCGGGGAGAATCATGCGGTGAACATCTACGGACTCGATTCAGAAGTCGTCGACCCAGCCGCCGTCGAGCGAACCGCACAACGCTTCCGGGAACAGCGGATCGTGTTGCCGACCTTTGGTCAGCTCAAAGATCCGCGCACGGCCCCGGATTCTCTCAGCGGACAGTTGGGCGCGGTCGACAGGAATGCCGCTTCGCCGACGAACCTCTGGCGAATCCACTGGTACAACAAGCTCGACGGGACCATGACGGCGCTGCCCGAGCACGTCGTGCTGACCAAGGAGCTAACCGGCGTCGACGCCCCGATCGTCGTCGCCTTCGGCGACCGCTTCCCCATGATCGGGGCCCACAAGGTTCTCGCCGCGTACGGCTGCCTGGTCCCGAGACTGGCGACCGGCACCTTCGATCCCACCCGGCATCGGGCGATCTGGCCGTCGACGGGCAACTACTGCCGTGGCGGGGTGGCGGTCTCGCGCGTGATGGGCTGCCGGGGAGTGGCCGTGCTGCCCGAGGGAATGAGCCGTGAGCGTTTCGACTGGCTCGAGCGCTGGGTCGTCGACCAAAGCGACATCATCAAGACGCCGGGCACCGAGAGCAACGTCAAGGAGATCTACGACCGTTGCCACGAGCTCGCTGCGGACAAGGACAATGTCATCCTCAACCAGTTCTGCGAGTTCGGCAACCACATCGTGCACCGGCTCGCGACCGGCACGGCGCTCGAGCGCATCTTCGAGCACCTCTCGTCCTCGCGGCCCGCGCTCAAGGCCCGTGCGTTCGTTTCGGCGACCGGGTCAGCCGGCACGATCGGCGCCGGGGACCACCTGAAGGACAGGTTCGGGTCGCTCACCGTCGCCGTCGAGGCACTGGAGTGCCCGACCCTTCTCTACAACGGTTTCGGTGAACACAACATCCAGGGCATCGGCGACAAGCACGTGCCCCTCATCCACAACGTCATGGGCACCGATGTCGTGATCGCGATCTCCGACCGCGCCACGGACTCCATGAACCTGCTCGCCAACACCGACGCCGGCCGCCGCTTCCTTACCAGCCGGGGTGTGGCGCCTGAGATGGTCAGCGCGCTCTCGTCGTTCGGCCTCTCGAGCTGGTGCAACGTCCTGGCCGCCGTCAAGCTCGCCAAGAAGCTCCGCCTCGGCGAGGACGACGTGGTCCTCACGGTCGCCACCGACGGCGCCGCCATGTACCCGAGCGAACTCGCCGGAGCGTTGGAGCGGGACTTCGCCGACGGCTTCGGCGAAGTCTCCGCGGCCCAGGTCTATGGCGAGTATCTGCTCGGGGCCGCCGAGGACCACGTCCTCGAGTGCACCGACACGGATCGGAACCGGATCTTCAACCTCGGTTATTACACATGGGTCGAGCAACAGGGGACGTCCCTAGAGGAGTTCGAGGCCCGCCGGGAACAGAGCTTCTGGCGGGGGCTGCTCGATATCGTCCCCGTCTGGGACGATCTCATCACGGAGCTGAACGGCCGCTCGGGCGCTGTTCCGGCTGCCTGAGTTCTCCCGGACCGCGTCGGCTCGCAGAGCGGCGCCCGCACTGGCACTGACGGGCCGCGCCGCGATTTGACGGGCGCCCGAACAGCCACCATCGTCCCGAACAACGGGTATCCCCCCTTTCGCGCCCGGTCTCCGGTACTTTCGCAGACGTGGACCAAGGTCTGAGCGGCTTCCAAGAGAGCGAGAAATGAGCGAACAACCCCCTCGGCACCGCCGAGGCAACGGAAAAGGCAACGGGCGAAGTGGCGGCCGAGGTGACGCAAGCTCAGTTGGCTTCAGGCGATGGCTCGCCGGTCTGGGGCGCAGAGGCCGCATCAGCCTCGTCGTCGGCGCGGTCATAATCGTCGTGCTCGTCGGAGCCGTGCTGGCGGCTGTGCTGTCGAGCGGAGGCCCGAAAGCGGGCACGAAGTCCAACTCCTCGACCACCTCGAGCTCCCTCGGCACGCTCCCCTCGACGAGCCTGCCGCAGGTCGTGACCAACTCGAAGCTCTGCCCGCTCACGGGCCTGCCGGCGCCCGGTGGCGAGGCAACGCACCGGCCTGCCCTGGCCGTGAAGATCGGCAACGACCCGGCCTCTCGTCCGCAGAGTGGCCTCGACCAGGCGGACATCGTCTACGAGGAGATGGCAGAAGGCGGGATCACGCGCTACATGGCGGTCTTCCAGTGCCAGAACGCACCCCTCATAGGTCCGGTCCGCTCGGTCCGCTGGGACGACTGGAACATCCTCGAGCCGTACCGCCAGGCGATACTCGCCTACAGCGGAGGCATCAACCCGTGGATGCAAGAAGCTGCGACCCTGCCGTGGATCTACAACGCCAACGGGAGCTTCGAACCCACGGCCAACGCCTACTACCGGTACAACTCCTCGTCCTTGCCTGCGAGCCTCGGCCCGCCGTACAACTACTACTCCTCGACCAAGGCTCTCTGGGGGCTGTTCCCTGACGCCAAGACTCTGCCGCCCAGGCTCTTCAAGTTCTCCAAGACACCACCGGCCGGTAATACGATCGCCAGGATCGTTTCGATCCCGTTCTCGGGTGCCTCGCCAGTTGTCTGGCGGTGGAGCCGGACCGAGAACCAGTGGCTGCGCTCTTACGACACCAAGCCGGACGTGGACCCCGCCGGGACCCAGCTCCACACGACGAACATCGTGATCCAGATAGTGAAGACCAGGTTCGGGCCCTACAACGAGAGCGGGCCGGACAGCCGTGACGTCGAGAGCCTCACAGTCGGTTCCGGCACCGTTTACGTGCTGCGCAACGGCCGCGTCGAGACGGGGACCTGGGACCGGCCCGGCCCCAAGAACATCACGAAGTTCACCTTCCCCGACGGCAAGCCGATCACGCTCGCGCGGGGCGCGACCTGGTGGGAGATAGTTCCCGACTACGTCACGGTCACAATCAAGAAGTAACGCGCTTGGCGGCGCAGCCGCGATGGCCCGCCCGAGGCAGTCCGGTCAGAGTGATCGGACTGCCTTCTCCAGAACCGAGAGCCCGTCGTTCAACAAGTCGTCCGCGATCACGAGCGGCGGCAGGATGCGCACGACGTTGTCGTAAGTGCCTGCCTTCAACAAGATGACGCCCTCGGAGTGGCAGGCGGCGAGAACCCTCGCGGTCGCGTTAGGGTCGGGCTCTCTGGTCTCACGGTTCGTGACGAACTCGAGCGCGGCCATGGCCCCGATGATGCGGACGTCTCCGACTGCCGGCACTTCCTCGGCGAGGTTGCCGAGCCGGGCCTGGAAGATCTCGCCGATGTGAGCGGCACGACCCACGAGTCCTTGGGACTCGATCTCCGATAGCGCACCAAGAGCAGCTGCGCACGAGACCGGGTTGCCCCCGAAAGTGGAGCCCAGACCTCCGGGATGAATAGCGTCCATGATGTCGGCCCTTCCCGTGACACCACCTATCGGGAGCCCGCCACCAAGACCCTTTGCCGTCGCCAGCAGATCCGGGACCAGCCCGAAATGCTCGCAGGAAAACATCTTGCCCGTCCTGGCCATGCCGGCTTGCACCTCGTCGGCGATGAAGACGATCCCGTGCGCCTTGCAGTAATCCGCCAGACGGGGAAGAAAGCCTTCGGCCGGGATGATCACCCCGCCCTCACCCTGCACGGGTTCCACGAGCACGCCCGCGATGCGGTTCCCGCCGATCTGCTTGTCCATCGAGGCGATCGCCAGATCCGCACATGCCTCGCCGCATCGCTCGGGCGGCGCACCGGCGGCACAACGGTAGGGGTAACTGTACGGCTCCCGGTAGATCTCAGGCGCGAACGGCCCGAAGCCGGACTTGTACGGCATCGCCTTGGCGGTGAGCGACATCGTGAGCAGAGTCCGCCCGTGGAACGTGTGGTCGAACACCACGACCGCCTGACGGCCGGTGAACGATCTGGCGATCTTCACGGCGTTCTCGATCGCCTCGGCACCGGAGTTCACAAAGAGGCTGCGCTTGTCGTGAGTGCCGGGAACCAGTGCGTTGAGGCGCTCCGCGAGCGCGACATAGCCTTCGAAACCGGTCACCTGGAAACAAGTGTGAGTGAAGCGCTGGACCTGCTCGGTCACGGCCTCCACGACCAGTGGGGCACTGGACCCGACGTTCAGCACAGCTATCCCGGCACCGAGGTCGATGAACGAGTTGCCGTCGACGTCGACCACGATGCCACCGTACGCACGCTCGGCGAAGATCGGCATCGTGGCACCCACGCCGGCGGGGACCGACGCCTTCCTGCGCTGAGCGAGCGCCAGCGACCGGGGCCCAGGGATGACCGTCCGGATCTCGCGCACCTGAGGGACCTCAACGGATTCCACACGATCACCACCTGCTGCTAGGGCGAGCCCGCCGCCTTGCGCGCGGCTTCGCTCGCGTTGCCTCGATGGCCATGGAGCTTAGTAGCGGTCCAAGCGCCCTCTCCCCTTCGCTCCGAGCCAAAACCGGCGGGAAATCGCTGCCTTGCGGTGCCCCTCGGCGCCTTCGCCCCTGGCCTCCCGAAGTCATGACCGTGGTCACGCGGCGCCCCCCGATATGCTGCGGCGGTGCTGATCGCGAACGCCTACCACGTCGCGCACATCGTGGTCGTTGCCAAAGCGGGCGGTTTCGGCCATGTAGTGGCTCCGCAGAGCAAGATCACCTTCTTCCAGGCGGTCATCCTGGGAGTGCTGCAGGGTGTGAGCGAGCTGTTCCCCGTCTCCAGCCTGGGCCACGCCGTCATCTTCCCGGCCCTGTTCGGCTGGCACAACCTCGTCGCGTCAGAGAGCAAACCCGAGTCGTTCTGGCTCGCATTCGTGGTCGCGCTGCATGTGGGAACGGCGCTCGCGCTCCTGGCGTACTTCTGGAAGGACTGGAAGGCGATCATCGTCGGTGTGGTGAGGTCCGCTCGTACCCGGACAATCTCGAACGAGACCGAGCGGCTCGGTTGGCTCCTCGTGGTCGCCACCATCCCCGCCGGCATCACCGGCATCATCCTCGAGCACCCGTTCCGGGTGTTGTTCTCCAAACCGCTCGCAGCCTCGATCTTCCTCGTGGTCAACGGATTCATCCTCTTCACAGGAGAGGTCTCGAGGCGCCGGGCGGAGATCCGGGAGCGACGAAAGCATCTCGCACCCCGCAGGACGCTCGATTTCAGGGAAGCCGGGGTGATAGGGACGGCGCAGGTACTGGCATTGCTCGCGGGCATCAGCCGGTCCGGCATCACGATGGTGGCGGGGCTCTTCCGGGGGTTGGACTACGAGGACGCGGCCCGATTCTCGTTCCTGCTCGCAACACCGATCATCTTCCTCGCCGGGGTCTACAAGATCCCCGACCTGCTCGGCACCCTTGGAGACGGCGTCCGCGGCCAGGCCCTGATCGGCGCCTTATGCGCTTTCGCGGCCGCCCTCGTCTCGGTCGCGTTCCTAACCCGGTACTTCAGGACTCGAACCCTCTGGCCATTCGGGCTGTACTGCCTCGTGATGGGCACCTTCTGCGTCGTCCGCTTCGCCTGACGGCGGCCTTAGCGTGGCTGGGTGGCCTCCCCGACCCGTCGGTCCCGCCTTCGGGACGCGACTTCTGCCAGCCGCGCAGCCACACCCCCAAGAGCTGAGGGGGCCTGACCGATGGTCGACGTGAGCGGTGACCTCGTCGTCACACGGCTGCTAACCATCCCGTCCGGTGAGCTCCGGTGGCGATTCTCCGGCAGCGGTGGACCGGGTGGACAGCACGCGAACACCTCGAACACCAAGGTGATGCTGATCTGGAACGTCGAAGAGTCCGAGGTGCTCACCGACTATCAACGCAGGAGGCTCGTCTCCGAGCTCGGCCCCGTCGTGCGGATCGTGGCCACGGACGAGCGCTCCCAGACGCGCAACAGGGACATCGCGCTCGAACGCCTGCGCGAACGGGTGCGCGCAGCTCTGGCCGTACGTGCCCGCCGGCACCCGACAACGCCGACGAAGTCCTCCGTCGACCGAAGACTCGCAGCAAAGCGCCTGCGATCCGAGCTCAAGTCCGAGCGCCGAGCAGATCAGGGCACGGAGGACTAGGTCTCCAAACCGGGCCAATCTGCCTGGCCCGGATACCGATGCCGGGGTGGGAAAGGGCGCGGCGTCTCAGAGGCAGGCAGGAGGACCTCCCAAGGATCCGGTCCCGAGGACGGATAATCTGGTATCGCCCCTCGGGACATCCGAGAGTTTCGTCGTGCAGGGAGTCAACAATCCTGAGCACGTCGATCACACTTGGTCCGACAGAGAGCGCTGGCGCAACAAGGATCATGGCACTCGACACCGCCGATACCCTGGCAGCGGGTACTCCTCCACGCGCCGACGCGCCGGGAGCCGGGAGCTCGGACGCCGCCAGGCCGGCGCCCGAGGCTCCAGTCGAGGCTCGATGTCAGCGCTCTCAGGCGATTCGGCGCGACCGCCGGCATGGCGGCGGTCCTTCTCGGACTCTTCCTCATCTGGATGGCGTCCCATCCGGGCGACCATCGGTCCACAACTGACATCGACGTTGTCGGCAGGCTCGCCGCGGCCACGCTCGCCGCCGTCAGCTGCATCGTGTTCGGACGCCGCGTGTCGCCTCCGGTGCGCCTCGCTTGGATGTGGACGGGGGCCTTCGCCACGGTCTGGGCCATCGGTGCCGCCGTCCTCACGTGGTACGACTTCGCCCGGAACGGGGCAATTCCCTTCCCTTCGGCTGCCGACGCGGGCTTTCTCGTTGCGTGGCCCCTCGCCGCCATCGGGGCCCTCCTGTTCTCTTCGGTCCCCGGTCTCGGCGTCTCTCGGGCACGCATGCTGCTCGACGGCATCATCGTGGCCGGATCGCTCCTGATCGTGAGCTGGGCCACTGCGCTCGCCACGGTGTACCACTCCGGCTCGGGCAGTGTGTTCTCCCAGGCGGTCGGCCTTGCCTATCCGATCAGCGACGTGATCGTCGCGACGGTGGCCATCATCGTCCTCGCCCAGGGCCGCGGCCGCCAACGCGTCCCGCTCGTGCTGCTCGTCGCAGGATTGCTCTGCCTGACCGTCGGCGACAGCAGCCTCGCCTACCTCGGTCACATCGCCTCGTTCCGATACGACACGCTCGTCGACTCGAGCCGCGTGGGTGGCTTCTTGCTCGTGGCCCTCGCCCCTGTCTGGCCGCTCGAAAGGACCACCACCACGCGTGACGAGGTCGAGGAGCCGTCGCCGTGGCAAGTGGCGCTCCCCTATCTCTTCGTCGCCCTGGCGATCTTCGCGGCAGTGCGGACGGGCACCCAGTCAAGTCATGTCGACCTGTTCGACCTGATCGCCGGGCTGTGTGTCATCGCCGCAGTGCTCACCCGGCTCGTTGTGACCCTCGTCGAGAACCTGCGCCTCACAAGCCAGATGAACCACGCGCTCACAACACTTCGCGGTGAACCAGGTCGAGCTGGTGCACTACGCCCTTCACGACTCGCTCACCGGATTGCCGAACCGTGTGCTTTTCGGCGATCGCATCGAGCACGCCCTGGCGCGACGCTCCTCTCCGACCCGCCGGGTCGCGGTGATGCTCTGCGACCTTGACAGTTTCAAGGACGTGAACGACAGCCTCGGGCACCCGAGCGGGGACGAGGTGCTCATCGCGGCGGCGGATCGCCTGAGCTCGTGCGTCCGTCCCGCCGACACCGTCGCACGCATCGGCGGCGACGAGTTCGCCATTCTCATCGACGACGCCTCGGGAGTCGACGAGGTGGCGTCGGTCGCGGCACGCGTGTGCTCGGCGATGCGGACACCGTTCACCGTTGCCGGCCGCGATTTCATCGTTCAGGTGAGCGTCGGCATCGCGATGGCAAACCAGTACGACACCCGCAGCGAGAAACTCCTGCAGGACGCGGACGTCGCCCTGTACGCGACCAAGGATGCCGGGGGCAACGACTACACGTTCTTCGAACCACGCCTTGGCAAGGCCTACGTCGACCGGCTTGGGCTACAAGCCGAGCTTTCGGCGGCCCTCGAAAAAGGCGAGCTGTTCATGGAGTACCAGCCGGTCGTCGAGCTGGCTTCCGGGCGCACCGTCGGCGTCGAGGCCTTGTTGCGGTGGCGTCATCCCCGGCGGGGCGTGCTGAAGCCCGTCGACTTCCTCTCGGTTGCCGAGAACTCCGGCTTCGCTGTTCAAATCGGTACCTGGGCGCTCCGCGAGGCGCTGCAACAGCTCCGGGGATGGAGGCAGCGGACCCCCGCCGCCGCTCACCTCTGGACGGCTGTCAACGTCTCGGCACCACAGCTCGCCAGCGGCGACCTCGCGAGCGCGGTCTCCAAAGCCATCGACGCGAGCGGGCTCGAACCGGAGTCGTTGCACATCGAACTGACGGAAAGTGCGGTCATCGACCTCGTCGACTGGTCCCTCGTCGTGCTCAGGGACTTGAAGAAACTCGGGGCGGCCCTCGAGATCGACGACTTCGGCACGGGCTACTCGTCCCTCGCATACTTGAAGCAGCTTCCGATCGACGGCGTGAAGATAGACCGCGTCTTCGTGGACGGCCTGGGCACCGACGGTCGTGACGCGGTCATCATCGAGGCGGTTGTCTCACTCGCGCACACGTTGCAACTGAAAGTCGCCACCACTGGTATCGAGACGAGCCGCCAATACGAGTGGCTCCGGACTCTCGGATGCGACTACGGACAGGGCTACCAGTGGAGCGGCCCCTTGTCAGCCGCCGACCTCGAGCGGTGGCTCACCCGGAACTGAGAGCCAGCGCTGAGCCAACAGAGCCTCAGCTTGCGACACCCAAACTGCGACAAGGTGCTAAAGATACACGCGCGACAAGCCGATCACCTAGCACATGTCGCACTCTAACAACATTGATTGCCATGAAGAACCCCGCGTCCTGACGACGACCCAGGCAGGGTGCCTCGCCGCGACTCCGAACGACGTCATCTGGAACTACTCGACCGCGGTGAGCGGCAGCTCGCACCCCTTGCGAGCGCGCGCACCGTCGCCGCCACGGGCCAGGCGAACAACCCCTTGACGGTCACTTTGACCAACGACGCCTCCCTGACGGCGACTGCCCCGGCGGCGTGCGAGAACACCTACTTCGATGCCGTTGCTCACCAGTGTGACCGCCACCGGTGGAGCCGCCCCCGTCACGACCAGCCCGGCCACCGACGCCTGGACGAGCTGACCGCTCCTGCAGGCAGCGGCGCGAGCAAGGTCCACGAACGTTGGCCCGCCCGCCCCTCGCGTCGCTGTCTGCCGGGGTCCTCGTCGCCGTCCTGCTGGCGACGGTCGTCCCCGCCGCCGGGTCCAACTGGACGCCTGCCCTCGCCGCCGGCTCCAAAGGCGAGGCCCGGGCCTGTGGCCCCGACCGGGGTCACCGACGGGTGCGGGTCGCCCAGCGGGCGGACCATGACGGTCTCGGGGAACGCCGTCGCCGGTGCCTCCACCTACACGGTCTTCAAGTCCACGACGCCGGCGGGGGGCACCTCCACCTCCACCGTCTCAGGCGTGTCCACCGACTGGTGGACGAGCGGGACCCTCACGGCGGACAACTACTGGTTCAAGGGGGCGGCCTGCGTTAGGCACCAAGTGGGTGAGCGCCCAGTCGGCCGCGACCCCCAATGAGACCACGATCGCCGCAACAGGCACCGAGTGCATGCAGCCATGAGAAACCTCCGGGAGCCAAGGATTCACAAGGCAGAGCTGTGACGCTACCGGCCCGAAGTCAAAGTACACTTCAGTTGACCGATCCGAGGCGAGGAGTGATTCTCATGCGACTCAGGCGCAAGATTGTGACCATCGCCGTCAGCGTGACATGTGGTCTCGCTCTCGCGGCGTGCGGGCAGCAAGCGGTCGTCCACCTCACGGCAGCACAGTCGGTCCGCTCGGCTTTCACGAGCGCGTTCGACAGCCCCACGACTCAGATCACCGTCACAGCACAGGGCCTTTCCGGACAGGCCGCGCTCGCCGACAACAGCGTCTCAGTAGTGCTGACGACGTCGCAGGAGGGTGGCTCGACCTCTATCGATGGCCAGGCCGTCGACCTCTTGATCAACTACCAGACTGCGTATGTGGTCGACCTGCGGTCGGTGCAAGGGTCGGAGTACTTCCGTGTCAATCTCAAGTACCTCGAGGGAATAGCCGGCCCCACCGCGATGGCATCGGCATCAAAGACGCTCGACGAGCTCGCGCAGCGTCCTGGCTTCGCGTTCATCCACGACGTCCTGCTCGGAAACTGGGTCGGTGTCTCCACGAGCACGCTCGCTGCTCTGGGCCACCAACTCTCCCCCCAGCTCCCGAGCGCCTACTCGTCCATCTCGTCTATCTCCGGTCTGCAGAATGCAAGCGGCATTAGTTCTTCTGTCGTCAACTCCTGGATGCAGTCGGTCCGCACTCTGTTGAGCGTTCACCAGGTGAAGACCGGCGAGTACGCGCTCAGCCTCCCGGTTCGAAGCTTTGCCGAGTCCATTCTCAACAGTCTCGCCAAGCCCCTGGCAAAGTATTCGAGCGAGCCCTTCCTCTCCCCGTCGCAGCTCTCGAAATCCATGGGCGAGATTCCTGCCGACCTTTCCCTTCACGCGAACGTCTGGGTGTCTGGAGGGTCCGTGAGGAAACTGCAGATCCTCATTCCGAACTCCACCGGCTCCATCGTGATTGCCATCTCCCACCCGGCTGCGCCAGTCCAGGTTCCGACCGACGCGACGATCCTGACCGAAGGCGACCTCACCACCATATTTGGGACGCTTTCAGGCCCACTCTCCAAGGCTTTGAGCTCCAAGGGTCGCGGCTTGTTGAGTACGCTCTGAGCGCCGGAGGCTAGAGGGTCATTCTCCGGCTGGCCAGGTAGGCGTTTGCCACACGCTCGTCGATCCAGCGCGGCACCGGGACGACGACATCGGCCGTCGACACCCTGCCAAAGGCGATGGCCTCGAGACATCTCGCCCTGGAGGGCGAAGCCGAGATCCATCGACTCGATGGAGTTCCCGAGCGGGCGGGGGCCGTTCAGATTGACCATGTGACCGCCGCTTAGGGTCCACCGCAAGTTAGTACGCGCGTAGTATTGTGAGGACGTGGAGGTCGGACCTGAGGAACTCGCGCGATTCTTCGAGGTCGTCCTCCCTCACCTGAACGAGCGCCAGCGCCGGGTCGTGGCCGGTGCCGCCTCAGAGATGCTCGGCCGGGGAGGCAAGAGCGCTGTCGCGGTGGCATCGGGCATGAGCCGCAACACCGTCATCAAGGCCGAACGCGAGGTCGCCTCCGGCATCGAGCCCTCCGAACGCCTGCGTGCTCTGGGCGGTGGTGACCGTCCTCTCATCGACAAGCAGCCCGGACTGGTCGAGGCGTTGGACGAGATCGTGCATCCCGACACCCGCGGCAATCCGATGTCGCTTTTGCGCTGGACCTCCAAGTCGACGCGCCATCTCGCCGATGCCCTTGTCGCAAAGGGCTTCAAGGTCTCCGACGACACCGTCGGACGGATCTTGAAGTCGCTCGGCTACAGCCTGCAGGCGCCCGCCAAGGAGAAGGAGGGCACCGCTCATCCCGACCGGGACGCCCAGTTCTCCTACCTGAACGAGCAGGCGACCGCCTTCGTGAACGACGACCAGCCGGTCATCAGCGTCGACACGAAGAAGAAGGAGCTTGTCGGGGAGTTCAAGAACACCGGGACCGAGTGGCACCCGACGGGCGAGCCGACGAGGGTGCGCACGCACGACTTCGTCGACAGAAAGCTCGGACGGGCCGTTCCCTACGGGGTCTATGACCTCGCCAACGACGAGGGCTGGGTCTCGGTCGGCAACCGGGCCGACACGGCCGAATTCGCCGTCGAGACGATCCGACGCTGGTGGTATTCGATGGGAAGGCCCCGCTTCCCCGACGCCACACGCTTGCTCATCACCGCGGATGCCGGCGGCTCGAACGGCTACCGGGTTCGTGCCTGGAAGAAAGAGCTCGCCCGCCTGGCCGAGGAGACCGGCCTTGAGATCACGGTCTGCCACTACCCGCCCGGCACCTCGAAGTGGAACAAGATCGAGCACCGCATGTTCAGCTTCATCTCGATGAACTGGCGTGGACGGCCGCTCGAGTCCTACCGGACCATCGTCGAGCTGATCGCCGCCACCACGACGAAGAAGGGACTGCGCATCCGCGCCGAACGGGACGAGGGCTACTACGAGACGGGGGTCAAGATCTCCGACAAGGAGCTCGCTGCCCTGCCCCTCACCCGGCACGAGTTCCACGGGGACTGGAACTACACGCTCACCCCGAAGACTGCTCACTCAAACGTGCGGTGAGCCCTTAGTAAGTGGATCCTGCGGCCGTCCTCCAAGATGACCGTGTCGATGCCCTCGCCCGAGCTTTGCACTTCTCTCACGCTGGGATGCGCCCTGATCTCCGTCACAGCGATCTCGGTCGGGAAGTGACCGGCATTGACGAGGATGACACCGTCGCCGAGAGTGGGCAGGTCGGCATCGGTCACCACGTCTCGCGCCCCTGTCACTGTGATCACGATGTCCGCCCTTCTGAGAGCCTCGGCGCGCGCGGGCACCTCGAAGCCGTCCAGGCACGCCTCGAGCCGCTTGAGCGGATCGGGATCGACGACGCAGACGTTCGCGAAGGCGTGCTTGAAGTAGACGGCGACACCCTTGCCACAAGCTCCATAGCCGAAGACCGCGACACATCGGCCGTTCGTGATCCGGTTCGTGATGCGCAGGAACGACTCGAGCACGCTCTGGCCGACGGCGTGGTAGTTCTCTGCGAATTGCTTGATGGGGCTGTCGTTGATGACTAGCACCGGTCGTCCGATCTGCGCACGCAGCGGCGTGAGGCGCATCCGGCCCGATGTCGTCTCTTCGGTCCCGCCGAGCAGGTGACCGTATGGGGCCTCGAGGTAACGAACGAAGAGGTCACCGCCGTTGTCCAGGAGGAGCTCGGGCTCGGATGCGAGCACCTCACGCAGGTAGGAATCGTGCTCGCCGGCGTCGGTCGTCGGACCGCCGACGACACGCACGCCGTTGGCGCGCAGGTACTCGACGGCCTCGGGCTGTGTGCTCCCGAGATTCCCGGTCGAGAGCACTTCGGCCCCTCCGCGGCGCAACGTCAGGAGCAAAGCGACGGTCTTGGGCTCGAGGTGTATCCCCGTCCCGATCCGTCGGCCGGCAAAAGGCTGCGTCGCGTCGAACTCCTCGCCTATCTGGGCAAGGAGCCCGCAACTCCCGATGACCCATTCGATCCGTGACCCCATGGTCGCCTCCTCGGCAAGGGCGGAAACCCGCCGGCGCGCCATCACCGACGTGCTCTTCGCCGTCGAGAGTGCCGTGCTCAGGAAACCATCGTCGACGAGAGGGTCTGCAGCGAATCGGTCAGCGACGGAAAGAAGGTGAACCCGTGGACACCGTGGCCGACGACCGCATAGTCATAGGTCGTGAAGAGCCACACCCATACCGCATTGCGGGTGAGGGCTGCCGAAAGCTCGTCGTAGTACGTCGTGCGGGCCACGAAGGAAGACGACGCCTCACCTTCTGCAAGCAGGTTCTGGAGCCTCAGCGAGCTGTACCCGGCGGGCACTCCGAGGTCGGCGTTCTGACCGAAGTACCGGCCGTACATGGTGTAGGGGTCCGGGTCGGCGCCATTCCAGGCAAATGCCGCTTGGAAATGACCGGTCAGCCAGCGCTGATCGTACGCGGCACTGGCCAGGTTCTGGATGTTCATCCTTATCCCGACCCGGGCCAACTCGCTTTGGGCTGCCTGCGCCTGGGCGAGGCTCGTCGGGTCCAGGGCCACCGAGGTGATGGCTGTGAAGGCAAAGCCTGATGGGTCGCCGGCCGCCACGAGATAGTTCCGGGCGGCCAGGAGGTTCGTGGTGGGACACACCACCGAGATCGGATCCGAGGCGAACGGCCCGACCGGGATCGGGCCCACCGACCGGCCCTGCCCCGACACCGCATCATCAATGATCTGTTCGCGGCTGATGGCACACTCGAGCGCCCGCCTGTTGTTCACGTTGGCGAGCGGCCCGGACTTGTCCTGGAGCATGAGAGCCCGGTACGAGAGGTCGGGAACCTTCTGCACGCTGTAGCCGGTGAGCGTCTTGGCTACTCCCGGCTCGGTCAGAAGACCCAGCTGGACCGTGTTCACCTTGATGGCCGTGGCGATCGAGCCCGCCGTGGGCATCATCTCGATCTTGACCCTGGCCTGGTCCACGCCGCCATCCCAGTAGTGCGGGTTGGCGGTCAGGACCATGTAGTTGTCGGGGCTCCAGCTGGAGAAAAGGTATGGTCCGGTGCCATCGGGCTTTGTCGCCACCGTGCCCGCAGTGATGGCCTTGAGCGAGAGCATCGACAGGTTCACCGATGTGAGCCCTGACAGGATCGAGGAGTCGGGCCTGCTGAGCACGAGCTCCACGACGAAGCGGCCCAAGGCCACGATCGACTTCACGGCAGACAGGTACGAGGCCGAGGCATCACTTGTCTTCGGGGCCAACGCCCGATCGAGAGATGCAACCACGTCGGCCGAAGTGAAGACAGAGCCGTCGTCGAAAGTGACGCCTCTTCGCAGCTGAAAGGTGATCGCCCTGTTCCCGTTGCTGAACGCCCAGCTCGTCGCCAGGTCCGGCACAAACTGCAGCTTCTTGTTGTAACGCACCAGCTGGTCGTACACGAGCCCGAGCGCCTGGAAGTCGACGAGATTCGTGATCGTGTCCGGGTCGAGATTCTGAACACCCGAGGTGCTCGCGACCACGAAGGCGCTTCCGTTGGATGCCTGGGAAGTCTGGACGCGAGCGACTGCACCTGCGGAGGAGCACAGCGCCCACGCCAAAGTGACGCTCGTGGCAAGCGCCAAGACACCGCGGAAAACGTTTCTATGCCTCACGAACCACTTCCGAGTCGTTAGTGCGCCAAAAGAGACGGTAACACATTATTGCGGTTAGGTTAAGCAACCGGCCGGTGAGTTCGCCTTTAGTTGGCATGACCGCCGTCGGGTGCCTGTGAGCGGGCGAGAAACCCGGGCTCTTGCCCGGCTGGATGGAAGATGTGATCGCGGGTTCTCCCCGGGCGGGCGCTTGCTGCCGCCTGTCGGCGAGAATGGTTCGAGATCAGGAACCAGCCCGTCACAACCAAGGGAGACACACAGGATGGCGACCACTGTCATCGGTACTCGTCTGTGCGACGTGCTGCCTGAGAGCCGGGTCGACACGAGCGCGATCACGCTCACCGTCAATGCTCGCGACGGTGGTTTCTACGAGTACCGACCCAAGGCCGTCGTCCGCGTCGCGAACGAGGACGAGGTGATCGCCCTGCTCGGTGTCGCCCGCGAGCTAGGCCTGCCTGTCACATTCCGCGCCGGCGGCACGAGCCTCGCGGGCCAGACGGTCGGCGAGGGGATCATCGCCGACTGCAGCCACGGCTTCACCGAGATCGAGGTCCTCGACGGCGGGGCGCAGGTGCGCGGACAGCCGGGTCCGACCGCCGAGATGGTGAACCGGGTGTTGCGCCCACACGGGCGCAGGATCGGGCCCGATCCCGCCTCGATCCGCGCGGCTCGCATCGGCGGGATCATCGCCAACAACTCGAGCGGGATGATCACAGGCGTCAAGCTCAACGCCTACAACACGATGGACTCGGTCCGGTTCGTCCTGGCTGACGGCTCTGCGTGGGACACCGCGACCGCAGGCGTGCACGAGCGCTTCGCCCACGAGCGCCGCGACCTGGCGCTGGGACTCACGGAGCTCCGCGACGAAGTGCGGGCCGACGCCGATCTTGTCGCGCTCGATAAACAAGAAGTTCTCGATCAAGTGCGTGACCGGCTATGGGATCAACGCCTTCGTCGACTTCGACGATCCGCTGGAGATCCTCGCTCACCTGCTCGTCGGCTCAGAGGGCACCCTCGCCTTCATCTCCCACGTCGTGCTGAGCACGGTGCCCCTCGATCCGGAACGCTCGGCAGGGCTCTTGCTCTTCGACAGCCTCGAGACGATGGCAGACGCCATCCCCACGGTCGAGGCAACAGGTCCGAACGCGGTCGAGTTCCTCGATGACGCCTCGATGCGGGCCGTATCCGGCATCGACGGCCTGCCGGACCTCGTCACGACCCATCCGAAAGGATCGGCTGCGCTGCTCGTCGACTACCAGCGGACAACCCAGGATGCCTTGCGCGGCGACGGTCGCGGCCGCCCTCCCGCAGCTGAAGTCGCTCCCTGGCCTCATCGTGATGAGCGACTTCTCTACGACGCCCGCGAGCCACGCGCGGATTTGGCGCGTGCGTGAGGACCTGTTCGGGATAGTCGGCGGTGCCCGCACTCCCGGCACGACCGTGCTGCTGGAAGACATGGCGGTTCCCCTGGACGAGTTCGCGAGATTGCTCACCGGCCTCGCGGCCCTGTTCGTCAAGCACGGCTACACCGACCCAGGCCAGGGCGTGCAGTTCGGGCACGCGAGCGCCGGCAACGCCCACTTCGTATTGACCGCGGACTTCACCCAGCAACGGGAAGTAGACCGTTTCATGGCGTTCACCGAGGACTCCGTCGGGCTCGTCGCCGACGAGTTGCACGGCTCTTTGAAGGCCGAGCACGGCACCGGCCGCGTGATGGCCCCGTTTGTGCGACGCGAGTGGGGCGACAAGGCGTACTCGGTGATGAAACGGATCAAGAAGCTCATCGACCCGGGCGACCTGCTCAACCCCGGTGTCCTCATCAACGAAGACCCCGCCGTCGTCAGCCGGAACATCAAGCGCACGCCACTGGTTTCGCCGCGGATCGACAAGTGCATCGAATGCGGTTTTTGCGAGCACGTCTGCCCCAGCCGCCTGGTCACGCTCACTCCCCGGGGGCGTATCCAGGCCTCCCGCAAGCACGCCGAGCTCGTCGCGAAAAGGGACGACGACGCCGCCGCGGAGCTTTGGCGTCAGTACCAGTACGCGGGGATCAACACCTGCGCAGCCGATGGCATGTGTGGGACCAAGTGCCCGGTCGGGATCAACGTCGCCGAGTACTCCGCCGAACTGCGAACCGAACGCAACAACCGGCTCGAGGTCTCTCTCGGCTATTTGCTGGCACGCCGCTACGCGCAGGTCGAGAGGATCGCCCGCGGCGGTCTCGCCATGGGCGTGCTGGCGAACAAGACGCACTCGCTGGAAACCCTCACGAGGGCAGTTCATAAGCTGATCCCCTTCTCGCCCGTCTGGTCGCCCGCGATAAGTCGGAGCCCAAGACCCGTGTTCCGGCACGAGGACTCGCCCGAGATCGTCTATTTCCCGGCCTGCGTGACGCGGATCATGGGCTCCTCCAACCTCAAGAAGCCCTCGGTCACCGAGACCGTTCTCACTCTTGCCGACCGCGCGGGCATCAAGGTCCGCCTGCCCAGGTCGGTGACCGGGGTCTGCTGCGGCCAGATCTGGGAGCACAGGGGCTACGCGTCCGGTCGGCGCCACATGGCGAACCACCTCGTCGAATCCATGTGGGAATGGAGCGACGGCGGCCAGGTGAAGGTCATGTGCGACGTCACGTCGTGCACGAAGACGATCCTTCGCGACGTCGCCGACCGGCTCACAGAGGCGAACGCCGAGCGCTACGGGGCCATCACGGTCGTCGACGTCGCCCCGTGGCTGTTCGAGGACCTAATGCCCAGGCTCAAGGTCACCCGACCAAAGCAGAGCGTCGCGCTCCACCCGACCTGCGCGTGCGTGGAGGCTCGGGGTCGACAAGCAGGTGCAGGCGATCGGCGAGGCGTGCGCGCTGCAAGCAGTGATCCCCGCCCACTGGGGTTGCTGCGGCATCGCCGGCGACCGCGGATTCATGTACCCCGAATTGAGCGACGGTGCCCAACGCGACGAGCACGCCGAGCTGGTCGGGCAAGCCTTCGATGGCTATTACTCCGTCGTGCGCACCTGCGAGATCGGCCTCAGCCAACGCTCCGGGCACGAGTACGAGTCGATCGTCTACCTCGTGGAGGAAGCGACCCGGACAAGTGGCACCACGAACAAGGCGCAGTGATCCTCGGGCACCGACTCACTGCGGCGTCCGCCGCACGATCTCCCGGGAGCTTGCGCCTCGCGGTCCGTCGATCCGGACCGCGACGCCTTTGACGTCCGACATCTTCCCGATCGTGGGCAAGAGGGCGTCGATCTCGGCCACCGTCTCCGACGACCCCAGACAAACGAGCACGCGCTTTCTCGCGATCTCTCCTTTTTCGCGGGCGGATCCACCGGCCTTGCAACCGGTGCTGGTCGTTTGGCGCTTCCGCCGCCCAGCTGCCTGCCCTGAGGAGGAGGTTGCCCGGTCCTGACCGCTTGAGCACCGAACGGTGCCTGAGCTTCTCCCGGTTCTCCGGACGGGTTGGCTGAGTTGAGCATGCCGCAATTGCGGCGTCGGTGTGTCGTGCTTCGAATCGATAGGGCTGAGGTTGCCGGTCGATGAGTGACGCCTTCTCGGGTTGTCGAACGCTTCGACGTACTTAGAGATCGCGATCTGGCCAACGAGAGGATGCACGCCGGACTCGCCGAGGCGAACAGAGTGCGCGGAACCCTCCCCAACCGGAAGGGAAGTTCGTGGTATGGAGAAGAAGGCTGACAAACAGGAGGCTTCAGGTGTTCAACTACCGGTCCCCTCTATGAACACCTCTTCGGCTCCTTCGAGGAATCCTTCCCAGTACGGACCTTCGAAGTCGGAGGAGCCTTCAACGTTCAGGTGCTCTGTCCCGATCGTGACTACCTCCGAGGCGTCGTCCATACGGCGTCGGAAGCTCTCCACGAAGCCGCGCAGCTCATTGGCGGTCGCGTAGTCGTGTGCCCATACGGTCCCGTCCCGGTAGCCTCGGTGGCGTTCCTCGACCTCATGTTCGGCGAATGAGATATCCCGTCGAGAAGCCACGGCCTCGTCGCTTGTCGGGACCTGAGCCTGGGCGGCTCCGCCTCGCGCCGCATCGCTACCTTCTCTGTGTGTTGCTCTTGCAGGTATTCATGGATGGCGGTCGCGGCCTTGCGGCCGGCCCCCATTGCCAAGATCACGGTGGCGGCGCCGGTCACGATGTCGCCACCGGCGAACAGGCCCTCGCGGCTCGTGGCGCCCGTTTCCGGGTCGGCGACGATGCATCCGTGAGAGTCGACGTCGAGACCGTGGGTCGAATGCGGCACGAGTGGGTTCGGGTTCGTGCCGAGGGCTATGACGACGAGGTCGGCCTCGATGGTGAACTCTGAACCCGGCACGGGAACCGGGCGGCGGCGACCCGACTCGTCGGGTTCACCGAGCTCCGTGCGAATGCACTCGAGGCCCCGTACCCAGTTGTCCTCGTCACCAAGGTAACGCTGGGGGAGCGTGAGCCAGTCGAAAATCACGCCCTCATCGCGCGCCCGCTCGAAGTCCTCTGCTCGTGCGCCTTTCTCGTTCTCCGAGCGGCGGTACACAATGTGACCCTCTTCTGCACCGAGGCGGATCGCGCACCGCACTGCATCCATCGCGGTGTCACCGGCACCGATCACTGCGGCTCGCCTCGCCCGATAGACGGGCGTGTCGTACTCGGGGAACGTGTACGCTTTCATCAGGTTGACACGCGTCAGAAACTCGTTGGCCGAGTAGATGCCCTTCAGGTTCTCCCCGGGGATGTTCATGAAAATGGGTGAACCCGCACCGGTACCTACGAATATGGCCGAGTAGCCGAACTCCTCGAAGAGCTGGTCGATGGTGACGGTCTTGCCGATGATCACGTCGCGCACGAACTCCACGCCGAGCGCCTTGAGGTGCTCGACGTCCTCGTCGACGATCTCCTTCGGTAGACGGTACTGAGGAATCCCGTAACGGAGCACGCCCCCGAAGGCGTGCAGAGCCTCGAAGATCGAGACCGGGTAGCCGAGCTGAGCGAGGTCGCTGGCTACAGTGAGTCCAGCCGGGCCGGATCCGACGATCGCGACCTTCTGCTCCCGCCACACCTGCTGGGCAGCGACCTCGCCACCGTTGCCGTACTGACGGACCCAGTCGGCAGCAAACCGCTCCAACCGGCCGATTCCCACAGGATCCTGGTGGGGAACCAGGACGCAGCGGGCCTCGCACTGATGCTCGACCGGACACACGCGTCCGCAAATCGCCGGCAGGAGGTTGCGCCGGCGGATCGCGCTGGCAGCTCCATCAAAATCCCCTATGGCGATGCTGCGTACGAAGTCCCGTATCGGCACGTTGACAGGGCACCCAAGCTCACAGAGGGGGTCCTGGCAGTTGAGGCAGCGGCGGGCCTCGGCTATCGCGCGCTCCACCGTGTAGCCCTCGGCGACCTCGTCCCAACTCCTCCGCCGCTCTTCAGGGTCTCGGCAGGGCATCTCCGTCTTGTGTGGATACACGATGGGCATGTCGCCTACCTCTCCAGTCCCGCCAGCTCGCAGGCCTGCTTTTCCTGCTCCTTGTAGATCTTCAAGCGATCGTCCGCTATGTCGAAGTCGACTTGGTGCGCGTCGAAGAAGGGGCCGTCCACGCAGGCAAAGAGCGACTTGCCGCCGACGCTCACGCGACAACCGCCGCACATGCCCGTCCCGTCGACCATGAGCGGATCGAGCGAGACCATGGTGGGCAGGCCGCGCTTTCGCGTGGTGGTCGCGACGGCGCGCATCATCGGCATCGGGCCGACAGCAAAACAATGCGTATACCCCGCTCCGGCGTCCAGGAGCTCCTCCAGGCGGCCGGTGACGAAGCCGTGGTAGCCGACTGAGCCGTCGTCGGTGCACACGTGCAACTCATCGCTCTCCTTTGACAGCAGTTCGGAGAGGATCACGAGAGAGCGTGTCCGAGCGCCGATGATGGACGAAACCCTCACCCCTCGCTTGCGCAGCTCGCGTGCCAACGGGAACAGGGCGCCAGTACCGAATCCGCCGCCGATGAGCACCGTGTGACCGTCCGCGGGAAGTGGCACTGCGTCGCCGAGCGGGCCAACGAGGTCCAGGAAATCGTCACCCAAGTCCAAAGCGTTGACGAGAGCGCTCGTACGACCGACCTCCTGGACGACGATCGTGATCGTGCCGGCGTCCCGGTCGAAGTCCGTGAGACTGATGGGGATCCGTTCGCCAGTCTCGGTGACTCGGAGAATAACGAACTGGCCGGGGGCAGCGTTTCGCGCCACGAGCGGAGCGTGAACGACAAACAGCTTGGTGATATCGGTCAGATCGTGCTTTTCGATGATCCGTGCAGTGGTGTCCATAACCAATCCATTGTCATAGGAGAGGGTTGTCATTCATCGCCTTGAGTCGCAGCCAGCGACGCTGGACCTCGGCCTCGATCGCGGCGAGCGTCGCCTCGTTGCCACTCTGGCAGAGGTGCTTCGTCTTCCCCATCTGCTTCAGCCAATCGGCAACAGCTATCCGCCGCCCGATCGGGTCCGGGTCGTAGGTGATGCGAGTGATGCCGCGCTCGATCTCGTAGAGAGGGAAGAAGCAGGAGTCCACTGCCGCCTGGGAGATCTCGACACCTACGCGGTCCTCGACCTTCCAATTGAGCGGGCAGGTGATGAGCACCTTGCCGTAGACCGTGCCCAGGTGCTGGGCGTACCACTGCGCCTTGGCGGCCTTGGCGACGAGATCGTCCGGATAGCCCTCCACGCCGGTGAAGACGTACGGGATGTTGGTCGCCGCCATGATCTGCGGGGTGTCCTTGTGGTGAAAGGCCTTGCCCTGCTCGTGGGGACCGACATGGCTGGTCGATGTCATGTGTCCGAGGGGCGTCGAGTAGCTGAGCTGGCTGCCCGTATTCATGTACCCCTGGTTGTCGTACTCGAGCATGATCATCCCGTGCACGCGAAGTGCGGCACCGATGGCCGCACCCATGCCGATGTCCATGCCGCCGTCCCCAGTGACCATCAGGAATGTGACGTCCGCGTCAGCGGGCAGCTCACCGCGGCGTACCCGCTCGTGGAACATCTCGACGAGCCCGCTCAGCGTGGCGGCGCCGTTCTGGAACAGGTTGTGCAGGTACGTGACCCGGTGTGACGTAAATGGGTAACCGGTGCTGACGACCATCGCGCAGCCTGTCTGGTACAGCACGACGACGTCGCCCTCGATGCCACGCAGGAATTGGTCGAGCGCCGGAAAGATGCCACAGCCGGGGCAGGCGCCGTGACCCGGGGTGACTCGCTTGGGCTTGGTCGCGAGCTCCCAGTAGGGAGGCGCTTCCACATCTAGCCGGCCGTCTGGACGGGGCCTGATCTTGAGCAGCCCGCTCGTCATCTCCTCGCGAGTGAGCGCCGGCATGCCGTTCAATGGCCGCGACTTCTCGGGATCGCCCGGTTCCACGCCGTAGTAGTCAAACGGCACGTCGACGGTGCCACTCTCGGCCGCTTCCAGTGTGAGGCGGAAGAACGCCTCGGCATCCTCCGCATAGAAATCACGGCCACCGAGACCGTAGACGCGGCTCAGGCAGAGGGTGTGGTTCTCCTGGTCATCCTTGAGAGCGGACTTCACCTCGTGCGTAAGGTTGGCGCCGTGTGCTCCGTAGGAGCTGGAGCGCTCTCCGATGAGAACTGCCTTAACGCCTCGCAGGGCGTCCCGGATGGTGTCTGCGGGAAAGGGCCGGATCACGTTGGGGCTCAGCACACCGGCCCGAATTCCCTGGGCGCGGAGGCGGTCGACCACGTCCTTTGCCGTCTGCGCCGCCGAGTTGATCAGGAGAACGGCGACCTCGGCGTCCTCCATGCGATAGAGGTCGACCGGGTCGTACCGCCGGCCGCTCAAGGCCTCGTATTCAGCGACAACCTCCGGGATCGCTGCCAGCGCGGCGTCCATCGCCCGCTCGAGTTGGTACTTGTTGTTGATCAGATCGGGGTCGTTCATGTACGGACCGATCGTCACGGGATGCCGGGGGTCGAGTGCCTTCACCGGTTCGGCCACCGGGCCCAGCCACTCCTGAACCGTGGAGTCGTCCGCAAAGGTGAAGACTCGGCGCTTTTGGTGGCTCGTGAAGAAACCGTCGAAGGCCACCATCGCGGGTAAGCGGACGTCGGCCCGCTCGGCAACACGCAAGGCGATGAGGTTTAGGTCGTAAACGGCCTGTGGGTCGCGAGCCATGAAGATCAGCCAGCCCGCGTTCAGGGCGAAGTACACATCCGAGTGATCGCCGCGGATGTCAAGCGGCCCGCTCACCGTCCGGGTCGCGAGGTCGAGCAGCATCGGATAGCGCGACCCCGACTGGACAGGTAGCTCCTCGAGCTGGTACAGCAGGCCCTGCGCAGCTCGTGGCGTTGAAGACGCGGCCGCCTCCCGCCGCGGCGCCGAAACAGATCCCGCCTGCTGAGTGTTCGCCGTCGGCGGCCACCATCACGATGTCGTGCTCGCCGGCGGCCTTCATCTCGTCAACCAGTTCGGCGATCTCGGTCGAGGGGGTGATCGGGAAGTAGCCCATCAGGTGGAAATTGATCTGCTTGGCGGAGATCGCAGCCATCTCGTTGCCGGTCCGAAACCCGACAACCTGGCGGGACCCGGTAATCGGATCCAGTGTGGGCGTTGCGACGACCATCACGCAGCTCCCTTCTTGGTCTCGAGCCAGGAGAAGAGCGGGACTCGATGCTCCTCCGCCCAGCCGTCTTCTTCGCGAATCTCGGTGAGCGAGCCCGTCGGGCAGGCATCAACGCACTTCAAACAGCCCTTGCAATAGTGGTAGTCAATGCCGAGCAGTCGCACTGCGGGCTCATTGCCGGCGTCGTGAGACCAGGCAAAACAGAGATCGGGACAAACGATGTCACAGATCCCGCAGTGCACGCACGTGGTCGGGTCGTAATCTGGCAAGAAGCCTTGCCGCGACGTGGTCAGGTTCTTGCGGATGCTGTTACCCGCGTCGAGGATCGCACCGCCGATAGTCGCGTCGAGGTAGCCGAACGCAGGCGCGGCCCGCTGCACAGGCCGCCCGGGGTCGCCGGGAGCGGCAGGCCAAGTCACGCTCTGCAGCTCGCTATAGCCGCGGTCAAACGTGCGAAGGTTGGCCTCCACCAAGGAGGCGTACCGGGCCGACAGGCTTTGTCGGATCGTTTCCTTCACCGCCTCGGGGTTGAGGAAGGGACATGCGCGGGCGACAGCGCCGAGCATGGCGGTGTTAATGCGCGTCTTCTCCTCGAGCGCGATGCCGAGGGCGTCGACCACAGCTACCGTTCCGGAGCGCAGGCCGAGCAGGTCCCGAATCTCATCCGGAGTCTTGCGACTGTTCATGATCAGGGTGCCTGTCGCCGGCAGGCCGGCGGCAACGTCGAGTGAGCCCACCAGGGCTTCGTGGAAGACAGCAACCACCTGAGGGCTCTCGATGGGGCTACTCGTCCGCACCTCTCGATCACCCGGGCAGATACGGACGAACGACTTTACCGGCGTGCCCTTCTTTTCTGAGCCGTATGAGGAGAAGTGCGCGCCATTGAAGCCCTGCCGCAAAACACAAGCCTCGGCGAGGATCCGACCGGCGAGGTGGGCTCCGAGCCCGCCGATCGACTCGAAGCGGACACCGAAAAAGCCGTCGTCACCGACAACGGGCAATGGATCCTGCCCGGTGTCCACACGACTGGCTGTCACGAACGCCGACATACGCGCCTCCGCCATCCGAATAGCAATTGTCTTACTTGGGTCACTCCCCAGTATTCGTGCCCGATTTGATGTTGCTCGCGATTTGCGACCGTGTGTAGGGCCTAAAGTCCCGGCTGAACGACTTCCTGGTTCGCAGGGGCACGTCGTGCTACAGCCAACAGCGCCCCTCGTCCGCCACGTTGTCCGGCGCTTTTCCGGAGGGGGACCTGGTGCAGGTCGAGAAGTCATGAGCTCGCCTGACCCGAAGAGGAACCATTTAGTGGCTCTTCGGATTTCGGCGGGGTGTGATGGTCATGGCTTTGCCATGCCGGGCCAGCGACCGTTGTCTGGCAGGTGGGCTGTCCCTGCTCGGCGGGATGGGCTATCCGTTCTTGGTCATCCGCGCCGCTCGCTCTTCGGCGTGGAACTCCCAAGGCGCTTGTGGAAGGACGCCGCCGGTTTCGAGCAGCGTCTTAAGATTGGCAAAAACCGCCGGCCAGCCCTGGCCGATCGCCCGTAGCTCGCCCATGCTCCGCAGGTGCGAGTGGGTGACGGTGAGCTTGACGATGTCGCGGTTGGACTCGATGTCGAAGGTGACCACGCTCGGCTCGAAGGTGGGGTCATTGAGTTTCGTCGGGTCGTCGAAGCTGAACTCGAGGCGATGTGGTGGGTTCACCTCAACGATGATTCCTGCAACGTCCGAGATCCCTGAATCGTCGGCGCGGACGTGATCAACCCTGCTGCCCACAGTCCAGTCGGAGACCTGGGCGTGTCCCCAGAACCGGCGGGTCAGCTCAGGATCGGTGAGCGCGTGCCACACCTGTTCGGGCGTTGCGCGGATATAGGTCGTGTAGACGTAAGCGGGAATTGTTCCCGTCGTGGGTTTCGTCGGTGTAGCCATTGCATATTCCTCCACGCGTTGCTTGATGGCGTCGAGAGCTGCCAGTCGCAGCTTCTCAAATTTCCAGATCCAGCGGCTGTGGATCTCGTGGATGGGCACGGGGTTCAGGTAGTGCAGCTTGCGCCGCCCGTCGCGCACTGAGGTCACGAGGTTCGCCGCCTCCAGCAGCTCAACGTGCTGACTGACCGACTGGCGGCGCATGTCGAGTCCGTCGCACAGCTCGTTCAGCGTTAGACCTGATCGCTGATGGAGCATGTCGAGCAACCGACGCCGGCTCGGGTCGGCGAGCGCTCTGAATACCACGTTCGCGTCCACACCACATTATGCAGGCAGTTGCCTGCCTATTGCAAGTGAGCTTGGAGTTGGATGCTTCTGGCTCGCCCTCAAGCGAGCAGTACCGCTCCCGACACGCGACCGTCGACAGCACCTAGGGCCCTGTTGAACAAGGCCTTTCCCGCCACCCAATACCGGCGTAGCGTTGGTCTTGGGTCCTCGGGGGTAAGCCCGCACCGAAGAGCCGGGGTAGAGGGTGTGAACCGGCCGCGCTGGTAGGTCTTTCGACCGCAGGTGTCGTTCCCTCCTTGGGACGCTCCCGAGGACCCGTCAGGTGCCGACGAGCACCCAGGTGCCCTCGCTCCTCGTGAGGCCGAGCACGACGAGCCAGGCGATCGAGCGCTCGGCCATCGGGCGGTGCTGGCGATAGGCGGCACGCAGCTCGGAGTCGCGCCAGGCCGCTCTGGCGGCGACGAGCTCTAAGTCGTGCTCAGAAACGGTGATGCTGCGCGCCTTGGCCTTGGTGCAACGAGACCGCACCGCACAGGTCGCACAACGCGGGGCGAAGCTGGCGATGCCACTTGCAGAGAGCCGGGCGACATGCCCGCCGGGCAGGTGACACAGCGGGCAGCGCGTTCCACCGAGAAGTCGTCGCGGGCGAACCCGCCGGCGATGTGGGGACGTGAGGGAAGCGGCTTGATGACAAGGCGGTGGTTCCTCTCCCTAAGAGCGCTGCGCACGGCACCTGAGCCATAGGCCGAATCGGCCAGGACCTCGAGACCGTCGGGCTCGTCTGCATGAGAGCGACGCCGACCGGCCCGTCGGCGTGGTTGGCTGGGGTGAGCTTTGCGGCGGTGACGATCCCGGTGTCGGGCTCGGTGGCGAGATGCGCCTTGAAGCCGTCTGTGCGCACGGCCGTCGACTTGTGACCGTGACGGGCCTCCACATCGACTGTCGGAGATGACCCGGTCCTTGGCGACCTTGTTGGCGATACGCCAGGTGCCTTCTTTCGCACCGGGCTCGACGTCCTGGCCCGCAATGAGAGCCAGCAGGCCGACGTCGTCGTTCGCCTCTTGACCGATCCGAGTGCTCTCGGCCACGGCGAGGACCGCGAAGGCGTCGTTCACAAGCCCGGTCGAAAAGGGCGTTCCGGGCGCTCTGGTCGGACCACTCGATGACCGGCTTGGCGCCTTCGTCGCTCGCCGTCGTGAGAGGGACGCGGGCGGCTTGGGGCACCGAGCGGCGGACCCTTCTCATCGCCGCGATGAGCTGGGTGACGGTGTCCTGGGTGGCGACGGCGTCGTCGAGGATGGACGAGTCGAGGGCTCGGCGGTGCTTTGTCTTGAGCACCCCGGTCGCCTCCACGACCGCCCGGACGGCGTCGAAGATTCGTTGGGGACGCTCAGATTGGCGAAGGCGCGTGCGCCAGTAGGTGAGCACGGTGAAGTCGAAGCCCGGGTCGTCGAGCGCCAGCCCACAGGCGACCTTCCCGTCGATGCGGGTTCGCAGCTGTCGGATGGCGTCACGGTCGGACAGACCCTCCAAGAACAGCTCGTTTCGGTGATCGGCCAGGAACGAGTAGACCGTGCCCTCTTCAACGAGGCCCCGGCAGAAGGTGGCGGCGTCGAGCATCTGGCGGTCTGGGTTGGATTTTCCCTGCACAAACCAATTCTTGTCGGTGGAGAGAAATCGCGAGCACCCTCAACGTGGTTGCTTAAAACAACAGTCCTCTAGACCGCGCCCAGCCGATCTTCGCACTTCTGTAGGGCACAGCCGAACGGCGCTCCCACGACCACGTCCGTCACGGCACCATCGGGTTGTACGCGGCACTCAATCTGGCAAGCGGGTTGGTCGTCCACGAACCCACCGCCCGCCACCGGGCCATCCAGTTCAAGAGGTTCCTCCACGCCATCGGCGAGGCAGTGCCCGTGGGTCTGGGAGATCCTCGTCGTGTTGGATGACTTCTCGACTCCCAGGACGCCGGCCATCTACCGCCGGCTCTCGAGCCATCCTGTGTCCAATTCCACTTCACGCCCACCTCCTCGTGGATGAGCCTCGTGAAACGCTGGTTCGCCGAGCTGACCAACAAGGCTGGGCGCGGATGCACCGCAACGTGAGAGAAAATCGCCGCACCCATCCCCCGTGGGGCCGGTCAGGGCGACGACCGGGGCGCCGAGAACACCGTGGGTTCGTGCGAGCGCGATGAGTCAAGGTGCGGGCGGCCCGACCCTGCTCGGGCTTGGCGGGGCGATGACGGCGGTCGAGGTGCGTGAGTTCTCCGGACGCTGGGTGGCGCCGGTACAAGCGTACGGTCAGAGAGCCTTGACCGCGGCCACGACCTTTGTGAGCGAATCCTTGGCGTCACCGAACAACAGCGTGGTCTTCGGGTCGAAGAGCAGCTCGTTGTTGATGCCGGCGAAGCCCGGGCGCATCGAGCGCTTCATGAACACGATGTTGCGGGCCTCGTCGACAGCGAGGATGGGCATCCCGTAGATCGGGCTATCCGGGTTGTTCTTCGCCGCCGGGTTGACGACGTCGTTGGCGCCAACCACGAGGGCCACGTCGGCGGACTGGAACTCCGGGTTCGCCTCTTCCATCTCCTTCAGCTGTTCATAAGGAACGTTGGCCTCTGCCAACAGGACGTTCATGTGGCCCGGCATACGGCCGGCGACAGGGTGGATGGCGTAGATAACCTCGACCCCGCGCGATTCGAGCAGGTCGGCGAGCTCGCGGATCGTGTGCTGAGCCTGCGCGACCGCAAGGCCATAACCGGGAACGACGATCACCTTGTTGGCGTAAGCGAGCAGGATGGCGACGTCCTCCGCACTCGCGGACCGGACGCTTCTGGTCGTGTCGCCCTCGGCGCCACCGGTGGCGGTGATCACCGAGCCGAAGGCGCTGAAGAGGATGTTCGGGAGCGAGCGTCCCATCGCCTGGCTCATCTTCTGGGTGAGGAGCGTGCCCGAGGCGCCCACGAGAGTACCGGCCACGACGAGCACGACCGAGTGCAACACAAAGCCGCTCGCCGCCACGGCAAGACCGGTGAACGAGTTCAGCAACGAGATGAGGACCGGTACGTCCGCCCCGCCGACGGGCAGGACGAACGCGACGCCGAACGCCAGTGCCAGGACGACCACGATGGCAATGAGCCAGTTGACGGAACTGACGCAAAGCGTGACCCCGAGGCCGAGGATGGCGACACCGACGATGCCGTTCCAGATCTGCTGGCCCGGGTAGGTGATGGCCCTGCCGGTCATGATCTCCTGCAGCTTCGCGAAGGCGATGCAGCTGCCCGAGAACGAGATGCAGCCGATGACAACTCCGAGGAGGACCTCGACCACCTCGTAGACGGCGAGTGAGCCGGCCGGGGCCCTCAAGAAGGTCGCCAGGGCGATCAGCGCGGCGGCGCCGCCGCCGACGCCGTTGAACGCCGCCACCATCTGCGGCATGGCGGTCATCTTGACAAGGCGGGCCGCGGGGACCGCGATGACGGCCCCGATGAGCATTGCCCCGACGATCAGGAGGAAGTGGGTGAGCCCCTTGGTAGCGAAGGTGATCCCGACGGCGAGCGCCATGCCGGCGGCGCCGAGGAGGTTCCCGTAGCGGGCCGTCTTCGGCCCCGTGAGGCCGCGCAGCGCCAGGATGAAACAGATCGCCGCGATCAAGTCGGCGAGGCGGATGCCGGTTCCGAGGCTCACTTCGGGCCCCCTTCGGCGCCAGGCGCAACCGCGTTGGCCGGCTCTGGCGCGGCCTTGGCCGGCTTGCGGACCTTGAACATCTCGAGCATCCGGTCGGTGACGACGAACCCACCGACAACGTTCAACGTTGCCAAGACGACGGCGACGAAGCCGAGCACCATCTGGGCCGTGCCGTGGGCCGTGCCTAAGACGAGCATCGCGCCGACGAGCACGACGCCGTGGATGGCGTTCGTGCCCGACATAAGCGGTGTATGCAGCGTGCTCGGCACCTTGGCGATCACCTCGAAGCCCACGAACGCCGAAAGCACGAATACGGTTATGAGCGAGAGGATGTCCCCGCCGTTCATTGCGTCCCTCCTTCAAGCAGGTCGCGGGTGGGGGCATGGCGGACTTCGCCCCCATGGGTGACGCACGTGCCGGCGACGATCTCGTCGTCGAAGTCCGGCGCGAAGGCTCCCGCCTTGATGACGAGGGTCAGGAACTCGGCGATGTTGCGCGAGTAGAGGAAGCTCGCGTGCAGGGGCATTGAGCTCGGGAGGTTCTTCACCCCGATGAGGGTGACACCGCCCTCGTCGAGGGTCTCCCCTGGTCGGCTGAGCTCGCAGTTGCCGCCCGTCTCGGCCGCCAGGTCGACGATGACGCTGCCGAGGGTCATCTGGTGCACCATCTCCGCGGTGACCAGCACAGGTGCTTTGCGCCCGGGGATGGCCGCGGTCGTGATCACCACGTCGGCCCCGGCGACCTCCTTGCCGATGAGCTCACGCTGGCGGCGCAGGAAGTCCTCCGACTGCTCGCGGGCGTAGCCGCCCTCACCCTCCTGGGCCTCGAGATCGAGCTCGACGAAAGTGGCCCCGAGGCTCTTCACCTCGGTGCGGGCGGCTGTGCGCACGTCGTAGGCGCGTACGTTCGCGCCGAGGCGGCGCGCCGTGGCGATCGCCTGCAGCCCGGCGACCCCCGCGCCGAGCACGAGCACCTTGGCGGGTGGCACGGTGCCGGCTGCGGTCATGTAGAGGGGGAAGAACTTCGGGAGGTGCTCAGCCGCCAGCAGCACGGCGCGATAGCCCGAGACCAGCGCCTGGGATGAGAGCACGTCCATCGACTGAGCCCGCGTGATCCGAGGCAGCAGGTCCAGGCTGAACGCCGAGATCCGGTGATCAACGAGCGCACGGACGAGCTCGAGGTTCGCGCCGGGTTGGAGGTAGCTCACGACGCCGGAACCCTCGCGCATAAGGCCCACCTCCTCGAGGGTGAGCGGCTGAACTTTGCAGATGAAGCCTGCAGTGGCGAACAGCGTCGGGGCGTCCACCAAGGTGACGCCCGCGGCGGTGTAGGCCTCGTCGGCAAGCAGGGAGGAGGCGCCGGCGCCGGCTTGCATGGCGACGTCCGCCCCGAGGGCGGTGATCCTTGGGACGACGCTGGGGACGAGCGCAACCCGACGCTCGCCGGGCGTTGTCTCGCTCGGTATTCCCAATCGCATGAGCTCGGTCTAGCAAACGCGGACGTTCCAGGTCTAAACGCGCTGTCAGTGCGTCGCGGCCGGTGCAGCGGGCTTCTTCCCCCTACCGCGGCCGCAGAAGGGCGCCCTCTTTGGTGGGCCGTACAAGACTTGAACTTGTGACCTCTTGCCTGTCATGCAATCTAAAGGCGTCCGGCCACTGGTACGTGATCCACAAGAGTGCTGGTCTCTCGACTAGTCGGTTGGCTCAAACTCGATGCCATAGCGCTTGACGGAACGGAACCAAGTCGCTCACGTCATCGCATGACGAATAATGGCAACCCCTGCGGGTTTCAAGGTGACGAGTGATCCGACTTCTACTCCCGTCAGCAACTCAAGACCGCGAGCGGCTACCCCGATCTCTCGCTCTTCGGCTGAGTGGTTGATGAGGAATTCGTAGCGCGCGTCCTCACCCACCCGGACAACCCGCTCGACCCCGGAGCCTCGCGGCGCCCCCGGTACCTGTCCTCGGAGAGCAGGTACCCGTGCGAACAGCTGCGCTAGGGCATCAGGGCCGAGGCGGCACCCCACGTAGTAGGCACGCCCGCCGCCATAGGTGGTCTCAACAACAATTGGCCGTCCTGACAACGCACCACGTGTGACACGGGCGACCACCTGCCCGTCGCGTTCCGCCAACACGTCCGCCCAAAAGTCGCCGACGCCACTCTCGCCGCTGTCCCATTGGAACTCCAATGTCTCGCCAACAGGCATCGGTGCCACGTCAAGGACGTCGCAGCCCATCAGCGGTCGCAGCGGGCCGCCGTAGGGGCCAAGGTAGACCGCGTCGTGCTCGTCAACGATCCCCGACCAGAACGACACCACGGCGGTGCCTCCAGCCTCGACGTACGAGACCAGGTTGGCAGCTTGTTGCCCGCTCAGCAGGTACAGACTCGGCACGAGCACCGCTTCATAGCGGTCGAGCCGCTCGTCAGGGCTACAGAAGTCGACCGTCACGCCGGCTTCGTAGAGTGGCCGGTAAACCCACAGCAGCTGCTCGACTACAGAGAGGTCGCCGGCCGGCTGGGTCGGCGATTCGACCGCCCACCAGTTGGGCCAAGAGAGCACGATGGCGACCTTGGCCTCGACCGGGGCGCGCGTGAGGTCCTCGAGCCCCGCGAGCTCCTTGCCCAGCGCAGTTGCCTCGCTCCAGACCGGCGAGGCTGTGCCGGCGTGGGAGACCATGGCGGAGTGGAACATCTCCGCCCCTTTTCGTGAGGCCCGCCATTGAAAGAACAGGACACCTGATGCGCCTCGGGCGATCGCTTGATAGCTCATGGCGCGCATGTGACCGGGACCCTTGGGCACGTTATGTGGCCGCCAGTTCACGCGTGTGGGAGCCTGCTCCATGACCATCCAGGGGACCTTCTTGTTGAGCCCCCGCACAAGGTCGTAGTCCATGGCGCTGCGCATCTGCCATTCCGGAGTGGCCGGGTCCGTGTAGTTGTCCGTGGAGACAATGTCCACGTGAGCCGCCCACCGGAAATAGTCGAGAGGCTTGTATAGGCCCATGAAGTTCGTCGTCAGAGGCAACTCCGGCCGAGCCGCCTTCAGAATGGCCCGCTCTTCCAGAAACTCCTCCAGGAAGGCGTCGCTGCAGAACCGCTTGTAGTCGAGCTCCAAAGCGGGATTGGCGACAGCAGCGGTCATGCGCGGCGGCACGACTTGGTCGAGATCTGTGTAGGTCTGGCTCCAAAACATTGTGCCCCAGGCCTCGTTGATCGCGTCCAGCGAACCGTAGCGCTGGACAAGCCATTGCCGGAAGGCCCGCGCATGATGATCGCAATAGCAATAAGGGACGTGGCACGCGTACTCGTTGTGAACATGCCACATCTCGATTGCCTCGTGGTCGCCGACCTCGGCCGCTAGCCGAGTCACAATCGCGCCTGCCTTCTCGCGGTAGGTGGGGCTGCAGATACAAATGCTCTGCCGGCTGCCGTAGCTGTAGCGGACACCCGTCCGATCGACCGGAAGCACATCGGGGTAGCGCGCGGAGAGCCAAGCGGGAGGCGCCGCCGTCGGAGTGGCCAGGTTCACGCCGATGCCCGCACGAGACAAGAGGTCGAGCACGTCCCGCAGCCAGTCGAAGGAGAAGCTGCCCTCGGCCGGCTCCAACTGCGCCCACGAGAACACCCCCACGGTGACGAGATCGACCCCTGCCTCCATCATCAGGCGGACGTCTTCGTCCCACACGTCCCGGGGCCACTGTTCGGGGTTGTAGTCCGCGCCGTAACGGATCCGCTCGCTCATCGCCACACTCCTTGCTGGGTCATGAGGCAATCTCTTCGAGGCAATAACGACCGACGAAGCGTGATGCAACACCGGGGAGCCCACGTCCTGGTCTGAACAAGTCGTCCTCTCACGACTTCGCCCGCAGCACCCTCACGTCCCACGCTTTGAGGGTGACCTGGTCTCCTAAGTCGAACCTCTCGCCGGAGATTGCGTCTTCCAGCTGGAACGGAGCCGCCACCGA
>CAWILM010000022.1:0-186965 GCA_963836935.1 uncultured Acidimicrobiaceae bacterium
CGCTCGCTCGACAGCGCCCCGAAGGTGATCGTCTGGTTGCCGAGCGTGATCGAGAAGCCCTGGTTCACCGGCGATGCGGCGTTCCAGTTGCTGTTGCCCGCCTGGGCGGCCTGGATCTGCAGGCTTCGGTCGTGACGAACGTGATCGTCGCGCCGTTCGTCCCACCCGAGGTGCAGACACTTGTCGTCGTCGAGCTGAACGAAACCGTCAACCCCGACGAGGCCGTCGCACTGACAGTGATCGGGCCTTGGTCAAAGCGCTCATTCGACAGCGCACCGAAGGTGATCGTCTGGTTGCCCGGGCTGACGGTGAAGGCACTGGAGTTGACCGTGTTGGTCACCCCGCTGATGCCGCTCGGCGTGGCGGTGAAGGTGTAGCTGCCCGAGGTGTCGACCACGAGGTTGGTGAAGTTCGCCACGCCGCTGCTCAGGCTCACCGTGGTGGTCCCAGAGGTGAAGCCCGACTGCGGGCTGCCCGTGGCGATGGACATGACGACCGAACCGCTGGCCGTGGTCACCACGTTGCCGTAGGTGTCCTCAACGGAGACGGCCACGTTCGGGATCGAGCTGCCCGTGGTGCCTGGTCGGGGTAGCCGGGGTGAACACGAGCTTGGAGGCCGTGCCTACGTTGATGACGACGTTGCCCGACGTGGCGGTGGTGAGCCCCGTGCGGGTGGCCTTTCCGAGCGTGTAGGTCCCGGCCGCAGCCGTCCCGGTTATCTGGCAGTTGGTGAACGTCGCCACCCAGCCACTGCCGAGATGGTCGGGAACCCGCTGTTGGAGCACGACAGCGACCCGGCGGCCGGACCCGAGTTGATCGCCAGGGTGACGCTGCTGGTGTCGGAGGTGACGAGGTTGCCGCTGGCGTCCTCCACCGACACCGCTGGCGAGGTCGTGAAGTTCGTCGCCTCGGCCACGTTGCCCACCGGCGCGGTGGTGAACACGAGCTGGGAGGCCGTGCCTACGTTGATGACGACGTTGCCCGACGTGGCGGTGGTGAGCCCCGTGCGGGTGGCCTTGAGCGTGTAGGTCCCGGCCGTGGCCGTCCCGGTTATCTGGCAGTTGGTGAACGTCGCCACCCCAGCCACTGCCGAGACGGCGGAACCCGCTGTTGGAGCACGACAGCGACCCGGCGGCCGGACCCGAGTTGATCGCCAGGGTGACGCTGCTGGTGTCGGAGGTGACGAGGTTGCCGCTGGCGTCCTCCACCGACACCGCTGGCGAGGTCGTGAAGTTCGTCGCCTCGCGCAGCACGTTGCCCACCGGCGCGGTGGTGAACACGAGCTGGGAGGCCGTGCCTACGTTGATGACGACGTTGCCCGACGTGGCGGTGGTGAGCCCTGTGCGGGTGGCCTTGAGCGTGTAGGTCCCGGCCGTGGCCGTCCCGGTTATCTGGCAGTTGGTGAACGTCGCCACCCCAGCCACTGCCGAGATGGTCGGGAACCCGCTGTTGGAGCACGCCAGCGACCCGGCAGCAGGCCCGGAGTTGATCGCCAGGGTGACGCTGCTGGTGTCGGAGGTGACGAGGTTGCCGCTGGCGCTCTCCACCCACACCACCGGCGAGGTGGAGAAGTTCGTCGCCTCGGCCACGTTGCCCACCGGCGCGGTGGTGAACACGAGCTGGGAGGCCGTGCCTACGTTGATGACGACGTTGCCCGACGTGGCGGTGGTGAGCCCTGTGCGGGTGGCCTTGAGCGTGTAGGTCCCGGCCGTGGCCGTCCCGGTTATCTGGCAGTTGGTGAACGTCGCCACCCCAGCCACTGCCGAGATGGTCGGGAACCCGCTGTTGGAGCACGCCAGCGACCCGGCAGCAGGCCCGGAGTTGATCGCCAGGGTGACGCTGCTGGTGTCGGAGGTGACGAGGTTGCCGCTGGCGTCCTCCACCCACACCACCGGCGAGGTGGAGAAGTTCGTCGCCTCTGCCGACGTTGCCACTGGTTGAGTGGTGAAGACCAACTTGGTGGCAGTGCCGGAGCCAGAGATGCCTGCGCCCGTGAAGCTAACGGACCCGGCAGTGCCACTTGCTCCTGCGCTTCCACCAGCGCCTCCGCCACCGTTGCTGGCCGAGGACACGCTGACGGTGTAGGTGGCCTGAACCGCCGGGTAAGCAGATCCTCCGCCCCCGCCCCCGCCGGTGAAGGCACCGGTAGCGGCGCCACCGCCACCTGACGCATACCGCCCCCGCCGCCGCCACCGCCACCACTGGTACCGCTCGCGCCACCGGCCCCACCAGTATTGGCCGACGTGCCCGTGCCGCCAGCGGCACCAGGGGCACTGCCGCCACCACCGGCCCCACCGGTGTTGGTGACCGTGTAGCAAGGGTCGCCGGTCGCCGTCACAACGCCGTCGTGCCACCACCACCACCACCGCCGCCGCTGAAGGAACCGGTACCAGTACCATTTGCACCAGTTCCAGCAGTATTGCCTGTGGTGGTGCAGGTCGAGCCACCGCCACCACCGCCACCGCCACCGCCACCACTGGCGCCGGCACCGCCACCGCCACCGCCGACGAGCACGATCGTTCCAGTAGGCGCACCCTGGACATAGATGCAGGTCGAGCTGCCGCCGCCGCCACCGCCAGAACCCGTACTGCTGGCGCCGCCAGCGCCGCCTGCTGCGCAGTCCGTACCGCTGGTGCCGCCTGTACCGCCGGTCGCGGTCGTAGTGCCGCTGCCGCCGCCGCCGACACGCGTACGGTGAGAATGAAGTTGGGGTGGCGGCTACTTGGGAAGGTGATCGTGCCGGTCACGGTGCCTCCGGCCCCGCCAGCGGCTCCACTGTCGCCGCCCCCGCCGCCGGCTCCGTTCATCGTGAAGCCGAACGAGGTGACGCCCGCGGGCACGGTGATGGTGTATGTACCGGCACTAGAGAACGAGACAGTCGATGCCGTGACGGTGTAGTTGGTGGCGAAGTTGGGCGAGGTGTTCGTGCCATCAGAGACGGCCACGGTGTAGGAACCGGTGTTTACCGCAGGCACGGTGAAGCTGGCGCTTGTCAGCACGCCACTGGCGCTGGTGGTGCCAGACATCGTGTAGTCGGTGCCGCCGAAGACCAGGCTGAGGCCGGAGGCGCTCGCCTTGAATCCGTTGCCGGTCACCGTCACGGTGGTGCCCACCGGACCGCTCGTGCTCGACAGCGACGTGATTTGGGCGTGACGGTGTAGTTGGTGGTGTAGTTCGGCGAGGTGTTCGTGCCGTCGGTGACGGCCACGGTGTAGCCACCGGACATGTCAGCCACCGTGGGCACCGTGAAGGTGGCGCTCGCTGAGATCACACCGCTGGAGTTGGTGGTGCCCGACAGGGCGTACTTGGTGCCTCCGAAGACGACCTTCAGGTTGCCCGAGGTGACGTTGGGGCGAATCCGTTGCCGGTCACCGTCACGGTGGTGCCCACCGGACCGCTCGTGCTCGACAGCGACGTGATTTGGGGCGTGACGGTGTAGTTGGTGGTGTAGTTCGGCGAGGTGTTCGTGCCGTCGGTGACGGCCACGGTGTAGCCACCGGACATGTCAGCCACCGTGGGCACCGTGAAGGTGGCGCTCGCTGAGATCACACCGCTGGAGTTGGTGGTGCCCGACAGGGCGTACTTGGTGCCTCCGAAGACGACCTTCAGGTTGCCCGAGGTGACGTTGGGGGCGAATCCGTTGCCGGTCACCGTCACGGTGGTGCCCACCGGACCGCTCGTGCTCGACAGCGACGTGATTTGGGCGTGACGGTGTAGTTGGTGGTGTAGTTCGGCGAGGTGTTCGTGCCGTCGGTGACGGCCACGGTGTAGCCACCGGACATGTCAGCCACCGTGGGCACCGTGCGGAAGGTGGCGCTCGCTGAGATCACACCGCTGGAGTTGGTGGTGCCCGACGAGGGCGCGTACTTGGTGCCTCCGAAGACGACCTTCAGGTTGCCCGAGGTGACGTTGGGGGCGAATCCGTTGCCGGTCACCGTCACGGTGGTGCCCACCGGACCGCTGTCTCGACAGCGACGTGATTTGGGGCGTCACGGTGTAGTTGGTGGCCGAGGTGGCCGAGTTGGAGCCGTCGGTGACTACGACGGCTCTGGCCGTTGGGCACCGCCGGGATGATGAAGGTGACGGTCGAGCCGCCGGTGCCGTCGGTGGTCCCGCCCGAGGTGATGGTGGCGTTGGCCCGCCGACCTTCACGGTGAGCGCCGTTGTGGGCCGGCGAAGCCTTGGGCGGGGATCGTGACTCCGGTCGTGCCGACGGTGCCCGCTCGTCGGGTTGAGACCCGTGGCCGAGGACGGTGACTGGGCTGCTCCGAGCGCTCGTCGCCGTCCAAGAGTTGAAGAGGGCCGTCACCGTGTAGGTGTAGGTGCCGGGGGAGACGCCGGTGTCGTTGCAGGGAGAGGTCGTCAACGTCGGTGACGGCGGTGGAGTCGTGCCGCACGCGTTCGCGGTCGCGCTCGTCAGCGTGTTCGTGCGAGTGACGTAGTAGCCCTGAGGAGTAGCAGCGCCGCCACCGGTAGAAGAGGCCGTCCAGGAGACACTCACGCTGCCTGAATAGCTTGTCGAGGGCACCGTCACACTCGTCGGCGGGTTGAGCGTCGACGTCAAAACGGTGCCCGACCCGTTGCCGTGTGCGGTGAAGAAGGCCCAGGCCGCAGCTCCGAGGCCGAGGATGGCAATGACGCCAACAAGGACCGCGAAGAACCTGACGTTAAAGGCGCCAACGGACCCCCGAAACCTGATGTGACCGACGCCAGGACTTCACGGCTGTGTGCAGACCCTTGGACGAGTGCTCGCGCCTCTACATCAGAACCCCGTCCCCGAGCACTGGCCGGACTTGGTGCCGATGCTCGGTGCGTCCGCGCCGGCCCCCGATGGTGAGGGGCGCGTTGTTGGAGGTGGCGCACGAAAGCGCCCCGAACACGAAGACGCTCCGGCACCTCATGGGGTCACCACCGTGCAGTTGGTGATCGTGTCGTGGAGTGAGGCTGCCGTCTTGCCGGTGGGCAGGTGACAGACGTTGGTGTGGTGCGCCGCACCGTTGTAGGTGTTGTAAGGTACCGGCCCCGAGGTAGATCGTCTCGTTGCCAGCTCCGCCGTTGATGGTGTCGTGGCTCCCGCCCTGGATCGTGACCACGTCGGTGCCAGATCCAAGGGTGACGGCGTTGTAGGAGCCGCTCCCGACGGTCACCGAGTCGGTACCCGAGCCGACGATGACGCTGTTGTGGCTGCCGTTGCCGACGGTCACCGAGTCGTTGCCGTTGCCGAGGATGATCCCGTTCTGCGAGCCGTTGCCCGCCGTCACGGTGTCGGTGCCGTCGCCTGCCCCGATGGTGTTGGTCCCGTTGCCCACGATGATCTTGTCGTTGCCGCCGCCCACCACGATGACGTTGTTGCCGTTCCCGGCCAGCACCACGTCGTTGCCGATCCCGTCGGTCAAGACGTTGTTCCCAGTCCCCGGCATCGAGGCAGTCATTGCCGTTGAAGCCGTTCACGATGTAGCTCGCGCCGAAGGCGTAGATGAAGTCGTTCCCGTTCGTCCCGTTGATGATCGGGAACAAGGGATTGCCGATGATCAAGTTCGTGTAGCTGCCGGTGCACGTGGACGGCAAGGCGATGACCACCTGGGTGACGATGTTGGAGGTGCTGGAACCGTAGGAGCCTGCGACTCCCTGGTAGACGGCCTCGACGTAGGTGCTGCCGACCGGGAGGCTGGAGGTGGAGTAGGTGGCCTTCCCGGAGCTGAGCGTCCCTGAGCCGAGCAAGGTCGATGGGCTTGGGCTGCAGTTGGTCGCCGACGTGCACTTGTAGAAGTTCACGCTCCCCGTCGGGGTCCCGGTTCCAGAGGTCCTGGCCACCGTTGCGGTGAAGGCCACGGACCCACCGACAGTGGACGGGTTCGGAGCCGAGGCGAGCGACGTCGTGGTCCCGATCAAGTTGACCACCTGGGTGACGATGTTGGAGGTGCTGGAACCGTAGGAGCCCGCGACTCCCTGATAGACGGCCTCGACGTAGGTATTGCCGACCGGGAGGCTGGAGGTGGAGTAGGTGGCCTTCCCGGAGCTGAGCGTCCCTGAGCCGAGCAAGGTCGATGGGCTTGGGCTGCAGTTGGTCGCCGAAGTGCAGGTGTAGAAGTTCACGGTTCCGGTCGGGGTCCCGGTCCCAGAGGTCCTGGCCACAGTTGCGGTGAAGACCACGGACCCACCGAACACCGACGGGTTCGATGAGGACGTGAGGGCCGTCGTGGTCGCTACGCCCGAGGCGTTCACCACCTGGGTGAGCACCGGTGAGGTGGAACCCGAGAAGTTGCCGTCGGAGTTCGCATAGACGGCAGTGATGGAGTGTGGGCTACCTGTGGTGCTGGCGTAGGTGACCGGGCAGGTGGCCGTCGAGGTGGTGGTCCCGGTGCTGGTGACAGGGATGTTGGCAGTGCAGATCGTGGTGGTGCCGTCCTTGAAGGTCACCGTGCCGGTCGGGCTGCTCGGCACCGGGAGCTGGCTGCCGGTCACGCTCGCTGTGACCGTGGCCGTGTAGGTCACGTGCTGGCCGACAGGCGACGGGTTAAGCGAGGACGTGACGGCCGTCGCGGTGGCGTAGACCTCGGTGTACTGCGCCGAGGCCAAGTAACTCATGACCAGGCCGAGGTTCTCGCAGGCGTCCTGGTTTCCGATGTCCGCCAGGGCGAGGGTGGCGTTGTAGGTCGTGGTGCCCGGGTTCGCAACCGTTCCGGCAGGGACGGGGAGGTAGGGGCTGAAGCTGAGAGTGACAACGGGCGGCGAGCCTGACGGCGAGCCTGGCGGCGAGCCTGACGCCGTGGCACTCGGGCCGTTCACCCGCAAGGCCGTGGGATCGCATGGCGGGGAGCCGGTGGGGAAGGCGTTCGTGAAGGTCACCTGCAGCGTGGAGACGCTGATCGGGACATTCGCAGCGTTGTAGAACTTGAGAGGCAGGGTCGATGCCGCTGCTCCCGGATACAGAACCGGCCCAGCACCAAGAGCCGGACCGCAGACACTGAAGTTCGGCGGGCTGAGCGGGTTCGCCGGGCAGGAGCCGGAGGTCAGGATAAAGCCCTGGGCATTGGGCGTGGACTTCGGGCCGGTGACGGCGGAGGCGGCCGTGAAAACGAGCGCGGCAGTGACCAGCGCCACTGCGCTGGCTTGTCCTAATGCCTTGGTTCGCCCGAACTTCTTCACCTTCACCGACTCCTCGGTCTATGAGGGGGATGGAATACCGATTGCCTGATGCTGGCCGGTCGGCCGGGCCGCGGGAGCTGGTACCCCGCGACCCGGCCTAACGACCGAGTTGAGCTAGGGGAGAAGTGAGCCGAAGCTCACCGCTCCTTGGCTCGTGCTACTAGCTGGCGGTCAACGTCAACGTGACCGTTGCACCCTGGCACCGGTCCTGGAGAGCGACGGTGTCAACCATGATCAAGGCCAGGCCCGAGGGAATCGCGTTGCCCGTACCGGCGGCGTCGCCGCTGTTGTAGACGTAGTAGTGGTCAGGAGCGATGTCCGTCCCGGTTCCCAACGCCGCGACGGTCGCACTGAGACCGTCACCGGGGATGTTCCAGTTAGTACCGGTCTGGGTCAGCGTGTAGTCCGCAGTGGTGCAGGCGGTCTCACTTGGCCATGCGGTCTCCGCACCCGCAGCTTCGGCGACGCTGATCGTCACCTTGAGCTGAGTCAGGTTCTGATTACCGTGTCCGCTCGGGTTCTGAACGGTTGAGGAATTGACAGCGTCACTACCTTGTCCGGGGTAGATCGTGGTGCCCGCAAGCACAACGGTCCCGACATTCCAGCTTCCGGCCGTTCCAGTCGACGCGGCACCGGTACCCGAACCGGTCGTTGTGAAGCCAGCGAACGCTGCACCGGCGAGACCGAGGGCGAGGCCCACGGTCACACCAGCGGTAACGAACTTCTTCGTCCTGCTCATGTGCTTGAAGCGCTTCATTGTTTCTCCTCGTGTTGATAATTGGGTCAATCAAACAGGGCGTCGGGTTCGCCACTCGCTCCCCGCAGGCCCGGCGACCAAGCTCGGCCTGCGGATCATCACGTCGCCTTTGCCAGAGGGCCCAGGGGGTTCCTCTTTGGTGCCAGGAACCCAGGCGGGTCCCTGTTTGCTGCCCAGGGAGTTCCCTTGGGGGAAGTCCCGGTTGTCGCGGGCTAGACGGGGCGGGTAGCTAAGCCCCGCCTGCCAGAACCGCAACACCTTGTGGGAAAGACATGCCCGGCCTGGCCGGGTCATGGTTGTGCGCCGCCGCGAACGCGGCCTGGTGACCTTGTTGGCCTGCCACGTTGTCGACGGGGAAAGGTCCGGCCGCGAAGTGGTCAACCGCCGCCGACCAGGTCCGCGACAACCCGCGCCGCCACGGCGGCGAGAACCCGGCCCAGCCGGGAGCGGGTGCGCTTTTGGGGGCCATCAGGCCCGGACCAGACCTTGGTCGGCGCAGGCGCAGGGGACAGCGACCGCGAGCCGTACCGCCTTGAGACTCTTCACTTGGTACTCCTATGGATCAATCAATAAATGTCTATGGATCAAGCAATAAATGTCCTGGTCAGCCATTCGCTCCCCGCAGGCCCGGCGACCAGGCAAGGCCTGCGGATCATCACGTCACCTCTACTGCCAGGGAGTCCCAATGGGGTAAGTCCCTGTTGTGCGGGTCAGGCGGGGCGGGTAACTACGTTCCGCCTGCCAGAACCGCAACACCTTGTGGAAAAGATGTGCCCAGCGGTGGATAAACCGCCCGCCACCTGGCACTTCACTGACAAAATCGTTAGAGATCAAGGCCCGCCGAAGCGGCCCTTCCGAATCGGTGAGAATCGCAGGATGGGCTTCGCAGCGGGGAGCGCCCGGGCCTCGTGTCCCTCCCGGACACTCCCCTCTGCGGGCTGTGAGAACTGCTTGGCGACAAGGCGGCAGCTCGCCGCCACCAGGCAGTCGGTGGGTCGAACCTTCCGGGGTCGAGGCGCGAAGTCCCAGGTGAGAATCCATGAAGAGTCGCTCTAGAGCAGCAACCGTCGGCGTGCGCGGCAAGTCGCCCAGCACGCTCGGGCGACAAGGATCAAAGCGCGTGGGGTCCACATTGCTGACGTCAAGGTATTCAGTTCTGACGTGGACAGGGACACAAGCGGTCTCGTATCGAGACCGGGGACACCTCATCGATACCCACTCCTCGCTCGTGGGTCCTCAGTTACTTTTGCTATCGAGCGAGGGCGGTTTCGCTATTAGCTCCAACCAGCCCAAGCGACCACTTAAGAACTGGAAATCGACGCTTCCCTCGCAGTTGGCAGTTCTACATGAGGAAGCCGCAGACGTCAAGGGTGAATCTTTCATTCGCTATGACACAGCATGCTCACACCCGCGCGAAGAGTCCGGGGGATGCATGGAGCGAACCTCACCTTCGCGAGTTCGACCCTCAACAGAGGAGAGACCCGGGGCCCTGCTGACAGGCTAGGCCGAATTCCCCCTACACACGGTTACGAAAACGAAAGCAGCCGAACATCTATCTCCAAGACTTACCAGCAATTAAATGCTATTTCTACACACCCGACGGCCAAGAGCACCATGAGTCAGAGACAACGCTTGTGTGACCGCTTAGGCGTCTTGCCGGTGACGTGGTTCGCGCGGTGGGGGCCGACAGCTACTGCGTCGCCGCGGCCGCGAGTCTCCGATAACAGCAGAATGCGACGACATCGCCGCTTGCTCTTGCAGTGACCAACAGTCACCTTGGGTGGTGGAATAACTACTCCTCGTAGTGGTGGCAGATAGCCCGAGAGATCGTCTCGTCGAGTTGCCGCCGTGTCAGCGCATCCTTGCCCCCACTTGTCGGCGACGTGTTACAGGGTGACTGATGTATGTCGTCGAGATTGCGTCCCGCGTGACGGTGTAAACCGGCCGAGTCGAAGTGCTCTCGACGTGCGAAGCGGTGCCCTCTTACGCAGCGATTGGGTACGCGTAGCGTGCGTTCCTACGGCCCGCGTGGAGGCGTCGTTTCAAGCGGGTGGAGACACGCTCCGAGAGTGATAGGTGGTGCACGACCCGCGGTCGCCTTGCGAGGATGAGCATTGGGGGTCGTACCCCTTTCTCAAGTCCGGTCTGGGCGAGGAAGGCACGCGAACAGAGGGATGGTGCAGCCGGAATGGTCCTGCCTCTCCACACCAGGCGTGGCCAGGCTCTACGGCCCTTCTGACAGCAGGTGCACGACCCCCATCGCCTTGCGAGGGAAATCCTGGGTCGTGCATCTCGTCATCCTGGTCGCGATCCTCCAGGAGACGCTTGTCGATGGAGTCCAGGTAGACGACGAGGAAGTCGTCCCCTGGGTCCATCATGGCTATAACGACGGGCCAAGCCTTGTCGGGGCCGTCGAGGGGAATCTGTATGGTCTTGCGCGCCGCCTCAAGGCTGCCGCCAACGTCCTCGACGCTCGGGCTGTCGCACCGCCTCAACGGGGGTGCCTGGCGAATCTGATCTGCTGTTCAGCCGATCCCAATGAGCGGTGTCGCTAGACCGGGGCGTATCCGCCCCGCTCCGAACAGGGGGAGGGTCAGCGAGGGCTGACGGTGCCAGCCTCTGGCCCCGGGGCATGGTGGAGGTGAAAAGGACGTGGCGGCCCTTGCCCTGGCGCTTGGCCTCGTACAAGGCGGCGTCGGCGTCCCCGATGAGTTCGGTCCAACCCTTACCCGTCCCCTCCAGGACCACGGCCCCGATGCTCGTGTGCTGTTGGACCTGGGTCCCCGCGAGGGTGAAAGGCTCGGCGAGCACGCCTAAGAGACGCGTGGCCACCTCCTCGGCCTGAGCCGGGGACGCCAGTTCCTCGGCCAGGTAGATGAACTCGTCGCCCCCGAAGCGACACAGCGTGTCGGTGGAGCGAGTCACCTCCTCAAAGCGGCGGGCGAGCGCCTTAAGCAGCTCGTCGCCGACGAGGTGGCCTAAGGTGTCGTTCACATCCTTGAAGTCATCGAGGTCCAACAACAGCACGGCGTTCCACCCGCCTCGCCGGGCTGTCCTCGCGTGAGCTTGAGAGAGCCGGTTCTCGAACAGCACCCGGTTGGGAAGCCCCGTGAGCGAGTCGTGCAGTGCCTGGTGGGAGAGCTGGGCGTTGAGCGCCCGTTCCTCCGTGACGTCCCGGACCGAGGTGACGAAGTAGCGCGTGGACCCCGTCGCGGTCGCGTAGGGCGGACTTCGACACCTCGGCAACGATCACCTGCCCGTTCTTGCGCAGGTAGCGCTTTGTGTAGCTCACCTGGTCCACCTCGCCAGAGGTCAGGCGGCGGTGGGCCTCCTCGGAGATGCTGTAGTCCTCGGAACGGGTGAACAGTTCCGAGCGCTTGGCGACGATCTCGTCCCTGTTGTATCCGACCATCTGGCAAAAGGCGTCGTTGACTTCCAGGACCTTGTCTTCGAGATCGACGAGGATCGTGCCAGCCATGCTCTGCTCGAACGCGAGGCGGAAGCGCTGGCTCACCATTCGGGGGGGCATCGACGACAGCCGCCTCGGCCTCGACGGCACGCAGCTCGACCTCAATGGAGGCGTGGTCTGCTGCTCTCTGAGCGCGGTACGGGTTTATCACCGCAGGCCCGTCACTAACTCGCCGTGACCGTCGGCTGAGGCGTGTATGTGAACGTCACCGTAGAACTGGTCTTGACGTTCCCATAGCTGTCTGTTGCCTGGGCGCGGCACTCCCTGGGGGAGTTCCCTGTTTGCGCGGTCCAAACGGGGCGGGTAGCAATGCCCCGCCTGGGAGAACCGCAACACCTGTGTGGATTGAGACCGAACTGCCGGGGTCCTCGTGCTCTAGTCATGGGAGGCACCGAGCGCATGAGCAGTGCTTTGGCTGTTACAGGTGAGACTGACGGTCGAGGTGGTGAACACGGCATGAGCGCCAGCGCCAATCAAGCCCAAGGCTGCGAGGAAGACAACTCCCACGTGTGCGACCGAGCGCAGCGTCATGTCAACCTGGACCAGTCGTCCAGCCAAACTGTTCGACTGGAGCTTCGGGTTACCAACTTCCTCAGCGCAGGCCAAGTAACCACGTCCCCGTTGCCGCGGAAGCCCATGGTCCCTGGTTTGGGGCCAGGGACCATGGGTCCCCCTGCTTGCGGCCAGGGCGCTCCCGAAGGGAAAGGCCCTGTTGTCGCGGTCGAGATGGGTGCAGACCCCCGGCCCCGCCGAACCGCAACACCTGTAAATGGCACGTAGTTGTCGAAAGCCTCGGGGTCGCGCGCGGACAAGCCTCCGCCACGTCGGCTTGGCCGCGGAAACCCCATGACCCCTGGCTGACGTCAGGGGCCATGGGTCCCCCGCGTATTGCGGTGTACTCCCGAGGAGGGAGTTCTTGTTGGTGCGGCCCCGGCCCGGCTGGAAGAAACTCTCAGCCCGGCCGAACCGCAAGAGCTTGGGGAGAAAACCTTCTTCGTGGTGGAGAAACGGTTCAGCCCGAAACAGCACGCCTTCCACCTGCGGTGCGTTGCTGTCGGTGGTTGAAGGCCCACGCACCGCGACTTTTTTTGCGGCAACCAGTACCTGAGAGGTCCGTCCCCCCCGCATCCAGGGACTGCTGACCTCGCTCATGCGGTGCCTCGCTTGTCCTACGGTTGCAGGCGGCGCGCCGGGGCAGTAGAGGCGAAAGTCCCGACCACGCGATTTAGCGTTGAACTACAGGGGTGTAGTACCAAAGGGGAAGGAGCAGGGAGACCGTCAGGATCCATGAAGAGCCGCTTTATCGGCTCTCCATAGAGATGTACTAGCCACGTTATGATCGAAGCTCATTAGACGTGAAGTGCACCGCCCATTTCGGCAGAGATCATCTCGGACACGGTGGCACTGCGAAGTACGGTGACGCTCACTGAGCGCTTTTCTAGCGGGCTACATGCCAGCCAAGATTCACCGGAGGCTTCTGAACGCCTCTGGCACCAGGTCTCAGAACTGCGTCGTGACACTGCCCGTGTGTGCCGTAAACACGATTGCCCCGGAGAGGCGCACTTGCATGTCAATGGCTGGCAACAGTGTTCTTCGACCGAGTAGTAAAAGAACTCAGGAAGGGCTGAGTCACTCAGATGTAATGCCTTCTCGTTCTTGGGCTCCGACGTTTCAGAGGTCTCGAGCCAGCGACCCAGGGGTGCCCACGGCTCCCGCCAATGCGTAGCAGGTCACCGCGGTGGCACCCCGTTGTAAGCAAGCGCCGCGCCCGCAACCAGGACAGCGAGTGTCTGACCGATGATCGGAACGGGCGTGAAGGAGAGGTGGATCGAGATCTGTGCCAGGACTCCGACAAAGGCGGCCGCACGGGTCACGAGCCGTACGTTCTGGACGAGTGTTCCCGGTAGCGGGTCGTCAAGTACGAGGGGCTTTCGTCATGGCAACGTGACAGCGTCAGGCACGTGGTTCCAAGCCGCCTCGCAACGTCGCTTTCGGACCGCTACGACGGCATCGGTCTTCGTCCGGCCGATGTTTCGCCCGGCTCCTGCGAGACCCTGGTCAAAACGCGAAGTAGACATTGGCCATGGTGAACGTGAGTGGAACACAGCGGGCCAGGACACCGTGGGATGACCTCACCAGACTCCTCGAAGACGGCAACGGCGCGGCAGGCTTATCGGCCACGGAACGCGCCGGGGAGTTCCATTACGCGTTCACGCTCAACGCTGAGGTCCTCGTCGCGGCGGAATATTCGGGTGAGCGATCCGTCATTACTCTGGTCGAGGTCCTCGATCGGGCAGCTCGTGGCAAGCTGCCGAGCGCTCTCGGCGCGCCCCCAGGCGAACACCTCCTGTATCTAGCCCTCGGGGAGCTGCCCGTTCGCGACGGTGTTGTTCTCGGTCTATTGCACGACGACACAGGGGCAGCCCGTGGACCGCTTTCGCAGCGGAAGGTTCCAGCGGGGCTAGCCAAGGCGGGCACGACCGCGACGCTGGGTGAGCGCCTCACGCAAGCGGTCCTCGCGACACAAACAGACGCCAAGGGCCGGGTCCAAATCGCCCGTGCCGGGATTAATCGTGCGGCCGCCCGCGATCGATCGAACGACGTCGCAGTAGTCGTTGCCGCGACCGCTGCCGAGAAGTTCGCTAGCGAGGGGGCGAGGTGGAGACTCGTCCGCGGGTACAAGGCGCCAAGCCGCATCGTCTGTCTAGTCGCATCTCGGGAGTTCCTCCTCGACGAGAAGGAGCTCGAAACGATCGGTCGCACGCGACGGAGCCAGATGTTCAACGTCATGCTGGCGGGACTTGCAATGGACGCGGGCACGACTCGGCATCAATACCGTGGTCAACCGGTCGAGATCAAGCACGCGGAACTCGGCGAACTCGAAGACAAGGTCTACAACCCACCGCCCGAGCGCCCAGGGACACACAGGCCAGCGCCCGAAAGTATGGAAGAGAACGAGAAAGCTCTCGTCGATAGCCTGGTACTCGCCGACCTCATCGAGCGTGCCAAGCTCACCGAGCGGGAGCGCGAAGTCCTGAAGCTCTGCCTGGACGACCGTGACTTCGCGGAGATCGCTAGCGAGCTCGGGATCACCGCCTCGACGGCGAGGGTGACCCTCCTCCACGCGCAGAACAAGATCCGCAAGATCACATAAACACTTTGCCCTCCTCGTCGCCCTCCTCCTACGGAGGTGATGAGAGATGGCGATTGTCGCGATCTACAGCGGAGACCCTGTGGGCTCGGCGCGTCCTGTCAGCACGACGGGCGACGCCGAGGTTGTGAAGTGTCTGGTCGAACTGCTTCACGAGGGGCAGCAAGAGGACAAGACGGTGCCCGAGCTGATTGCAGCGGATCGGTGTTCCGCGCTGCGCCGGCTCGTGGGGGGTGAGAGTCATGAGTGAGGCGCACGCGGCGTTGCAGCCGCTTGCCGTCTCGGTCGAAGAGGCGATCCGGGTCCTCGAGTATGGAGCGGTGCCGTCCAGTGCGACTGGACATTGTGAGTCGCCGGTACTGATCGCCGAGGATAAGGGCACGCCGAACGACGGGCCCAACGTAGTCGACGTCGCCGATGTGCTGTCGGGCGAGTCGAACGCACCGACAGACGAGGCGCCCGATGCGGTTCTGTCCACCAACGAGCTGCTCGCCGCTCCCTTGGGCACCGACTGGCAGCTGCTCCCGCCGCTCAGCGAGGAGGAGTACCGGGCGCTGAAGGCGGACATCGCCGCGCAAGGCGTGATCTTTCCCCTCGTCATTGATGCCGACACCGGGGAAGTGATCGATGGGCACCACCGCCTGAAGGCGTGGACCGAGCTTAAGAACGAGGGCGTCAAGGTGCCCTCCTACCCGCGTGCGGTACGGCCCTTCGCCAGTGACCAAGAGCGGGAGGCTTTCGTCATATCGGCGAACCTGATCCGTCGCCACCTAACGCGTTCGCAGCGCGCCGAGCTCGAGGCACGGCTCCGGGCTGCGGGATGGTCCTTGCGACGGATCGGCGAGGTCGTTGGAGTCAACGACAAGACGGTGCGAAACGACCTTGCAGAGATTGCGGAAAAGTCCGCAATCGACCTGCCCGAGCGTGTCGAACGCAAGGGCGGTGGGACCTATCCGGCCCGCCGCCCACGTCCAGCGCCCACGATCTTCGTCCAATCGGACCGGGACGCCAAGCGGACTGCTGAGGCTCTCCAGCTCCTCGGCGACAACGCCAGCGGTGTGATCCCTCTGAAGCGAGCCGAGCGGCGAGCTCGCATCGTCGCTATGGACCGCATCCGCGCCGAGGCAGCCGAAGGACCCTCCGAGCACAGCGGACGGACATGGGAGCTCCGCACCGGTGACTTCCAAAAGGCGCTCGCCGACCTGGTGGATCAGTCCGTCGATGCCATCGTGACCGATCCCCCCTACGACAACGAAGGCATCCCTCTCTACGAGCCGCTCGGGGCTCTTTGTCTCCGCCTGCTCAAACCCGGACGCCTGGCGGCGGTCTACTGCGGCCACTTCCAGCTTGACCGTGAGATGGAACTGCTCAAAAAAGGCGGGCTCACCTATATGTGGCACGGGGCGATCGTGCTGGCCGGTCTGCACACCGAAGTGCATGTGCGAAAGGTGAACGGCCTCCATCGCAGTGTCCTTTTCTACTCGGCCGGGCCGTACGAACCGCGGGGGTGGTTACGCGATCTCGTCTTCGCGGAAGGTCGGGGCGGTCCGGACGAGCGCCCACTGCATCCGTGGCAGCAAGCCTTGGAGCCTGTCCGGCACTGGGTGCGCCAAGTGTCAGAGCCGGGTGAGCTGATCGTCGACCCGTTCCTCGGCTCGGGTACGACCGCGGTTGCCGCGGTTCTCGAAGGCCGGCGCTTCCTTGGCTGCGACCTCGACCCGGCCTGTGTCGAGACGGCCCGTTGTCGCCTGGTGGAGCTCGAGGAAGAACTCGCCGGCATGGCGGAGCTGGCGTGATGGGAGCAATGAGTGAGACCGAGCTGGGGAGTGTGTTCCCTTGGCGTTCTCACGCCGCGGTGGATGACGACCACCTGGATAGGGCGAAGGCGGTCGCCTACATGCTCTCCATGTTCTTTGACGGACACGGGTTCCCGCTACGGGAGCTGGCACCCGCAGCCGGTCCACAGTTGCCAAGGCCGCCCCCAGCGTGCCCGCGAACACGTCTGTAGCGGTTGGTGCGCCATGAGTGCTCGCGTCCGCCTAGCAGCCGCGCTCGAGTACGCCCCTCGAGGGTGGCCGGTGCTGCCTTGCGAACTACGCGGCAAGCGTCCGGCGGGTGCATTTGTCCCATTGGGGTTGAAGGACGCGAGCACCGACCCTGACGTAGTGGCCCGATGGTGGAAGGCGGAACCGGACCTCGATGAGCAACCAGAAGTCTTCTGCGAAGAGTTTGCTCAGTTTGGCGTCGTGATGACGACACGGTCGCTGAACGAGCTGCTCGGCAAGGTGACAACCTCGTGAGCGACCCGAACACGTTCATTGACGACGCCTGGCTTTGGATGATGAGCGAAATCGACCTCGGTCACGAAGCGGCTGGCGTGCTCTTTGACGACCTGAGGACCCTACGCCCGCGGCCGATCTATGACAGTGCTGTAGAGGCAGCGGTCACGTTCAAGCCGAGTCCCGATGAGGACCGCACGGCAACCGCCGTGCTGCCCCTGGCCGACGTGTGGCGCCTGGAGCTTGACGGCGCGTTCGTCGTTGACGTGCGAGCGCCGAGTCCACCTCCTATCGCGCTGCTGGCGCTTGGGCGAGCGGAGCTTGTCGCGAGGCGTGGCCTGATCGCCCTCGCGGATCATCGCGGCATCGGCACCCTGGCGCTGTCGGACGTTCCCTATGGCAAGGGCACCGTGGGCGCTCACGTCACGAACTGGAGCGAGCGCAGCGGTGTGCCTCAGGTCAATGAGAGGCGCGAGGCCGCCGTTCACGAGCTGCGCCAACAGCACGCGAAACATCCTCGGGAGTTCAAACGCAAGCTCGTGCACGGCATCGTCGCCACCGAGATCATCTCCTACTGGCGCGAGCTGCCTTGTGGCCCCGGCTTTTCGTGGATGGTCTACGAGGACGACGGCACCGAGATCGTCGAGTTCGACACCGAGACGATCAAGCTGAAGCGGGTTGCCGACAGGATCGTCGATGCCTTGAGCGTCGAGGCGTACGGTGCCACACGGCCCGACCTGCGAAGTGCGCAGGCGTGGGAGACCGGGTGGAATGACGATCCACCACGCGACGCCACGGGTGAGATCATCTCAGAACCGGGCCGCGAGACCTATCCGGGCGCCCGCGACGACCTCGGCCGCAAGGTCGATTTCGATCAGTGGGCCAATCAACACGAGCAGCGGAACAATTCCCTGATCGGCAATTTCAACCTCATGCACTTGGGGCCTGATTTTGTCGGTGATCTTGCAGCCGAGTTAACCGACGGCACTGGTGGCTTGGCTCAATTCTGGGCGCTGTATTCCAGCTGGTACGAGGAGCTGGTCGATTACTGGGGGCTCGCTCCCCGCGAAGCGAAGATGCTCGTGGACTCAGTGACAAAGAGGCTCAGCGTTGGCGAGATCGGACACCTGTGTGGCATCGACCCGAGGATCGTCGCACAGATTCTCAAGCGAGCACGTCAGAAGTGCACACGACCGCCCCTTGCGCCTGAGATTCACCCGAGCATCACTAGGGCGATAGAAGCTGCAAAGGACCATGGCGATGACTTTGTTACAGTATTGTGACAACGGCACCTCTGAATCCCCTTACTAGGTGGAAAGGGCAGTTTTATCGCTTCCCGCGCCGCCCTAGGAGGGTGAGTCATGCAACACACCGAACCCGTTTACGTCGCGCTTCTTTGCGGCGATCAAGTAATCGCCCTCTCTGACAACACCAGCTCCGTCCGCGTGGCTGCAGGGCTGATCGCAAGTGACCCGTGGCCAGATGAACCACCCGTAATGGCGCCGATCACGCTGGGGCGCCGCTTGGCATGCAAGGCAATAGCAGCAGGAGCCGCCGTTTGACCTGACCAACAGAAAACCCCTCGGCGGGCTAGCCGAGGGTCCTCCTACAACACATATCGGATCAGTTATGAGTGCTACACCACACAAGACTTTAGAGCAAGTCATGAACGACCCCGCCCTCGTCGGCGCCCTCGATCGCATCATGACGATGTGCCCCGACGGCTGGGCCACGGGTGCACAAATCGCCTGGACGGCCCTAGGGAACTCGAAGGAACTGCGAGTCCTCGCCTACCGCGTCCTTGACGCGCTGGGCGACGAAGGCATCCTCGAAACCATCCAGGTGAGGCACAACAACGTCCCGATGGATGTTTACCGCGTGGATGTTGCAGCCCTTCAGGAGTTCGTAGACGGGTGGCCACGATGACCGCGCCGTCGCACCTCGCCAGCGCCAGTGTCGTCATCAACATTGATGACCTCACGGTCGCCGATCTTCAAGGCCTGATCGACATTAAGAAGAGCCGTGAGCGTACCGGCCAAGACGAGCTGTACACGACCTTGTTGTGGACGCTCGACCAGATGCCTCGTAGCCTCGCCGACGAGATCGCACAAGAGCTGGACGAGCTTCATCCTGGCGTCGTGTTGGAAAGACACTTCTCCGAGATAGTGCTGGCGAAGTACGGCAGCGCCTCAGTCGCGGCTTGGGGTTACTCAGCGAGCGTGGCGTCATGAACGCCGACGTTGCTCTCTTCGATGATCGCAAGCGCCTAATTGTCCCCCGGCTCGGCGAATCCATTCGTGAGGTCGGACATATCCGCACAGACAAGGGCGGCACGTTGTGGCGCTACGTCAAGGGTGTCTACCGTAACGACGGCGAGATCTACGTACGCAATATGGTGCGGTCTCAGCTCGGAGAGGACTGCCGTCGAACGCACTTTGATGAAGTGATCACTTACCTGAAATCATACATGCCGACGATCAGCGGCGAAGTGAGCACCGAGGTCTTGAACGTGGCGAACGGACTCCTGAACTGGCGGACCGGGGTGCTTAGCCCGCACGACCCGCAGTTCATCTCTACCGCTCAGATCCCGGTCGACTGGAATCCCGAAGCGACCTGTCCCAACGTCAATCAGTTCTTGATCGATGTCGCGCCAGACAAGGCAACAGCCGAGTTTCTCGTCGAACTGATCGGCTACACCTTGTATCCCGGCAATCCGTACCGAAAGGCCGTGCTGCTGCACGGTCCGACAGGGACGGGCAAGTCTAAGTTGTTGGCATTGATCAAGGCGACAGTCGGCTCAGAGAACTGCTCGGCTATCCCGTTGCAACGTTTCGGTGAGAGCAACTTCGCTACGGCTGAACTGCTGGGCAAGTCCGCGAATATCTGCGGCGATCTTGACGCCCGCGCTGTGCGTCAGTCCGACGAGTTCAAGAAGATCACCGGCGGCGATCCGTTGCACGCCGAGAGAAAGTACGGGCATCCGTTCAACTTCGTCGCTTACACGATGCTGATCTTCTCCTGTAATGAACTCCCCATCAGTTCGGACCAGACTGGTGCCTACTTCGGCCGGTTTCTCATCATACCGATGGCCAACCAGATTGAGGGCACCGACAGGGACGACCCGAAGATCCTCGACAAGATCACGACCAGGAGCGAACTAGAAGGCTTGCTCGTATGTGCCGTCACTGCTCTTGGGTTCCTCATGGAGCGCGGACGGCTCGAGATACCGGCGGCAGTGAGCGACGCTGGTGCGCTGTACCGTGAACGCCTCGACACCGTTGCCGGGTTCATCCGCGACGAGTGCACGTTCAATATCGATGCATGGGTGTCACGTCGGCAGTTCTACACGGCGTACAAGAGCTGGTGCCAAGACACCGGCCGCATGGCGCTATCTGCTGAGAATGTGTACGACCATCTCCGCAACGAACACGGCGAGCAGGTAAAAGAACGGTCACGTCGAATCGGTGACGGTGCGGCGCGTGGGTTTGCTGGGATCGGACTTGTCAGCGACCGGATGGCGGCGTGATGCAAGTTGAGGGCACTTTGCCTGCATCAGTAAACATGCAGGTCAGGGCAATTCTTGGTTTGGGTGATGCAAGCGATGCAAGTTGACTCTACTTCTCCCCCCATGCGTCCGCGCGGGGAGCAGAGTAGGGATTGCCTGCATCACCTGCATCACCTTGCATCAGTGCACGTCACAGCGTTGTCGTGCCTAGCGTCAACTTGCATCAGGAGGAGCGACGTCCGCTCGTAGGCGACCGCATGGAAGCGCCGTCTCGAGCCCGAACCGCATGAATGTTCGGGGTTGAAGCCGAGGTAAAGCGTCCACCAAATAAGCGATCGACTGTCCTGGTCTCTCCGGTCCGAGAGGCCCTCAGATAGCCCTGGATTGCTTTGAACCTCGAAGCTAGTTACGACTACCGGCCCAACGAATTTGGCGTCCTCATGACCAACAACGACGTCATCGAGCGCATCGAAGCGTGCCCGTCAGCGCGAACTCGACGTTCTCGATGACCTTACAGCCCCGACAAGGAGGGGAAGATGAAGATCTTCGTGGCTCGCCACACCCACGAGCAGAATCGGCAGGTCGTTGTCGAAGTCTGCGACCACGGACCATCTCTCGGGAAAGCCGAGGGCCGATGAATATGGTGGCTGAACATAAACCGCCCAGGCCTCAGTGCACGGCGATCACACGAGTCACAGGTGAGCGGTGTCGCCAAAGCGCCCAGGCGGACTCGGACAGGTGCTTCAAGCACGATGGGCGACCGGTCCCGAGACAGTGCACCGCGCATTCGAAACAGACCGGCGAGCGTTGTAGAAACAGCGCCGAGGCGGGGCTGTCGGTCTGTCGCTTCCACGGCAGTCGCTCGCCCCGTGCCCAGGCGAAAAAGCTCGAACGCGCCACGGAGGCAAAGGCTCTGGCCCTCCTGGAGAATCTCAGCGAGAGCGATCATCAACCGGTCGTGAACCCGGTCGTGGAACTCTCGAAGCTCGCCGCCGAGGTCCTCTATTTCAAGGACATCTTCCGCGATGAGGTGGCGAAGCTTCAAACATTGGAAACCTACGACGCCACGGGCGCAGAAGAGGTCCGTGCGATCATCCGGCTCTATGAGCGTGCAGTCGATCGCTCGCAGCGCCTGTTAGTCGAGATGAGCAGGCTCGACCTCGACGCCCGCCTCGTGCGCATCGACGAGCTGCAGGCGGAGCTGATGTTCACCGCCGTCATCGCGGTGCTGAACGAGCTGGGCCTCGAGCGCGAGCAAGTCAAAAGAGCCCGTGAGCTGCTCGGAGAAAAGTTGCGGGCCTTGACATGACATCGCTCGCATTGCTCGCCGACAAGTTCGCGCCGCCGACAAGGCCAACGTCAGCTTACCTGCGCGATCCGGCAGCATGGGTGGTCGACAGGCTCGGCGAGAGGTTGTGGTCAAAGCAGATCGAGATCATGGAGTCGGTCGTCGCCAACCGTCGTACCGCCGTCAGGTCTTGCCACGGCGTCGGGAAGTCGTACTCAGCCGCCCGCCTGATCGCCTGGTGGATCGAGACTCATCGCATAGGCGACGCCTTCGTCGTCTCGACGGCGCCGACCAACCCACAAGTCGAGGCGATCTTGTGGCGCGAGGTGAACAAGGCGTTCCCGAAAGCCGATCCGCCCTTGCCCGGCCGCATCTTGACGAGGGAATGGAAGATCGGAAACGAACTCGTCGCCTACGGTCGGAAACCCGCCGACTACGACGCCAATGCCTTCCAAGGAATCCATGCTCGCTACGTCCTTGTCATCTTGGACGAGGCAGGTGGGATACCCGAAAAGCTCTGGACAGCAGCAGGTGCTCTCGTGACCAACGAGGGCAGTCGTATTCTCGCTGTGGGAAACCCGGACGACCCGACCTCGTACTTCGCCAAGGTCTGTCAGCCCGGCTCGGGTTGGAGCACCCTACAGATAAGGGCCGGAGACAGCCCCAACTTCACGGGCGAAGCCGTACCGCCTGAGATGCTCGACATGCTCATAAGCCAGGCCTACCTCGATGACCTGATCGCCGATGGCTGCGGACCCGGGACGTCGATCTGGACCTCCAAGGTCGAAGGCGAGTTCCCCGAGGACTCAGAGGACTCTGTTGTGAGGCCCTCGGCAGTTGCCAGGTGTCGACTGGCAGAACAGGCACACGACACCTTGTTACCGGTGGAACTGGGCGTCGACGTCGGTGCCGGCGGCGACTACTCGGTTGTCATTGTTCGACGCGGGCCGGTCGCATCGCTCTACAAGCGAGCGAAGACACCCGACACGATGACCCTCGTCGGCATCGTGTTAGACGCCATCTCCGAGACCGGCGCGACGAGGGTCAAAGTTGACAAGACAGGCATTGGCCAGGGCGTCACCGACCGCTTGAACGAGCTCCGTTCGGAGCAAAAGCACCACGCCCAGATCGTGGGCGTCATGGTCGGTTCCAGTGCTCATCGCTCTGATCGCTTTCCGAGACTGCGAGACGAGCTGTGGTGGGAGGTCGGCCGCACGATGTCGGAGGACGGCGCCTGGGACCTGTCACACCTCGACGACGCGACCGTTGCCCAGTTGACCGCTCCTCGGTGGGCACCTGACAGTTCCGGCCGGATCAAAGTGGAGCGCAAGGAGGAGACGCGAAAGCGGATCGGGCGCTCACCAGACGACGCGGACGCGCTGTTGCTTGCGTTCTACTCGGGCAGCGGTTCATCTGGCGCCAAGGAGTGGCTGGAAGCTCTAGCTCCCCTCCACCACTGCCCCGACGGCACAGGTACCCCCAATCTCTTGGGCCTCTCGCGTTGCCGACATTGTGGTGAGGAGCTGCCGCCCTATGAGCCTCCGCCGCCCTACCAACCACCACCTCCACCGGAACCGGGACCATCCGACAACCCGAAGCCGTTCAACTGGATCAGCGTGGCGCCAGAGCCACCACCGAATCGGCAGACGATGGCTGTCATGGAGATGTTGCGACAACTGAGAAGGCTGCCGTTCTAAGGGAAGAGGCGACGCCCGCCGTTCACGGCATAGGCAGTAGTCACTTGCCGACTTGCAGGACAAGAGCACCGAAATCACCCCGCTGTGCCGCCGCGCGCAGCCTTTGAAGATCAGGAGGAACCCGAGCAATGACCAGCAACACAGAGCCCCCACGGGCCCGTAGATCGCGTGCCAAGCCATCGAATGCCGCTGGCAGGAGGAACGCTGCCCGAAAGAGCGCCAGCGAGTTCACGGCCCGCCAGCTCGGGCGCCTCGTCCTTGCCAACCAGAAGATCGAGAAAGGACAGATCCATGTCTCATGAGACCTGGCAGCTCCTCCCGGAGCTGACTGCGGAGGAGTACCAAGCCCTGAAGGCCGACATCGCCGTCCAGGGAGTGCTCGTGCCGGTCGTGATCGACGAGGACTCAGGTGAGGTAATCGAGGGCCACCACCGCCTTCGGGCCTGGACCGAGCTACGGGCCGAAGGCGTGAAGGTCCCCGACTATCCGAAGCAGGTGGTCCGCTTTGCGAACGACGACGACAGGGTCTCCTTCGTCGTCGCGGCAAACCTCTTCAGACGCCATCTCAGCCGTGATCAGCGGGCCGAGGTCGCTGCGAGGCTAAGAGGACACGGCTGGTCGCTGCGGCGTATTGGAGAGGCAGTAGGCGTTAGCCACCCGACCGTTCTCGGCGACTTGAAGATTGGTAAGGATCTACCAATCTCAGAACCTGATCGCATCGAGCGCCAGGGGGGCGGGACCTACCCGGCACGACGTCCGCGTCCGACCATCTTCGTGCAGTCCGAGCGGGACGCCAGGCGAGCCGCCGCAGCGCTCCAGGCGCTCGATGACGACGCTTCCGGCGTCCTTGGACTCTCGCGTGCCGAGGAGCGGGCACGAGACGCCCGCTTCGCCCAGCTCCGGGCAATCACAGTCCCGCCGAAGATCGAGGGTCCCACCTTCGAGCTGCGAGTAGGCGACCTGCGCCAAGTGTGGGACGACGTGGCGGACGGATCAGTCGACTGTCTCGTAGTCGATCCGCCTTATGACGAGGCAGGCATACCGCTCTTCGAAGACCTCGCACGCCTGGCACTGCGGGTCCTGAAACCGGGCCGTCTCGCCGCCATCTACTGCGGACACGTCCACCTCGATCGCGAGATGGAGCTGCTCGCCAAGGGCGGCCTCAGCTACGTCTGGAGTGGGGTCAATCTGCTGCCCGGCCGGCACACCCAGATCTACCGCCTCATGATCAACGGACGCCACCGATCCGTATTGCTCTTCTCGGCCGGCACTTTTAAGCCCCGCAGGTGGATTCACGACGCCTGCTTCGCCGAAGGCCAGGGAGGCCCCGACACGCGTCCGCTTCACAAGTGGCAGCAGGCCGTCGAGCCGGTGCAACACTGGATACGTCAAGTCTCCGAGCCGGGCGAGGTCGTGTTCGACCCGACCTGTGGCTCAGGCACGACGGCGCTCGCCGCCGTCACAGAAGGCCGACGCTTCCTCGGCGGAGACCTCGATCCCGCCTGTGTCGAGACGACGCGTCGCCGCCTGGATCAGCTCGAGGAAGAGCAGCTCCTTGTGGCAGCGCTGGCCGAGGCTGAGGCGGGGTGACCCGGCTCGACCCTCCAGACCGGCGCTGCGCGATCGTCTACGCCCGCGGTGGGTGGCCAGAACGCCACTGGGCCGTGACCACATCCACGATGCCCACAGGCCGCCCCCTGTTGCGCGTGGGGCGCGCGGTTGCATCTCAAGTGGAAAGGTACCAGGGGACAATCCCATCGCATTAAATGCCGCACGGGCGAGTAGGAGAACCGCGCCTCGCACATCGCATTCAGGGATCTAGCACCGGTCAGATCACCCCTCATTGTTACGAAACAAGTGCTTGGGACTTGCTTCTAACTCACGATAAGGTTACTTTATCGTTGGTCACAAACAAGGAAAAGAGGGAAACAGTGACGCTGCTCCATGCCAGCGAACAGGCTGTCGATCTGGCCGAGATTGCCGCTGATGCGCGGGACTACATCGCTGCGAGCCGGGCCGAGAGCACGAACAGTGTCTATCGCACCGGCTGCGCGCACTTCACCGTGTGGTGCGACGAGCACGGCGCTACAGCTCTGCCCGCAGGACCCGAAACTGTGGCCTGCTACGTGGCCGACCTCGCCAAGACGGTCAAGCCCTCGACGATCGACGCCCGCCTGGCCGCGATAAGTGCTGCTCACCGTGCCGCGGGCCACGCCAACCCGACCACGGAGGAAGCGGTCCGCCTGGTGCGCCGTGGCGTGCGCAAGACCCTTGGGACCGCGCAGCGTTAGGTTCGTCCCGTCACGGTGCCCGAGCTACGCTTAATGCTCCAAGGACTCGGCACCGACCCAGCAGGGTGTCGGGACCGAGCGCTCCTATTGCTCACCTTCGCAGGCGCGTTGCGCCGCGGTGAGCTGGTCAGCCTCGACGCGGCGGACATCACCGAGGGCGCCAACGTCCTCACCGTCCGCCTCCGACGCTCGAAGACCGACCAGGAGGGTGCCGGTCGCACCGTCGGCATCCCCTTCGGATCGAACCCGGTCACCTGCCCGGTCCGTGCCTGGCGTGCATGGCTCGAGGTCTCAGGCATTGGCCATGGCGGTCCACCGGGCGAGAAGCCGCTCCCTCGAGCGAGGCTCACACCGACCCGGCGTACGACCCCCTGGTGCTGACGCGGCCCGTACCTACGGTCTGAGATCGTTCGCTAACCGCAGGTAGTGACTTTCCCGCACGTCACCCTGATGTTCAGCTTCTCAGTGACAGGGACGAACTCTGGTCCCGCCATGGTTGCATAAGCACCGATGGTCTTACCAGCCCAATTCATGGCCTTACCGGCCAAAGAGGCCGGCAGGTGGAGCGAGAGGACCACTTGGCCGCCGACCACGGAACTGGGCCCGGCGATCTGACCCAGGTCGGTGGTGGCGGAGGACGACTTGTAGGTACCGTAGAGCCGCACAACCAGGGAACTATCCGTGATGGTGGCCCCTGACGCAAAGCGGACCTGGGCCTTGATCATCCCAGTTGGGGCGACCCCGAGGGTGGTGGCGGGGAAGTAGAGGTTGGCATCGGCCGCCAGCGAGACGTCACCGAGGGCAGCGCCACAGTCGCTCTTGTCGGGTGTGGCGTCGGCGAACGTGAGCACCGATCCGGCCGAGTTGGCCGCCACCACTTGACGCTCCAGGGACCAACCCATGTTGGAAAGAGAGCGACCCTTGATGCTCATGGCGGGGTGGGCTACCAGTACGTTGTCCCATAACACGTGCATGATCTTGGTTGGCTGACCGCATCCAGGGTTACCTGCCGCGTACCACGTCAGCAGGTAGTCCCAGCCGGGAGTGGTTTTCACGATCTGGGTAAGGCTGCCAGGCGCGGTGCCCGATAGGTCTATGGACTGAGAACCGCGAGGGGAATTGGGAGGCGCCGACCAGTAGTCGCTGCCGATAATGTCCACGCTGTCAGCTCCCACCGTCCACCCAGGGATCCGTTTGCCAGGAGCCTTCTGGTCTGTCGAGGAGACCGTGAAGTACCCACTCTTCTTTGGTAGGCTGAAGTTGCCGTTGACGATCAAGTTCGGTACCGCTGGTGTCGCGCTGACAGGCGTTGAGCTAGTCGCCCCCGAAGCACCAGCCTGTCCACTGGCAACTGAGCCAGCCCCTAACAGCCCGGCAAGCGCAGCTCCAACAACCAACATTTTCGATGCGTGCATCTAACCCTCCTCCCGGGCGTTTTGCCCGCGACATCGTGACTGCCAACCCGGCGGAACCTCCAGGCCAAGAGGTCCCCAACAGCTTGCCGCCGTCGCCGCGAAGTTGGCGCTCGCGATCCGTTGGGGGGCAGCAACTGTACCTAACCTGACCGGGACTGATAGGAAAGAGGGCGAAGAGCAGCCTGGGCGATTTCCTCTGCTTGCTCCAACCCAGGCACTGCCGACCAAGTTGGCCACCGCGCGACAAAAGCTGGCCATGGGCAGTCACTCCCTCTCTGGCGGCAGCCTAGCCAGGTGTTCTCCCTCTGCCAAGTAGGCGCGTTGACTCTCAATACGACGTGCTCTTGCTGCCTGCGGCGTATTGCTAGAGTGCGCCACGTGAGCCGCGAGCGGTGGCAACATCCGTCGTTGGGCCTGACATTGGTGGTTGCTCTGACGTGCATGCTGGCGGTGTCGCTGGCGATGCCGGCAGGGGCGGCCGAATCTCGTAAACCCGTGCCTCTGGCAGCGAAGGCGGCCGGGAAGACACTCACGAAGTGCACGTTCGCGGCTTTGCAAAAGGCCGTCGCCGCGGGCGGCACGGTCCAGTTCGCCTGCAGCGGCACGATCGCGTTCACGCAGGCGATCACGCTCAGCACCGGGTCGGTGACCCTCGACGCGTCGGGCACGTCTGTCGTGCTCGACGGCCAGACGAAGACGCGGCTGTTCGACGTCAAAGGCGGCGCGCTGACATTGGTCGACCTGACCTTGCAGAACGGGGCTGTGACCGGCGCGAAGGGTGCCTCGGGGGCCAAAGGCTCCAAAGGCAACAACGGCGACAACGGCGCCAACGGCTCGGACGGGGTGGACGGAACATCGCCGGGACAGGACGGCACCGACGGGACGCCGGGCCGGCCCGGTGGGGACGGGGAGGACGGGACGAACGGCAGCCCCGCGCCTGACGGTGGCGACGGCCAGGGCGGCGCCATCTACGTGGCCGCTGGCGCAGAACTCACGGTCGCCGGCGACACGTTCAAGGCCGACACCGCCACCGGCGGCGCCGGTGGCTCTGGAGGCAAGGGCGGTGCCGGCGGCAACGGCGGCAACGGCGGCAACGGCGGCGGTGGCGGTCTTGGAGGTAGCGCCAACGTGGGCGTAGGGCCTAGCGTTCCTGGCGGTAACGGCGGGGATAGCGGGGCCGCCGGCAACGGCGGCAAGGGCGGCAGCGGCGGAGCCGGCTCGGACGCCGGCGACGGAGGCGACGGCCAGGGCGGCGCCATCTACAGCGAGGGCACGCTCGTGGTCGTGAGCTCGGTGTTCCAGGGCAACACCGCCAAAGGTGGTGTCGGCGGCAGTGGCGGTGCCGGGGGAGCCGGAGGCCTGGGAGGCGCCGGCGGTACGGGCGGCTTCGGCGGCGTCGGGGGAGCGAGTTCCCCCTGACGGCACCTCCGCGGAACGGAGCCGACGCGGGTGCCGGTGGTGCTGGCGGCGAGGGCGGCAGCGGCGGGGGCGCCGGCGATGGTGGGAGAGGCGAGGGCGGGGCGGTCTACTCGGCCGGCAAGCTGACGGTCCTCGCTTCGACGTTCAGCTCCAACGGCGCCACTGGTGGGGCCGGTGGCAAGGCCGGCGCGGGTGGGGCCGGGGGCGGACCCGGGGGCGCGAGCCCCGGCGACGGCGGCAGCGGCGGCGCGTTGCTTGTGGCCCGGCTAGCCGACAGCTCCGGGGCCGGCAGCAACGGCGGCGAAGGCGGTGGTGGCGGCGACGGCGACCAGGGCGGTGGCGGCGGCGACGCTCACGGCGGCGCGATCTACAGCACGGGCCTGGCGACAGTCGAGACGACCTCGTTCAAGTCCGACACCGCGGCGGGCGGTGCCGGGCAGCCGGGCGGCCAGGGCGGCGCGGGCGGCAACGGCGGTGACGCCGGCGACGGCGGCGCGGGCAGTGCAAACGCCACGGGCGGCGACGGCGGCAATGGCGGCGACGGTGGCGGTGGCGGCAACGGCGGTCACGGTGGCGCTGCCGGCAGCAGCTACTGGCGGTGCCATCTACGGCAAGGCGTCGCTCTCGGTCAGCGGTCTCAGCTTCTCCGCAGACGGCGTGAGCATCGGCTCCCCCGGCTCGCCGGGCGCCGGCGGTGCCGGCGGCCAGGGCGGGCAAGAGGGGTCCAGCGGTGGCATGGCACGCCGGACGGCAAGGACGGCTCGGCTGGCGATGCCGGCAAGGCGGGCGATGCCGGCAACCCCGGCATCAAAGGCTCTGCGAAGCTCCCCGACACCGACGCGCCCACCTTCGGCGCCAAGGCCCTGAGCCGTCAGCCCGGACAAGCTCAAAGCGGCCACCGATGGGGCCGCCTACTCGGCGTCGCTGTCGGTAACCGGCGGCACGCCGCCCTACACCTGGACCGTCCTGGGGCTCCCGCCCGGCCTGAGCGCGAGCGGAGCGGCGCTCAGCGGCACCCCCACGAGCAAGGGCACGTTCACGGTCATCGCCCTAGTCACGGACTCGACTAAGCCGGCCAGTACGCTTCGGAAGTCACGCCTACACGCTGAAGGTCACCTGACCCACGAGTCAGCGCATCTCGCCGAGCTTGACGCTCCCAGGTTCGGACGCATCTTCAGGTCATCGATATCAATGCTGGTTCGGTGCTGCTCAGGGGCGACGCGCTGATCGCGCTGCATTCACCGAAAGGCCGGCTTGCCCAACTAACTGCCTCGACCTGGTCGGCGGTCACGTCCCGCTTGCGCCTGGGCCCACAAAGCGATAGGCAGAGCCCGTAAGGAGGCTCCACATGCTCCTGCACCCGCACCGCGTCGGCCGTGGAAGCAAACGAGGGCGACCGGTACCCCGATCGGCCCTGCGGCGGCCTCTGGGCGAGTTCGAGCGGCATCTTGCTCCAGCTTTAGGTACCGCAAGTCAGCCAGACGACAAATCGCCCACGCCGGCTGGCGGGCCGCCCCGCCATGGCTGTCGACGACGTGAGCAGGGCTGCGCTTCGGGCGCCAACCATGCACAAGGAGAGGAAGAGCGATGCTCAACAGGAAGGCTCTTGTCATACCCGCTGTCATCGGGCTGCTGACGTTCGGAGGTGGGGCGCTCGCGGGGTCAACATTCGGTACGGCCACCGTGTCGGGGGCGGCGACCAACAGCGTTCCCTCCGGGGCCGTCGCAGCGTCGGCGCCCAACCTGGTCGTCAACGGCGACTTCAGCCGACCAGTGCAGCAGAAGAACTCGTACGAAACGGTCTACCCGGCGGCGCAGAAGATCCCGGGGTGGACGGTGGGAGGCGACAGCGTGGACCTCATGGGCAGCACTTACTTCACGCTGCCTTCCGGTTCCTCTTCAGGTTCGCAGGCTGTCGACCTGTCGGGCAGCGCCCCTGGCAGCCTCACCCAGACCATAAGCACCACTCCCGGCACGAGCTACGAGCTGACGTGGTACGAGGCGGGTAACCCTGACTGCGGTCAGTCACTCAAGGTTATGCACGTGGCGTGGGGAAACAAGCCGCTTGCGAAGCTGATTGCGTCCCTCTCCATGAGCACCAAGGGTCGCACTCGTTCCAATATGGGCTGGTCCCAAAAGAGCCAAACGGTGGTGGCCAGCTCAGCCCTATCGGTGCTCGGGTTCGCCGACGCCACGCCCGACCAGAGCGCCTGCGGCCCCGTCGTCGCTGACGTCTCGCTCACGGCTGAGCAGAGCTCGTCCCCCCACCGGGCAACGGCGGGAGCCTCCTTACCGGTACGGGTGTCCCGACCGGCAAATGCACCGGTAACGCCTACATCGACCTCACGACGGGCGAGATCTACCACTGCACTTCCTTAAACATCTGGACGGACACGGGCGACTGTTCGGCGGCTCCCTACCCAGGGATCGACCTTGCCGGCTGTGACCTCACCAAGGGAGGCAACCTGGCCGGCATCAAACCGGCCGACATCGAGCTGGAAGGCGCCGACCTCGCTCAGGCCGTGGTGAGCTACTTAGACCTAGAACGCACCGACCTGCAAGGCGCCGACCTCGTCTACGCCCTTCTGAACAGCGCCCGGCTGAACGAGGCCCAGCTGACCGAGGCCAACCTGGCATACGCCAACCTGACCCGTGCCGACCTGAGAGGCGCCAACCTGGCCGATGCCAATCTGACCAATGTCAACCTGACGCTCGCCAATCTGCACGGCGCCAATCTGACCGGCGCCAATCTGACGGGCGTGACCTGGTCAGACACCACCTGCCCGGACGGCACGAACAGCGGCAAGGGTGCCGGTGCTACGTGCATCGGCCACCTCTCAACCTGACCTCTACTCACCTCCCAACGCCCCCGGTCCCCGCCGGGGGCGTTGCGGACCAGGGCCCTGACGTCACAGGAGGGTGCGTCCCCTACGCCGGGCTGATCCGGTCATGCAGCTGACCCACACGACTCCGACACGCGCGCACCCTCGGCCAGCGCTCTTGCACTCGCCGACTGGCGCGGCTGTGGCTCCCAAGCGGTCGAGCGCCGGCCGCAGCCCGGCGTGGTCCTCCTCCGACTGCAGGCCCGGCTTATGCCACGGTCACAAGCCCGCCCCCCAGCCGCCAGTGCTTGGTAATAGAACCAGCGCGTCCGCCTTCGACGCGAACCCCCGTCTCGCTCTCTCGCTGCGGCGAGCGACGCTTGGCCCAGTCACGACAGGGGCGACCTAGCGTCTCATCTCGGTGGTCGCCGCGACGAGTGGACAGGGGCTAGCGATCACCCCGAACGAGACGTTTCTAGTGCGCGTCGCTGTTCCCGTCGCGACCCTGCAAGCGCCCAGCCGTCTCGACAAGAACGCGATCTGCGCGGTGACCGCGCCCACGATGCCCGCAGACCACCCACCGCTGCGTGTGGAGGCACGCAATCGCATCTCGAGTAGAGAGGCCACCAGCGAGCAATCTGCTTCCTTAGACGCCGTACGTGGCCATTTCGGAAGTCCGCCACTTCACACCGCATTTGCGATCCCTGATTTACTAAATCAGCCCGTCATTGTCGGCGATTCCACTGCTCTCTGACTCGCTTCTAACTCACGATAAAGCTAGTTTATCGTTGGTCACAAACAAGGAAAAGAGGGAAACAGTGACGCTGCTCCATGCCAGCGAACAGGGTGTCGATCTGGCCGAGATTGCCGCTGATGCGCGGGACTACGTGGCCGCGAGCCGGGCCGAGAGCACGAACAGTGTCTACCGCACCGGGTGGGCGCAGTTCACCGCCTGGTGCGACGAGCACAGGGTGGTGGCCCTGCCCGCCGGCGCGGACACCGTGGCCTGTTTCGTGGCCGACCTCGCCAGAGTCGCCAAGCCCGCCACTATCGACCTTCGCCTGGCCGCCATCAGTGCCGCCCACCGGGCCGCGGGGTACGAGAGCCCTACCAAGGAGGAGGCGGTCCGCCTGGTACGCCGTGGCGTGCGCAGGACCCTCGGGACCGCGCAGCGTCAGGTACGTCCCGTCGCGGTGCCCGAGCTGCGTGCGATGCTCCAGGGACTCGATACCGACCCGGCAGGGTGTCGGGACCGGGCGCTCTTACTGCTCGGCTTCGCGGGCGCGCTGCGCAGAAGCGAGCTGGTCGGCCTCGACGTGGACGACGTCACAGATGGGAGCGACGGTCTTTCTGTTCGCCTCCGGCGCTCGAAGACCGACCAGGAGGGTGCCGGGCGCACCGTCGGCATCCCCTACGGCTCGAACCTGGTTACCTGCCCGGTTCGTGCCTGGCGCGAGTGGCTCGAGCTGTCAGGCATTACCGAGGGAGCGGCCTTCCGCCCCGTCGACCGCCACGGTCACATCGGCGCAACGCGACTCAGCAGTCCGGCGGTGGCGCTCGTGCTGAAGCGCCACGCCCTCCGAGTTGGGCTCGATGCCAGCGAGGTGGCCGGTCACTCGCTGCGCGCCGGTCTTGCCACCTCGGCTGCTGCTGCCGGGGTTCCCGAGCGCGTCATCGCCGAGCAGACGGGCCACAAGGGCACGGCGATGCTTCGCCGCTACATCCGGGACGGGTCCTTGTTCCGTGAGAACGCCGCCAGCGCGGTCGGACTGTAGGGAAACACTCAGCCTGGATGCTGGTTCGAGCCTGCGGGGCTTAGAGGATGCTGCCGCCACGCGGATCTGATGACGAGGAGGCTCTGACTGGCACCCGACGTACGTACTCGCGGCGATTGTCCCGTAGGTCTTGAACAGCCCGCGGACACAAATCGTGACGCGCGTCGTGGGTCACGGTCCGTGGCCATCGAGGCCCAACGTTCCACCCCGGAAGCTCGGCACCTTGAGCAGTCGCAGGAGCCTCCGCGGGCGAAAGGTGTGGGACCCCGCTGGCCAGAGGCACCGCGGAGTGGCACCATTCGGTACATGGCAGTTGTGGGTGATCGCGTGCAAGTCCTTTCGAAGAAAGTCGGCGAGGCTCTTCGCGAGGGAGTCGTGACCGGCGTGACCGGGTCGCTCTTGCGGGTGCGGTGGTCGACGGGGGAAGAGTCCACAGTCGCGCCTTCGATGGGCTCGCTCGCGGTCGTCGGGAAGAAATCGGGCGGTGACGGTCGCAGACGACAGACAACGAGTGCTTCTACGACGAAGGGTCAGATCCGAACCCCGGTGGTTCCAAGGCGTGCAGCGGCGTCGAAACCAGGAACAAGAGCAGTCAAGGAAAGCGGTCGGGCGACGCGGTCGCAGACCGCCCAAAAGGCTGCCAAGGTCGTCGCGCAGCCAAAGAAGGCAAGCAAGCTCCCGCGGTGAAGAGCCACCTGACTCCGATGGTGTTTAGATGAACTACTCGAAGGCGAGCGTGCTAGGTCATGCCGAGCAGCTCGCCATCGTGCAGTACTCCGATGAGCACGGCGTGAAGGCGGCGGCCGACCACTACGCCGTGTCCCAGAACCGCGTCTACGACTTGCGACTGGATCGGCACAAGCTGGAGGCAGCGACCTCGATGAGTTCGCACGATCCCTTCGGGCTTGCCAACCGGACATAGAGCTGCTTTGGACGCTCGACATCACAGCTATCGAGGACGCCGCGGTGCGCCAGGTGGGTCGACAACTGTGGAGCATCATCGCGAGGTTGCGAGCCAGTACCTCGGCCTCACGGCTTGTCTCAGGCTCGAAGACCTTGCACCACGTGCTCCCCGATCTCATGCCGCCGATCGATCGTGAGTACACCTTCAAGTTCTTCACCGGACAGGCGATGCTGAGTGGAGGTGAGCAGCAGGCGTTCGTTGAATGGTGGCCATACCTGTGCGAGATCGGCCGAAGCTGCTCCTCGGAGATCCGGGCGGCTGTCGGACGTCCAGAACGGATGGCGACGTCTCGAAGCAAGGTGATCGACAACGCCATCATCGGATTCATGCGTAGCTGGCGGTAGGGGAGGACCGTGAGCACGGGCAAGCGAACGACGGGCCAGCCGCTCGATGCCATCGACAAGGCCGACCAGGCCGGGCGCTAGGCGATCATCGCGTTGCTCTCGCACCCTCGCACCGCTGGGATCATCACCGCACACGCCGATCATCGACCTTCTACGTGCCCACGCTGGACCAAGCGGGGCGGGATAAGTGGTCTGACACCCCGCCCGGATCACGACAGCCATCATCAGCATGACACGCACAAACGGACGACTAATCCCTGTTGCCGGGCTCCTTCTCGTTCTCGTCGATGCGTGTCCAGCCGCCAGGCTGCCACTTCCAATGGCCGAGGAGCCTGTCGCTGAGCTGCTCGGGGGTCCATGCCATCACCGCTGCTACCTCGCCGCACGCTGTTGAGAAGGAGACCCCGCTCGCCGACTGCACCTGCCGGATCCATTCGAGGAGGTCGGGTCCCAACGGTCCATCTGTGCGCGGCTCCGACTCTGCCTGTGAAGGCTTCAGATGGCGGCCTTTCCGACCTGCCAAGTATTGGCGCTTGACATAAGTGGGGGCGAAGTGCTGCTCCTCGGCAATCTTGGCGTATGCGGCGGTGAAGCTGTGGCCTTCGGAGCGGAGTCGGTCGACGGCTGCGACTACGTCATCTGCGGGTAGCTTGCTTTGTGGGCCGGGTCGCTCTCGAGCGCTCAGAGATACTCCGTGGGCATCGAGAAGGTACCCCAGCTCATCGATCACGGCCTCCCGGCGCTTGCCTCGGTCCTTCGGTATGAGGCCGCCGTCCCGGGCCGGGTTGAAGCGGATGACAGCCCGGCGCGGAGTCTCGGACCAGTCCGACCAGGCGGTGGCCGTGCCGTCCTTGCGGAAGGCGACCTGACGGCCCGAGTCCACGAGCGCTTGTGTACCGTCGTCGAGGGTCACGACGCGAAAGCCGTCCATGATCAATCGGATCACGGGTCCGTGTTCGCTGCACTCGGCACAGGCGCAGTCGTTCCTTCCCGAGCAGGAACCGGTGGCTGCTTCAACTTCACGGTTCTTGTTCACAGAACTTGGTCCCTTGTTCACGGAACTAGTGGCTTTCTCGCACGGTCGCGTTCCTTGAGAATCGTCGTATGGGAAAAGTACCGCAATCTATAGCCGACACAGAGGACCCAGCCTTCTTAACGACGGGTGAGTTCGCGAAACAGGTCCACCTCTCTGGGACGACGGTCAAGAAGCTCTGCGATGAAGGACTGCTGGCTCACGTCGTGGTCACCGGTCGCGGTGACAGGCGCATCCTGGCTAGCGAGGTGAGCAGACTCCTCGTCGAAGCCGCCGCCAACCGTCTGAGCCCGACGCCCCGACCCGGTCGGCACCAGGAAGCGTGAGCAGTCGTGCGCGGTCGGCCGGGCCTTGTCGAGAGGCCCTCCGTCGAGGAAACGCGTTCGCGCCGTGCGAACGAAACGACGGACGCCTCGCGCCGACTTCTGGAATGAAAGGCGGCCGATTCTGAAGTCGTGAAGGCGGCTCCTGAAACCACCTTTGGCAGTCGGTGACCCATTGACCCCGAGAGGAGTGCGTTACGGATACCTGAATCTGACATCGGCCCTCACCCGCTGGAGAGGCGGGTTCGCCCCGTTAACGATCATTGGGACCCCGTCTGTAAGAGGGGAGGAACGACCGGGGACATGTCGAAGCGAGAGACACTCAGGCCCGCGACCTACACGGCCGGGCTGCTCGATCTACGAGCCGCGCTGGTGCGCAACGGCAGTCCCCAGTTCCGCAGCGTCATGGCTGCGGCCCAGGCAGGCCCGTTCGGAGCCTGAGTTCAATCCGGGAGGGGCGGCGCAGCTAACAAATGACGCTGCGTTGGTGAAGCAGGTGAGGGACACCCCCATAAGTCTTGCCCCGTTCGCGTGCTGCCCCAGGCGAATGGGGGCTGTCATGCCCACCGCGCCCTGAGACGAGGAGATCGAAGGTGCTACGTCGCAGTCCCAAGCCACTGGCCATGCCGATGTTCGGAACACCTGCCGACGGGCGGCAGTGTCGTACATGCGGGCGATGGTTCCACCGAACGCATTTCTGGCGGCCCAATCTCAACGCTTTCGTGAACCGATGCGCCGACTGCATTCGTACAGGGCGTCGGCCTACCGCCAGAGTCGTCGCCAACAAGTCGCATCGATGATGACATCAACTCGCTTCCGAGCCACTTTGACCAGTAAAATAAAGGGATATTCGTGGTAGAACCCGCTTACCAGGAACAGGATCGAAAGACGACCTCTGGAACAGGAGATAACGATGGCCGTTAGAAAGCTCAACAGCGAGAACGAGGTCGTCCCAGAGCTTGCTCTCGTACAAGGTCCCATGAAGATGAGCTGTCTTGGAGGCGAGGTCGTCGACGAGACCGTGCTCTTGGACGGCTACGACGCCCACCTCCGACTTCTGGAGGACAGGCCGAAGACGACCGCGGGCACCTACAGAACCCACGTGAAGGCGTTCCTGCGCTATCTGGCAGCAACCCACGCGTCGGTCGCCTTGAGCGAGGTGACAAAGCTCCAGGTGCGCGCGTTCTTTCTGCACGAGGCCAACCGGGGGATCACGCCTATTGCCCGCTCCACGGGCCTCTTCGCCCTTCGCAGCTTCTACCGTTTCCTCATCGCCGAGGGACTCTGCGAGGAGAACCCCGCCTTGTTGGTGACCCTCCCGAGTCCGGTCCGGCCAAGAGTCGAGTTCTACACAGACGCCGAAGCCGACGCCATCATCGCGTGGGCCTCTGCACAACCTGGTCTTCGCTGGCAGGTCGGCCGCGCTCTCCTCATGACATTGAGATACACCGGGCTCCGCCTCAAGGAGGTGGTCACCTTGCGCACCGAGGAGGTCGATCTTGACGCTCGGCGGATCTCGCTCGTGGGTAAGGGGCGCAAGCCGCGGGTTGTTCCCATTCCCCACGTTCTCGAGACCGTGCTTCGCGAATACGTCAACACGTTACGGCCCGTCCTGCCGGGTTCCGGCTACTTCTTCGCCAACCCTAGGGGCAGCGGGAGCCTCCGCGGTCGCTACGGCGCTCGGGCGTTGCACAACCTGGTCCTCGAGGCCGGGACCGGAGCGGGCGTGACTGGGCGGCACCACCCCCATCGGTGGCGTCACACCTATGCCACGAGCCTCGTGCGCAGGGGTGAGGACATCCACGTCGTCCAACGCTTGATGGGCCACTCGAACATCGCGACCACCACGAGGTACCTGCACCTGTCGGACGCGGACCTCCTCGCTGCTGTCGACAGGGCGTTCCCGGAAGGCTGAGCACAGTTACTTCTCGGTGGTCCCCCTCCCGGGGTACGTGCCGAGGAGCCCTCGTCACGGGTGGACGTCGGGTCTTCGTCGACAGACATCTGCCCAGTTGAGGAGGCCTTTCACGCGGATACTGGCAGCCTCATGCCGCCATCACGCAAATAATCGAGGTTAACAAGAGGCTAATGCCTCTATTCGACCCTGCCAGGACGGCGTATTGCATTGGTAGAGGTATGCGGGCGGACAAAAGGAGAGGGACAATGGATCCGATGAGCCACTTGAGCGGCCTTCGAGGGCGCGATTGCGCCAATCGGTCGCACTTCGGAAGCAGTTTTCCGACCGCGTCAAGGCGCTGGGCGCTCATTACTGCGGCAGGCTGTTTACTGGGTGGTACCCTCGTCGGCGGCCCCCTCGCGATCGGGTCGGCGAGTACTCTGGCCAGCTATGCCCGACCATCGGTAATGAAGACGTGTCCCTCGGCGGCGGCGGTGAGCAAGGCAGCGGGCACCTCCCTGCCGGCGCCAAAGGTCTCTAAGTCGTCGGGGATCGTGCTCTGCTCGTACAACAGCTCGAAGACCTATGCGAACCTCGTCGTCGAGCTCAGCTCATCGAGGGGTGTGTCGCCCAAGCTGCTCAAGGCCATGCAACAGAGGATGGCGACCTCACAGAAGACGACCCTCAAGAGCGTCTCTGGCTACGGCAGCGCGGCGTACTACTACACGAACTCGTACACCAGCGCGAACGGCATCGCCGTGACCAGCTTCGCCATGATCGCCGGCCCTGAGTTGGTCATGATCGAACTCAACGGCACCATCGCCCACGTCGAGGCGGTCGCACGACTCGTTCTCAAGGGTTAGCCCTGGTTGGCCTCCATCATCCGTGCGACTCCTGGTCGCCCTGCTCGTTCCCCTGATAGTCGGTCGGGCGTTCCGGGCCTTCGGCTGCGGAGGGCGTACTTTCGATGACGATCCAGGGGTGGATGCCCCTGGTCGTCGCTGCTGTCGACGGCACCACCGCCCTAGAGGGAACGAATGAGCTCGTCGCGCGACCTCACGTTGATGTTCATCGACTCCAAGTGCGGGCGTGGCCTGCTCGGAGGTGGCGGGCCTGCCTCAGCGCGACGACGAGGAGGGTCGCAAGTCACTCGCTTCGACGCAGCCATGGCCATTCTCGATTGATCCGACAGAGCTTCAACCTTCCCTGAAGGCTCGCTGCGACGGAGCGATTCGCGCAGCAATGTCAATTTGCTGTGGATCCTGAGATCATGCAAGTCACTTCGGCGCGGAAAGCGATATCACCGGATGCAGTCTTGGGATCCGCGACTTGGACATACCAGTCGCGGCCGCTAGTCCCTATGGCGTCCTCGGTCGCGGTGGGCACGCTCAGGCCGACAAACCCGACGATGACGTAGCCACCGCTTATCGCATGCCAGCCGTTTGGGCAAGTTACGACGGATTCCTCGGCACCCCCCGGTGAAACGATTATCTTGCTGCCCTCCTTTTCCCCGTAATAAATGTGGGTGAGAGGGGGCGGAGTTGACGCACCTGATGCGCGCGGGATTGTCATCCAAACTCCTGTTGTGAGCATGCTGCTCAAGACAGCGACAATGGCCGCGATCCACACTGTTGGCTTCCTCATCACGTCCTCCTCGTAAGCGATTCGGGTTTGATGGCACCAAGGCTAACTACGAACATGGATTGCAGCCACACCCATTTCGCACCGGCAGCCAGGCCATCTACCACAGCCAGAGTGGTCACGGCGACGCCGTATCCTGTGCCGACGGCGCCGCGATGTCGAAGATCCCGACGTAGGGCCTGACCGTGGCCTCGAGACCGGTGGTGACCGGCTGGCCGTCAACTTCACCGAGATTACAACGCACTCCTCGGGCACATCGACGAGTTCGTGACTACCGGAGTCAACCCTGTCGCGTGTTCGGTATGCGGTCGCTATGGGGCTCGGGCGCTGCACAACCTGGTCCTGGAGGTCGAGCCGGGAGTGGGCGTGGCCGGTCGGCACCACCCACGCCGCTGGCGTCACAGCCACGCCAGGAGCCTCGTGCGCCGGGGTGAGGACATCCACGTCGTCCAGCGTCTGATGGGCCACTCGAGCATCGCGACGACCACGAGGTACCTGCATCTGTCAGACGCGGACCTCCTTGCCGCTGTCGATGGGGCTTTCCCGGAGAACTAAGGCTGCCTGTCGATTACGCGCTCGGTCGCGACAGTGGTCACAGAGGCAGTGGTCTATTTGTTCTGTCGAGGTCGCCGAACCCGGTGGTCAGGCATACCTGGACCCCGTTCTTCTGTCGGAATTCGGACTCATGTTGCGACGATCGCTCCCCGGGTCAAGGGCATCGGCAATGAGTTCGGCAGTTCGCTCGCCGTGTAGTTGATCATGATCCCGAACGAGGCTGTGCTGTTTGTGCCGGCGTTGGCGATGGCCTTGTAGGTCACGCCCGACATCACGAGCTGCCAGGCTCCGTGGCCCTTGTCGAGAGTCGAGTTCCATGAGTACAAGCTGCCTGTTCCGGCCAGGAGCCCCTGGGTCTTGCTGGTCTTGCCGTAACCGGTCACGTTCGCCTGGTACCACCACTTGCCGGGAGTGACGATGTTCAGCTGGCCCGAATAGGTGCTCTTCGGGCCTTGTGCGACGACAAAGCCGAAGCTCGTCTGGCCCACGCTCGCCGAAGGTGTGTACCAGCCTTCGCCGAAAGAGAGCTCACCAGGGGCGGTGACCGTGACCACTTCAGCCGGGTCATTGTTGTCCGAGACGCTGTTGTTGTTCCCATCTCCGGAGTACGTGGCGTCCCACTGGTACATGCCGGCCACCTGAACACTGGTGCCCGGAAGGGTGTAACTCGCCGAAGCGCCCCCGTTGCTCAGCGGAACCGCCGCGGAGGTGGAGACCGGGCTGGCGCCTCCGTCGTAGTAGAGCGTGAAGGTGACCGTGCCGGTCGGGTTGTAGCCGCCCGACAATGTGGCGGTGTCGGTGAGAGTCGGCGCTGTCTTGCCGAGGGTGACCGAGGTCGCCTTCGGTGTCGTCGAGAGCTTCGGTGAGGCCTTGTTGATGGTCACAGAGAAGCTATCGGTGGCCGTGGCGCCCGTGGAGTCTTTGACGGTGACCGAACCGGACGCGAAGGTGCCAGCTGAGGTCGGGGTGCCGGTAAGCGAGATCGTGCTCCCCGAGAGGGTGGCCGTCAGGCCGGTCGGAAGGCCGCTTTGAGCCGTGATGGAGTACGGGCCGGACCCGCCGCTCACGGCGATCGTGCCTGAGAACCCGGCCTGGTTCACCGTCCAGGACGTCACGCTCAAAGAGCCGAAGCTGAGCGCGGGGTTGATGGTCACAGAGAAGCTATCGGTGGCCGTGGCGCCCGTGGAGTCTTTGACGGTGACCGAACCGGACGCGAAGGTGCCAGCTGAGGTCGGGGTGCCGGTAAGCGAGATCGTGCTCCCCGAGAGGGTGGCCGTCAGGCCGGTCGGAAGGCCGCTTTGGGCCGTGATGGAGTACGGGCCGGACCCGCCGCTCACGGCGATCGTGCCTGAGAACCCGGCCTGGTTCACCGTCCAGGACGTCACGCTCAAAGAGCCGAAGCTGAGCGCGGGGTTGATGGTCACAGAGAAGCTATCGGTGGCCGTGGCGCCCGTGGAGTCTTTGACGGTGACCGAACCGGACGCGAAGGTGCCAGCTGAGGTCGGGGTGCCGGTAAGCGAGATCGTGCTCCCCGAGAGGGTGGCCGTCAGGCCGGTCGGAAGGCCGCTTTGGGCCGTGATGGAGTACGGGCCGGACCCGCCGCTCACGGCGATCGTGCCTGAGAACCCGGCCTGGTTCACCGTCCAGGACGTCACGCTCAAAGAGCCGAAGCTGAGCGCGGGGTTGATGGTCACAGAGAAGCTATCGGTGGCCGTGGCGCCCGTGGAGTCTTTGACGGTGACCGAACCGGACGCGAAGGTGCCAGCTGAGGTCGGGGTGCCGGTAAGCGAGATCGTGCTCCCCGAGAGGGTGGCCGTCAGGCCGGTCGGAAGGCCGCTTTGGGCCGTGATGGAGTACGGGCCGGACCCGCCGCTCACGGCGATCGTGCCTGAGAACCCGGCCTGGTTCACCGTCCAGGACGTCACGCTCAAAGAGCCGAAGCTGAGCGCGGGGTTGATGGTCACAGAGAAGCTATCGGTGGCCGTGGCGCCCGTGGAGTCTTTGACGGTGACCGAACCGGACGCGAAGGTGCCAGCTGAGGTCGGGGTGCCGGTAAGCGAGATCGTGCTCCCCGAGAGGGTGGCCGTCAGGCCGGTCGGAAGGCCGCTTTGGGCCGTGATGGAGTACGGGCCGGACCCGCCGCTCACGGCGATCGTGCCTGAGAACCCGGCCTGGTTCACCGTCCAGGACGTCACGCTCAAAGAGCCGAAGCTGAGCGGTGTAGTGATGACCGGGACCTCCACGGCCCCTATGGCGCAGTAACCACTGCTCGCAACCCCCCGCTGGTCGGTCCGCGGGCAAACCTGGACCCCGTTCAGGATGGTGCCGGGCGGGATCACCCCGATCGCCGAGGCTCATCGGGCCCGGCAGGATCGTGTCGGTCGGGCCTCCGTTGTCTGTGAGTGAGCCAAGGTCGAGCTTGGTCGATTTGCTGATGCTGCCGGTGGCACTGAAGCCGCAAGAGCCGTCGTCGTCGATGTTGTAGCCCTCGTCGGTGACGCCGCCGGCTGCATTGGTGGTGGCGCAGTTTCCACCGGCGTTGTTGGCCACGATGCTGGCTCCGACGGTGACGGCGCCGACGTTTTGCGTGTTGTAGATGCCGCCGCCGCTGCCGTAGGTGGCCGTGTTTCCCGAGATCGTGCTGTCGGTGACTGTGAGAGTGCCGTCGTTGTCGATGCCGTCGCCATTGTCGACGGCCGTGTTCCCCGAGATCGTGCTGTCGGTGACGGTGGCGGTGTCGTTGTTGAAGAGGCCGCCGCCGTAATAGGCCGTGTTCCCCGAGATCGTGCTGTCGGTGACGGTGACGGTGCCGGCGAGGTTGTAGATGCCGCCGCCGTTGGTGGCCGTGTTCCCCGAGATCGTGCTGTCGGTGACGGTGAGGGTGCCGTAGTAGTCGTTGACGATGCCGCCGCCGGAGGCGGCCGTGTTCCCCGAGATCGTGCTGTCGGTGACAGTGACCGTGCCGCCGAAGTTGTAGATGCCACCGCCGGAAAAGGCATCGGCAATGGGGGCGGAGCCGTCCTCGATGGTGAGCCCTGAGATGTTGACCGTGGCGCCGGAGTCGATGGCGAAGACAGACCCGTTGCCCCCACCGTCGGCAATGGTCGAGGTAGCGCCTGCTCCCTGAAGGGTGAGCGTGTCGCCAGACGGAACGCTAATCGTGTCGTTCTCGTCGTATAGACCGGTACCGTCGGCGGCGATCATGACCGTGACGGCCGAGAAGCCGAGAGCCTCGGCAGCTGTCACCCCTTCCTGAATGGTCTCGCAGGCTCCGGCTCCCGCGGCCGTACAACCGGTCGTCACTGCCCCGTTCGTGCCGTCCACGTACAAGGTGACCGGCGAGGGCGTAATAACCACGCCTTCGTCAAAGGAACTGTTAATGCCCGCCGCCTCGCAGCTGGCGGCGCTCGGGCAGGCTATGCCGAAAAGTTCCTCCGTTCCTGAAATGTCCACGGCAGCGCCGGGAGTGCCCCCGACCGGGACCGGCACGAACACGCCGGAGGACTTGTCGGAGTTGGTCCCGACCGCCCCGCAGGTCGTGTCGCTGGTGCAGGCCACGCCGTCCAGCTCCGAAGTTCCAGACACCGTTTCAAGACTGCCCGGGGTCGGGTCGCCGGAGCCGTCGAGGGCAATCGGCACCACGCCGCTTGGGCTGAAGGTGCCCCCCTCACAGACACTGGCGGTCGGGCAGGCCAGAGCCTGGATGTCCTCCACGGCCGAGTCCGCGACTGGTGTACCCGGGGTGCCGCTTATGACGGGCACGACCACGCCAGCGGCGCTGGAGTTGCCCCCCACCGCTTCACAGATGGTGGAGGTCGGACACGCAATGCCGGTGAGATCAGCGGTATCCGAGACGTCCGTCGATGAGATCGAGGAAGTAGTCAATGGAAGGGCGATGGACACCACCATGCCCTCGCTATTGGTGTCGAAGCCCACCGCCTCACACGAGCTGGCCGTTGGGCAGGCCACGCCCTGGAGCTCAGTGCCGCCCGCCGGCACGGGGGTGCCCGGGGTTCCACTATCGATCTCCACTACGACGCTGCCGCCCCCAGCTGGGGCATAGCCGACGGCCTCACAGGTATCAGAGGTGGCGCAGGCCACGCCGAGAAGGTCGGAGGTACTCGAGACGTCGGTCACGGTACCCACGGTGCCGCCGTCGATCTCCACCACGACGCCCTCGGTGCCGGTCGTACCCACCGCAAAACAAGTGGTTGCGGACTCACAGGCTATGCCCTGAAGGAAGGTCGTCCCCGAGACCCCCGTCGTGCTGGCCGAGGCAGCGCTCGTCGCGCCAGCGACTGCGAACGCGGTCGCCAACGCACAACTTGCGATCACTACCGCCAAGCGGGAACCCACACGCGATCCAACAGCAAGGTTCTTCTTGAGCATCGCCCTGTCCCCCCCTTAAGCGGGGAGTCATTCGTGGCTCCCCTCGCTGGCTACACCATATCCTCGCTGGAGCGAGCTGTGCTAGGGACGGCTCTCGCCAACGCGAGGGGCGTTCAGTCCATTCGCCTGGCAGGGCTGCAAGTGCCGGCCTGTTGACTCGGGCACAGATCAACGCCGTCGACCCGTCCATGCTCAACATCGCGACCGAACGAGACGGGTGCGCAGCGGCGAACCCGCCCTGAGATCGCCGAGCCAGATTCCTCGCGTGGGCTCCAGGAGCCCTCGGCTACTCGATGTTCCGCATCTCCGGATACATGCCAAGCCACGCATCCAGCGCCTTGAGGTAAGCCCGGTCTGCTTTCGTGAGGCTCACGTCCTCGTCCTCCTCGACCGCCCGGAGGAACTCCGCCCCGCCTTCCATCCCTTGTAGTTCCTCGGATCCGTACGTGGCCACGAATGCGGGAACGAGCACATACCAGTCCAGCCAGTCGTCCACGACGTGCTTTGGGGTGATCCATCCCGCAAGCAGGGCGCTCGTGTAGAACCGGAGTCTTTGTACGGCATCGAGCTTCAGCTCGTCGTCATCGTCGAGGTACTCGAGGAGCCGCTCGTCGATCGAGTCCAAGTAGACGACAAGGAAGTCGTTCACGGCTCCATCATGGCCCATCACGACGGGACGAGAAGTACTCCGAGCGTCACCGCCCAGTCAAGGTGGGATCGCCCCGCGTCGATATTGATTGATCGTGCACGACCCCGGTCGCCTTGCGAGGAGAGGTGAGGGGCCGTGCACCTATCTCAAGTTTGGGCGAGGAAGCCGCGCAACGTAGGGATGCAACCGAGATCCGGTCGCCTGGTCCACATCGAGGCGTGCACGGGCTCAGAGCCCGGTTGACGACTGTCCCTGGACGGATCCAATCGGAGCAGACGTCACCCGACAGAGTCGCGGGCTTCAGTCCAGCGCGTGCTCGGCAAAGGGGGTGTGACCGGCGACCGCGCAACGTGACTTCCTACACTCTGGAATGAGAACCTCGTAAGGCGAGTGGTTGCGGTTCACAGCTTGAAGCTCTGTCTGTTGGTCCTGGCCAGTGGCCTCGGTCTGCTGGCACTGGCTGTGCTCGTGCTGCCCACAAACACGGTGACGCTCGTGATCACACTGTCGATCTTGGCCACGGTCATCTACCTGCTGGCCCGCCGGGCCTTGGCAGAGGGACGCAGGATGAGCGAAGGCGGATAGATCGGCGATCACCGGTGGGGCCAACGTGACGAAGAGAAAGAGGACGTGATCGGCCATACTCGAGCGATGCGGCGCCGCTCGATCGGCGCCCTGCTCGGGCTCCGGGTGATCCTTGTGGCAAACGTCGTGCTGCTCACGGTGATCGGGGTGTTGTTTCTGGTGTCTTATGAGCGTCCTGTGGCGTTCGTCTTCGCCAGTCTCGGCCTGGCTGGCCGCTCTCGTGCTCGTCAACTTCGTCCGTTTCACCGACCCCTACGCACGGCCACGGGGCAAGCGCCGTGGCTCACGCAGCGCCCCCACTAACTGACCGAGGACTCCGCTTGTCCTCGCGTGTGCCTGCGCGCCGCTGGAACTTACAGCTCGTTAACCCGCAGCAGGTCCAAGTTGCGGAACTTCCGCCCCTCGGCGGTCATCTCGGCCATCCGGGCCGCGAACTCGGCCGTTCGGGGATCGTTCGAGTTGGCCATGGCTTCCTCGCAGGAGGGGAACTCGACGATGTGGACATAAGTGCCAGGGTTGTCGCGATCGGCGCACAGAGAGACCCGCTTGGCCGTTCGCCATTCAGCGGAATCGACTATCCACCGGTCGACCTCGGCCGAGAACGCATCGATGTCGTCAGTCTTGAACTCAATGAACTGAACGAACCGCATTGGCCCCCTCCATCGCTTGCTGAGTGAAGCCAAATGGTAGCGGCAGGCAGACGGCGGCGCTCGGAGAGGGGTGGGCGATCTCGCAGCGGTAGCGCTACCCGTGACCGTAGGTGCCTCAGTGCCCGCACGAGCTGACCGAGGACGGCGAGCGTCCCATTCCTCGGCTAAGGCCGTTCGTCGGACGGGCGCGGCGTTCTTGGTCCGTCGCGGGTTCATACTAGTGCTGAAACTGATGTGTCAATCCAAGGGGGCGCGATGCGTGCTCTGGGGGTGCGGTGGCGGCCTATCAGGAGCAGGCGACGTGTGCTCCTGGGCGTACTAGTTGCTCTCGCAATCGGCTTCGGGTGGACCGTCGCCCTCCCCGCATCGGGTGTAGCTAGCTGGTTGACCAAGCCCGGCCCGAGTCCGGGTAGCGAGAGCACCCTCAACGGTGTGTCGTGCGTCTCCGCCAACTCGTGCACAGCCGTTGGCTATTTCGGCAGTGACACTTTGATCGAGTCGTGGAACGGCTCCGCATGGTTGATCGTGCGCAGCCCCGATCGCGGGACAAACAGCGCCCTGGACGGCGTGTTCTGCATCTCCGCCAGCTCGTGCGAGGCCGTGGGCGACTACGGCAGCAGCGGACTCGACCACACCTTGGTCGAGTCCTGGAACGGCTCCGCATGGTCGATCGTGCGCAGCCCCGATCGCGGGACGAACAGCGCTCTCGCGGATGTTTTCTGTGTCGCCGCCCGCTCGTGCGAGGCCGTGGGCAGCTACAGCAGCAGCAGCTTCAGTCAGACCTTGATCGAGTCCTGGAACGGCACCGCCTGGTCGGTCGTGGCGGCCCCGAGCCTCGTCCCGTACCAAAGCGCCCTTCAAAGTGTGTTCTGCAGCTCAGGCAAGTCGTGCGTAGCCGTGGGCAACAACGGCAGCCGCACTCTGGTGGAGTCCTGGAATGGCACCGCCTGGTCGGTCATACCGAGCCCCACCCCAGGGAACTACGGCGGCCTCTCGGGTGTGTCTTGTTCCTCGGCTCGGTCGTGCGTAGCCGTGGGCAACTACAGCAACGGCACCGGCAGCGCCAGCAGCATCCTCAGCCGGACCTTGGTCGAGTCCTGGAATGGCACCGCCTGGTCGGTCGTGTCCGGCCCGAGCCCATCTGTGGCATATCTCTACGGCGTGTCGTGTGCCCCGGCCAGGTCGTGCAAAGCCGTTGGAGACTACGCCAGCAGCACCATTCGCCGCCGGGCGCTGGTCGAGTCCTGGAATGGCACTGCTTGGTCGGTCGAGCCAGGTCCGAGCCCGTCTGTGGCATATCTCTACGGCGTGTCGTGTGCCTCGGCCAGGTCGTGTAAGGCCGTCGGAGAGCACGCCAGCAGCGATGGCGTCATGCAGATCCTGGTCGAGTCCTGGAATGGCACTGCCTGGTCGATCTGAGCTTTCCTCGAGTTAGTGCGCTTTTGTAAGCTGCTTTACGGAATCTGGACCGGAACGGTTGCGTGAGCGTCGCCGTGTGCCGGCACTTCTTCGGGTGTGGCCGGTCGGCACCACCCACACTGCTGGCGGCACACCTACGCATGGAGCCTCGTGCGCGGGGGTGAGGACATCCACGTCGTCGCCCGGAAAGCTAAGTGCCTCGTCGACTCGGCGGTCCGCATCTCGCGGTATACGCCGAATCGGACCTCCAGCATCTTGAGCTAGACCCGATCCGGCCGAAGTTGGCTTGGCGCCGGTGCTCCCTGGTTGGGGGGTTTTGCAACGTATCCAACGCTGTGCGAGTATTCGACGTACCAGATGATCCAAAAGGGGGAAGCTATGCTCAGGAACTGGGCAGTCAGATCGGTCGTTGGTGCTGCAGCGGTTGCGATCGCCCTCGTGTTTGCCGCTCCGATGGTGGCGGCTTCCCCTCAGGTCAGTAAAGCGCTACAGAAGCAGTTTCTCGCCATCGATGCTCCCTTCGCCAAGGCGTCAGGCATCTGGACCAAGGCGACAGAGGCCGTACCTTCGTCGGCAAGCATGGCGCTAATAGTCAAGACGCTCGACAAGATCTCGCCACCGTTCGTAGCGGCAATAAAGACCTTTGACATAAAGCTGGCGGCACTTCACCTGCCGGGCAACGCGGGCACCGACGCCAACGCAATCATTAAGGATGACAAGCAGTTCGTCACTCTGCTTGGCTCGGTGGCCAAGATGACAAAGAGCCAGTGGGTCAGTGGCTTCGGCGCCATCATCCGCGAGGAAATACCACTGGAGACAAAGTTCCCCAAGGACATGGGACTTCCATTGGACGCCTCGATAGTGATCTAAGGCGGACGCCTCAAGCGACAGTAGCCGTCGCGCGTGATGTGACGACGTTCGAGAAGTGATCCGGCACGGGGGCTTTTTCTTGAAGAACACGCCGCTCGGTAAAGTGAAGCACCGAATGGGGACGAATCATCGTTCGTTGCCCCTACTTGTGGCATTGGCGGTGGCTGGGCTCGTTATCGCTGGCGTCTCGACCCAGGCTGGCTCGTCGGCTTCGGCCACGGTACATGCAACAACGACAACGGTTCCCATACCGCCACCGCCAGGCCCCTGTTGCTCCACGAGACCGGCAGGGCCGATTACCGTGTCCTACGTCGGTCTTCGCAACGGTGAGCGCGTTCCCGACAACGGGACTACAGAGGAATTTCAGGTGATCTTCAGCAACTACAGCCAGGCCGAGTTTCCTCCGATCGCACCCGTGGTTGCGGCCGAGCATTACGCCGGAGCACCGGGATATGAGAAGATCACGGCGGGCCAACTGGAGCGCTACAACCCCAAGACCCACTCCTGGACCAAGCTCGCATTAGGCGAAGGAACGGGGACGGACTTCATGGCGTCGGGCGAGGCGGCGAGATTCAGGCTGCCCCCCGGTAGACACGTCAGCGTGCGCTATCGGATGATGCTCTCGTCGAAAGACGCGCCTGGCACGCTCAAGATCGATGGTCTCGCCGTGCCCGACGCCAATGACGCTTCTGTTGGGAACCAGCCACCGCTCGGCAACATCGCAGTAGTTATTAGGGTTGTGAAACCTCGCTGAGCTGATCAAAATGTCTCGGACGAAGTTCGCGGCCGGCATCGTGCTCGTCTCACAACCCCGCGCCATCTCCTTCACGGTGGGCTGCCCAGTTGCGGGGCATGGACGGCGTGTACCAAGGCCGCGGTGTCGAGGTCCTGCGGTACTTGGTCGAGACCGACTGGTAGCTACTAGTCGTCCATCGTCCAACGCGGCGGGAGCTGGTTCGGTGAGAAGCCTGCAGGTGTCGTCCCGTTCAACAGGTAGATGGCATAAGCGACATCGATCTTGAGGCTGGTCGGGTCAGCGGGGATGCCGGCGTTAGCCGCATTGCAGTACGGGCTGGCGAGCCCCCCGGGATTGCCTTTTGACCAGTAGAGCGCGTAGCAGTTGTTCAAGTTGGCGGCTCCACTTTTCGAGTTGGTGGACCAGCGGGCGGCATATAGCATCCACCACACTTGGCCCCCATCGACCTTGTTGCTCTGCCAACCGTCGCCGCGGAACGAGACGAGTATCGACCCGTTCCAGCCCCAGCCGTCGAGGATATCGAAGCTGGCGTCCGATCCCGATGCTCCCAGCAGTCCTTGGAAGAGGGCGTCCTCCTTGTAGATCATCTGGCGCGTGCGCTCGATCCGGAGCATGTTGTAGAAGGCCTCTTCGGGCGAGTGAGTCGGGCGATAGAGCGACTCGACCAGATACCTTTCGACAGCGGTGGCGAAGTTGGACGCCACGTCCTCAGTGAAGGCGAAGTAGGACTCGGCCCTTATCTGATCGCGTAGCGCCGGGGTGGCGTCGGTCTCGCACGCGCTGATGAAGACGAGGCTGTGGGCGAAGTTGACGCCGTCCTGGGTTCTGAGCCAGTTCCAGAACGTCGGCGTGATGACGACTTTCCACTTGCATGACTTGCTAGAGGACGTGAAGGCCACCTTGTACGAGCAATTGGGTTCTCCAACGTAATACGAGGGGGCCCCGCCGAACTTGTAGGTAGTGAGCGATTTGAGGCCCTCTCCGCTCAGTTCGGTGGTGAGCTCTTCTTCAGCCGCAGAGTTCTTGCCGGCGCTGAAGAACCCGTCGGTCGAGAGGGCCTGTCCAGTCTGGAGCTGCCCGGCTGTATTGCCGTGAGTCGAGAACAGCACGAACCCAGGATCTGCTTTCAGCAACCTCACGATCGCCAAGATGGACGCCTCCGAGTTAAGCAGCTCCTTGACGGCGTAATGCCGGCTCTTGAGTACGAGCGACATGTCGGTCAGCGCGGCTGGGTCCTCGATCTCTGCGACCGGGGAGATCAGTACTGCGGTCTTCACAGGCGAGTTGAACTGGCTGTCAGGGTGGACGCGGGGATTTAAGAACACGCGAGGGTCGTTGGCGAGCGAGCTCAGTGTCAGTGGTGTGCTCGGTGATGACAGGCCCGCGGAGTACAGGTCGACGAGGACTGACGGTGCGTGCTTGTAGTTGATCTGGATGTCGTCACCGAGGTTCACGACACTGGTGATGCAGTAGTTCCCACAACGGACCCTTGAGGAAGCAGGTTGCATGCGTCCCGAGAGCTTCACGGCAGCGCTGGACCCGTTCGAGCTCCCCCGCCGCCAGCCAAGCCTGAGCGTAGGCGTAGGCCTCATCGCCGGCTTGTGTGGCAGTCATACTCTGGGCCGTGTTCGTGGCGGCGTTGTAGACGGCGAACATCCCTTGGTCTATGGCAAGGGGCTCCTGCTGCCACAGCGAGGTGCCGGGCTTCTCCGAGAAGATCTGGAACGGCATGGTGACCTGGCTCAGGGACAGGTTGAGGGCGAAGTTGGCATCTATCTTGACATCAGAGGCTTCGACGTGCAGCGAGAGCCTTCCGCCGCTGTAAGAGTAGGTGCCGTTGTCGGCTAGAGCTTGCGTCGCGCTGGAGGCGTACACGAATGCTTCGCCGTTGGCGGCGAACAGCAGGTCAACTTGTGACCCGGTCACTGGGTGGTTGCCGTCCGACTCACGGATGAGTGAGTAGGTGAGCGTGATAAGGGGGCTTCCTGCAAGCTGGCCCATCTCCGTCACGGCGGGGCGGTGCCGGCTTACAGGGATGCTGGCTCCCGCAGGGGCTGTGACTACCAGCCCGGCCACGAGAGCGACTGCGCAGACGCAAGTCGCCAGCCGGGTCCGACGACGATCCTTCACGGATGACGTAGCCACGACCATGATGAGCCCCTCCCGACATGCGACCTTGGCGCATTCTCAGTGCCTGCACCCCACTGGCGACCTTAGTGCCAAGCCTGCGGCTCCGCATGCAAACCCACACGGCGGAAGAGGCTGACTACAACATGATCAACATCGATCAGTCCGACAAGACGGAGCACACCGCCGACGGCATGTTCAATGGCACCCTGTGACCGCAGGCCGGAATTTTCAACGAGGAAAGGATCATCTCGGCGATCGCCAACGTGCTCGACGCCTCCGGGTGGAGAGGCCCCGCCATGCTCGCGTGCTCGGCAATGGCTTGCTCAATCCCGACATCGACCCCGGCCAGATCTGGGTGCTGGTGTTCAATCCGTTGGGGCAGGACACATCGCGGGAGTGAGGAACCCACCGCTCTGCCAGAGCTCGCCGCGGAAGATCGCCTAGCTGGCCGAGCCCGATGTCGCCTCATCGCCAAAGGGAACGTGACGACCCACAAGTTGCCCCAAGAGGCAGTCAAAGATCCCTGTCCAAACGACCAGTTCACAGACCAGTAGTTCGCGTTCGCCCGGACGAAGACAGGTGAAACCAAGTTTCGAGATGCTCCGTCGGAGGCTCTACTTCGCGAACGGGTACAGACGCTCGATGTGGATATCGTCGATGGTGGCAGCCAACATTGCGCTCGTCGCTTTCGAGTCGAGCGGCGCATACTCGGCGTGCAAATTCCCACAGTCCTTCGCGGTGAAGCTTGCGGCCACCCCGATAAGCAGGGCGTCGAAGCCGCTCATGAGGAAGGCCGTTTCGCCGATTCCGCTGTCTCCGGTGAGCTCGGCCAGTATCGGAACGACCTTCTTGCGGGTCTTTAGCGGTCCCTTGGTCTGATACCACGCAAGCTCGGCCCTAAAGTAGCCGAGCACGTTTTTCCTGATCTCGGTCAGATATGTCTCATAGAGCTTGGCAGCGTCCATCACCGCTGAGCCGAACTGCGGACCGGATCCGGGGTTGCCGGGCGACCCGCACATCTCGGTAATGTAGACCCCGACATTGTGGGACTGGTCGTCGGCTGCGGCGTAGATGACGTCCAGGCAGATGTAGGTGTACAGCGCGTTTGAGTAGGTAAGGGGGCCGTTTCCGCCCTTCAAGGGCTTCGCGCAGGGGTTGACTTCGGTCGCAGCGGTCCTCGAGGCCACGGCCGGACGAGCTGCGGGGACAAGAAGGAGCATGGAGGTCACCAACGTTGCCACAATCAGCGCACCGATCTGACGTGTCATCACCATGACAAAATTCCCTCGCTCGCAGATCTCAGGTCCTCTGACGCTCCCACATCCGATCCCCGAAAGCAAGTGTGCGAGAACGCGTGGCGTCACGTGCCGGAGCTGAGGCGCTCGATCCGGCCCGAGCCAAGAACCTGGTGCTGGAGGAAGAGTCGACGTCGAGGCCGGGACCTCGGCAGGTGTGCCCGGTCGTCACCATCCACACCGCTGGCGTCATACCTACGCGACGAGCCTCGTGCGCCGGGCAGAGGACATCCGGGTTGTACACCGCCTGATGGGCCATTCCAACATCGCGACGACGACGAGATACCTGCATTTGTCGGACGCCGACCTTCTTGCAGCCGTCGACCGGGCATTTCCAGAAGGCTGAGAGAGTGTTCGTGGACCCGCGACCGCTACCGCCAGCGTGGGACGCGTCAGATCGAGCTTCTTTGTGTCAAGAGGCCCTTTTGATGCTCCCCGACGAGGTCCTCGACCTTCTCGAACGATCGGCGACTGCCGCCGGTCGTAGGTGTGGGACTCGGGGGCGCAGGGAAGCGACCGGGCTGGACTGGTTCTCTTGGCTTACTCAGTGTCCTTCGCGTTTTTTGTTCACACAACCGACCAGTTCATCGCGGAGATGCTCGAACTCGGGCAACGCAAGGCGCAGGACTTGCTTGGAATGTTGCTGGCCGCGGACGGACGTCCGCAGTCGTCGAGGTCCATCTCCGAACAGAAGCTCCTCGAGCCGCCGGCTCTTGGCATCGTCGTGCCAGACCTCGGGCACGCCCCACTCGGGCTCGAAGCGGGCGACGAAGTGCGGCGTGCCCAAGTCGAACGCTGAGACAGCTGGGTCAAAGAGCACGATCGGCGTCGTTGCGAGCCACCGCCAGTCCGAATGGTGTGGGCCGAAGGTCTCAACATTGGCGAGAGTGCCGGTGGCCGTCGGCTTCGCAAGAACGTTGTAGAAGTCGCGATACGGCGAGAGTTCAGCTACGGACCACAGCTCGCTGCGATCGGTCAGTCGGCCAACAGTTCCGCAGCCAACGTAGAAGTAGTCACACGGGCCAGCGTTCCGATATTCGCCGAGCGTCCCGGTCACCGCCGGCTTCCCACAGAAGAAGGCGACGGCGTCTCCGATGTCTACGGATCTGCGGACTTCAGGACGATAGACGCCCCACGATGCACGACGCGCGTCGCCGAGGGCCTCGCGGGCCGAGAAAAAGCTGGGGGTCGTCCCCCCAGTTATAGAAGCTGTCGCAGCGCCAGTACTCATCGAGGAACCGTGCCAGCCTCTTATCTGACCTCGCGAGCTCGACACTCTTCCGCCACTCGCTTGGCGTCGGGACGCGTCTCCTGTACACGCAGACGTACAACTGTCGGCGCTCAGTCAGCGAGGCATTTGCATCCGAAGGCAACGGCTTCCTTTCTTGACCCAGGCTAGGCCGAGCGGAAACCCCTGATCGGTCGGGCGCTCGCGCAGCAGTCGCCGAAGGCCTTCTTCAGTCCGGGCAGCGCGTGCCTGGCTAGTGCCCCGGTCGACGCTGGCCGAGAAGGCGAGGACGAGGCCGCGAAAAAGCGAACTGTGGTACCTGATCGCCGAAGACGTTGGCACGGCAGCCTTCTTCGTGCCCTTGAATGAGCAAAGACGCAGGCCCTCAGCCCTAAGCACAGATGGTGCACGACCCCGGTCGCCTTGCGAGGAGAGGTGAGGGGCCGTGCACCCGAGCATGCCCCGTCAACTATGGGGTCAGCGCCCTCGCTGGTCTGCTACCGGTGTTCGCACCTTCGTGAGGGAACCCGAAAGTCGCGCCGGGATCGATCCGGCGTAGTTGTCGAGGGAAACGAGCTGGCAGGGTGAGGTCTCGCAAGCCCGGAAGATCGGCTATCGGCTGTAGCATCGGCACCCCAGGGCCGCTCCGGCCCTGCCGGCTTGATGGGGGATGGACGATGCGGATGTTGCTGAAGGTCAGTATTCCTGTGGAGAAAGGCAGCGAAGCCTACAAGAGCGGGGCGCTCCAGCGGACGTTCCAGGCCGCGGCGGCGGCGCTCAAGCCGGAGGCGATGTACTTCTTCCCGGAAGACGGCAAGCGGACATGTCTTCTCGTCTTCGACATGGAGGGTTCGTGGCAGCTACCGCCCATTGTGGAGCCGCTGTTCGAGAGCCTCGACGCGTCGGTCTTTCTCACGCCGGTGATGAACGGTGAGGATCTTGAGCGGGGGTTCAAGGAGGCAGGAGTCTAAGAGCGAGAGCCTCAGCGGATAGGAGCCGTGGTCGGTGACCTGCGCAACGCAGGGATGGCCGTCCGAGATCGCGTCGCCTGGTCCGCACCGAGGCCCGCAGGCTCAGAGCCCGATTGACGACCGTCCTTGGACGGAGCCGATCGAAGCAGACGTCACCCGACCAAGTCGCGGGCCTCAGTCCGGCGCGTGCTGGGCGGAGTCAGGGTGTGACCTACGAGCGCGCAACCTGAATTCGTACACTGTGGAAGGAGAACCTTCTAAGGCGAGTGATTGCAGTTCACAGCTTGAAGCTCTGTCTGTTGGTTGTGGCCGGTGGTCTTTTCCTGCTGGCACTGGTCGTGCTCGTGCTGCTCACAAACACGGTGGCGCTAGTGGTCACGCTGGCCATCTTGGCCACGGTCATCTACCTGCTGGCCCGCCGGGCCTTGGCAGAGGGACGCAAGATGAGCGAAGGCGGATAGATCGGCCGATCACCCGTGGGGCTACCGTGACGACGAGAAAGAGGAAGTGATCGGCCATACTCGAGCGATGCGGCACCGCTCGATCGGCGCCCTGCTTGGGCTCCGGGTGATCCTTGTGGCAAACATCGTGCTGCTCACGGTGCTCGGAGTGTTGTTCCTGGTGTCTTATGAGCGTCCTGTGGCGTTCGTTTTCGCCGGGCTCGCCTGGCTGGCCGCTCTCGTGCTCGTCAACTTCGTCCGTTTCACCGATCCCTACGCACGGCCGCGGGGCAAACGCCGTGGCTCACGCAGCGCCCCCACGAGTTGATCGCGGATCGCGGGCTCCCGTTGCGACTGGGTCCGTAGCTCGTGGCGGTCGTGCTCCGTCCGGGCTGTCGTGTGAGTAGTAGCCCCGATACCGACGGCCTCACGTCAGGCCTTTAGGCCTTGTGGCGATCTCCTCGAAACGCTCAGCAGTCATGCCTACGGCCCTCGCCTTTCTCGAGACTGCCCCTCGATCGGCGCGCAGACGACGCAGGTAGTAGGAGATCATGTCCTCGGAGCGCAACCTGATGAACGTTTCGAGGGCCTCGTCGCAGGTGGCCGAGTCGGCGACCGCCTCCCACTCGTTGACGTCGAAGAAGAACGCCCTGCTGGGCCGCAGCGGTGGCGTGATCAGGCGCTCAACGCGATCCCAATGCTGGACCCACGCGTCATCATCTGTTGAAAGGTTCCCGACGTACTCCGACAGGTCGCGAAGTCGCTCCGCGATCTGGCGCCTTTTGGGCGGCGCGTCTTCGTCTTTGGCACGAAAGAACCATTTGGAGCGGTCCCAGAGATCCTTCGCCAAACTGGTGCTGGTCATGGTCCCGGTTTATCGCGAAGTCACCTCACGGTGGTTGTCACCCATGATCGAGACCCGTGTAGTTATTCGTCACGTCGAACGACGGTCCTGACGGACTCTTACAACCGAGATCGCTCCGCACGCCCGCCGAGCCTGCGACCTGCGTTTTCGCGTCGCCGTGTCACCCCGTGTCGCACCCGGTATCGTCGCCTCGATGGCCGACGACGACGCGGACGCCGAATACGCGACGAAGGCGTACGCGGCCGAGTGTCCCGACCTGTCGTTCCTGGCCCGTCGCCCCTGCTGGCAGCGTCAGGCATCGTGTCGCGGCACCGGCACCGATCTGTGGTTCCCTACGGCCGGCATCAGCAAGGCCGCTAGGAGACCGCTGAGCAAGGCGTCTTCGAAGCTCGGCCGCTGTTCGATCGCCGCTTAGGCGTCAGCTGCTCCGCTCGCCGCCTGCCCGTCGGGCGAAGGTCGGGGGAGAGATTCGGTCGGAGGGCGGCCGGGAAGAGGCTCTCTCGGCGCTCTTGTGGCCGTTCTCCTTTGTTCTCAGCGGGGTTTCCTCGCCTCTGGCTACTCGGCCGTGGCAACCAGCCATGTCGAGCCGTCGTGGCTGAGGCCGAGGTTCAGCATCCGCATCAGGTTGACGGCGGCCGCCCGGTGGGCGAGCCAGATCCTGTTCTTCTCTATTCCTATGTAGCGAAGGCGGCGGTTCTGGCCGCGCACGAGCCAGGCGATCGTACGCTCGATCATCGGGCGCTTTTGCCGATAGGTCTCCTGGAACTCTGCTGTCGAGGCCAGCTGGCGGGCAGCCGCCAGGATGGCGGAGTTGTCGTGGACGACGATCGTGCGGCCCGCCTTGGACTTCGTGCAGCGCTTCTTGGACGGGCAGGTGGCGCAGCTCTTGGCGAAGCGGGCACGGCCATGGGCGTTGATGCTGACAGTCACGCCCTCGGGGCAGGTGACCGTTTTGCTTGCTTCGTCGATGTCGAAGTCGTCCAGGCTGTAGCCGCCCTCGACCGCCGGGCGCAGCGGCAGCGGCTTTATGACGGCGCTCATCTCTTTTTGTCCTATGTGCTGACGGAGGTCGCCCGAGCCGTAGGCCGAGTCGGCGAGGATCTCTGTGCCGGCCGGCTCGTCTTCGATGAGCCGGGGAGCGACGTCGGCGTCGCCGCTGTTGCCCGCGGTCAGGTCCGTGGCGGTGATGATGCCGGTGTCGGGCTCGGCGGCCACGTGGGCTTTGTAGCCGTCCCGGTAGGAGTGCTGTGTCTTGTGGGCATGGCGGGACTCGGGATCGACGCTCGAGATGACCCGGTCCGGGGCCGTCTGTTCGGCGATGCGCCAGGTGCCTGGCCTTTCTCCTTGTTCCACGTCCTGGCCGGCCAAAAGAGCCAGCAGCGCCACGGCCTCTTGCTGGGCCCGGTCGAGCTCGAGGCCGAGGTCCTCGGCGGCAAAGACGAGCTCGTAGGCGTCGTCCACGAGGCCAGAGACGAGGCGATCGATGTCGTCTTGGTCCTCGAAGTCGCACGACGGGCGCCCGGAGCCGAGGTTGTGCTCGTGCACATAGACGCCGTCGGCCAGCTCGGGCACGAGCTTTCGCACCCGACGGATCTGGCTTTGCAGCAGGCTTATGGTGTCCTGGCGCTGCACGGCGTCGTCGAGCACTGTCGAGTCGAGCGCCCGGCGGTTGCGCTTGGCGATGACGCCGGACTCCTTCACCACCTCCCGCACGGCCTCGAATATCCGCTCCGGGCGATCCGAGGCGCGCAGCTTGTTGCGCCAGAGAACCAGCACCGTCGGGTGGAAGCCCTCGTCGTCCAGAGCCAGGCCGGCGGCCACCTTCCAGGCGATGGAAGTCCGCAGCATCTCACAGGCCTCCCGATCGGAGAGCCCTTCCAAAGCCTGCAAGACCATCACCGTGGCGATCACGTCTGCTGGCACTGACGGCCGGCCGCGGCCGGTTGGGAACAGGTCCTCGAACAGCGCGTCCGGGAACACTCTTTGGCGGTGCTCGGCCAAGAAGGCGTGCACAGAACCCGGCTTCAGAAGGTGCTTGCAGAAGACGGCGGCGTCGAGGAGCTGGCGATCCGGCTTGGAGGATCCTTGCATCCCCCAATTCTTCTAGACCTGAGCCGAAATCGCGAATCCTGCCGGATTGCTCAGCGGCCTCCTAGGGCCGTCTGCGAGACGTGTCCTGTTCGGCGCCCGTGCCTCGAGTACGCGATCACCTCCTCGAGGGTGCTCGAAGGGATCTGGTCCGCCACGACCGAAGTAGAGCGTGCACCGATGAGGAGGGCGCGTAGGGCTGGCGCGTAGCGGGTGCTCATCGCATCTGGCTGCCGACCGGCTGGATCGGAGGCAGAAAGCGCGATTGAGCGACGAACGTCGGCCAAAAAACTGGGCACGACTTGGCTTGTCGCTGACCTGAGAAACTCCTCATTGGCTTAGCCTTCAAGCCGGACAGCGCCCAGGTGTAACGCTAAGGACGGAAACGGGAGCAGGGTCCCGGCGCTTGGCACCACCACGGCACTCCGAACGGGCTAGCCCACTTCTCCAACTCGGCCACGGTTTCGGCGCAAATCTTCCGGTAGTCACGGGTCCAAGATTGACCGTGGGAGAGCGAGCCGCTTATCGACGAGCAGGTAGTTCGATGGAGCACGAGGTTGGAAGGCTTGGGATTCCTGTCGCAGTTCAGGACGAATCCGCCCGGGTGATCGGCGAGCCAACGAAGGTAGCGGTCGTCCTCGTCTTCCCCGTCGTCACCGAATTCCACGACCATGACTGGATTCTGTCACTCCAGACGATATCTTTCCGTGCCGACCTCCGAGGACGTCTTCCACTCAGAAGGTCCTCGTTCGCGGCCGGGTGACCGCGCACGCGACACGCCCCGGCTGGTGGCTGTGTTGGTCCATGCTTGGAAATACGAGAACCTCGCCGCGCCGGCTAGCACCCCCGGTTGGGCTGTCCCTAATCGTGATGACCCCGGTACGCGATGAAGGCCTCGCGGGCCGAATCTAGGATTGTGATGGCGCCGAGACTCGACGGACAGGGCGGCTCAAAGTAGGGAAAGGTCAGGGACGGGAACTACATTCGCCATCTTCTTCGTCGTGATGACCGCGCTGCTCATTGTGTGGAGGTCGGTGGCCTCGATCATGAAGGGCCGTCAAGAGGACCGTGCCCGCAACCGCTGCGAAGCGTGCGGGTCGCTGTTCAAGGCTGCGGACGGCCAGCACGCCGGGACGTGTCGCAACTGCGGTACCCGCCAGCGAGGGGCTAGCTGAATGCCGTTTTCCTGCAAACCCTCGCTGTGTCCTCGTACTTGTTCGCCAACCCTAAGGGCAACGGGAACCTCGCGCGGTCGCTACGGTGCTCGGGCGCTGCACAGCCTCGTCCTCGAGGCGGGAACCAAGGCGGGCGTGGCGGGTCGGCACCATCCCCACCGTTGGCGTCACAGCTACGCCACTTCCCTCGTGCGCAGGGGAGAGGACATCCACGTAGTACAGCGACTGATGGGCCACTCCAACATCGCGACGACGACGAGGTACCTGCACCTGTCGGACGGCGACCTTCTCGCCGCCATCGATCGCGCGTTCCCGGAAGGCTGAGAGGTTGCCTACTCCTCCGTCGTCCTCATCTCGGGGTACATGTAAAGCCATGCTTCCAGCACCCTGAGGTAAGCCCGGTCGGCCTTCGTGAGGCTCACGTCCTCGTCCTCCTCGATCGCGCCAAGGGACTCGGCCCCGCATTCCAGCTCCTGTAGCTTCTCGGTGCCGTATGTGGCCACGAAAGCGGGGACGAGCTGGAACCAGTCCGGCCAGTCCTCCACGACGTGCTTCGAGGTGATCCACCCCTCAAGCAGGGCGCTCGTATAGAACCTGAGCCGCTGGACAGCCTCAAGCTTCAGCTCGTCGTCCTCATCGAGGTAGTCCAAGAGCTGCTCGTCGATCGTATCCAGATAGACGACGAGGAAGTCACTCACGGCCCCCATCATGGCCCATCACGACGGGGCGAGAGGTGCCCCTCCTAGCCCGTTCAAGGGTGGACCGACCCGCGCCGATACTGATTGGTGGTGCACGACCCTCGGCCGCCCTGCGAGGGAGAGCGGGGGGGCCGTGCATCTCTCTCAGGCCTGGGTGAACAAGCTCTGCGACATAGGGATGGTGCCACTCGAATCGATTGCCGGACGCGAGGCGCCGCCACACGCGAAAGTGACGGCGCCGGATTGCCCGAGGGGAAGCAATCTGCACGAGCCCTCTTGCCTTGCGAGGGAGAAGCGGGGCCGTGCGCAGGTCACGATACCGAGGTACCGGGCGTGGGTCAATAGCATCTACAGGCCCCCACACCCGAGTACAAGACGAAACGGCCCGCCGCCGGGTGTAGGCGCCGGGGCCTACCGTGGCTCGACGCGACGAGCTACTGAGCCAGCAGACGGTGGGCGAAGGTCTATGGAATAAGCGGATGCATGACCCGGTTGGTTCGACAGGAGCAAGGCTGGGCCATGGTCCAGTCGAACCTCTTAACGGGGGGCCAACCACCAACTGGCAGGGAGAGAATGAAGAAGTACGTTCCAGGAGTCGTGCTCGTTGCCCTTGTGAGCATCGGGCTGTTCGCAGGTCCCGCGTTCCCCGCCACGCCAGGGAACACCAAGAAGGTCACGTTTTCCAGCCAGTACTCCGGTAAGGCCTCGCTGCTCATCAACAACGGCCAGGCGACGATCTCCTCGGTCACGGGCTCGGGCAAGAACTCGCTCTTCGGCCTGAGCAAGGTCAGCGGCAGTGGTTCTGCCGCTGCTTCGCAGCAGTGTGACCCGTTCGGCGGGAAGGGCAGCATCGCCGCCGGCGCGAACAAGATCCTGTTCGTCGTCACCCGGTCGAGCTCGCAGCAGGGGTGTGCAAACGGTGACAGCGGCCCTGTGACAGTCACGTTCCACGGTGTCGCCGTGGCCATCGGAGGCCATGGCGTAGCCAATGGAGCCTCGGGCAGCCTCAAGTTCAGCGGCAAGCTCAAGCTCGGCGGAACGAGCGGATCCCAAGACGGCTCCTTCACGGTCACGCTCAGCGGAACGCTGACAGTGAAGGCCTGACCCAGAACCCACGGTGAAATAGCAGGCGCCTGCTCCACGGGCGGCGGTGGAAGGTAAGCGACGAGCGAGCAAGTGGGGTTGCGTTCTTACTGCGGTCGGACCAGGTCCTCACATTCGTGGCAGTAGAAGTCATCTTGGCCCCATAGGCGCGTCCTGCGGCCGGGATTGACGGGTCTCCCGCAAAGGGCGACCCAATCCTCTCTCCTGATCGACGACTCGGCCACCAGGTGAAACTTTGAAGTCCTTGCAGCTCCGTAGACCCGGTATCCGAGTGGTGCTCGATCGGTCGCCTGCTCGGGCACTTCGTGACCGCTGTCGTCCTCAGCCATCGGTTTGACCTGCAAGATTCACGCATTGGTCGTGGAGCTTGAACTGCCCAGCCCGCGAGTACGGTCGATGCTGCTCCTCCCAGTGCGCCGCCAAATCCAGCGTTTCAGGTCGGTAGGGAAGTCCGCAGACCGCCTCTGGCATCGGACTCCCCTGAGCGTCGAGGGCCACGGCGTGCAAGCGGTCCTCTCGATAGTGGAGTCCCTGAGACTTGAGGTCCACAGGTCCCACCGCTGTACATAGTCGGACCATCACCCACCTCCAGTGGTCGACGCCGGTCGAACTCGCTACGGCTGACACGAGACCTCGGCTGACCGTCCGTCGGACCCTCGAACTCAGCGCGGACCACGACGGACGCGTCATTGCCGACAACGTCGCCAAATGGGCCCGTCGCCAGAGTCACTCGCTCGAGATCGGGTAGGTCATTGGCGGCCTGCCCTTGAGCCATCCCACCAACCACTGCTCCACCGGGTAGGTGTTAAGGGCCCGATGCTGTTGGCGGTTCACCTCGCCCACGATCGCCTTCACCGCGTCCAGCACTTCCCGCATCATCTGCTCATCGAGTTCAGCAGGAAAGCGCACCACGATGGTCCACGGTTGCACGTCGTTGGCCACCTGCGCATCGATCAAGCGCTCGGCTGCGAGACGGTTGAAGACCTCTTTCCAGTCCGGCGGGTCGTCCCCCAAGATCGGCATCATCACGGTATAGCGATCTGCGGTTGACCTCACATTGCAGTTGCTCGAGTCGAAGATCACACGCTCACCCTACGCATCTGGCGTCGTTCTCGCTCGCCAGTCCCGGCCGAAATGCCGACGAGCTCTGGCGACTCGAGGGTGTAGGCGAGACACTCACGGCGAATCGGGCACGGCTCGCAAACGGCACCGGCGGCCTCGACGGGCTCGCTACCGCTGGCGAACCACCAATCCGTGCGTTTGCCCCTACATGGCGCCCTCGTTGCCATGAGGGGCGCTCCCGGCGCACGATGAAGGCAGCCGGTCGCATCCAGGATCGCGATGGGTCGGGCTCGGCAGACGGGGCGGCTCGAGTAAGGAAAGGTCGGGTACGGGAACTACATTCGCCATCTTCTTCGTCGTGATGATCGCGCTGGTCATCGTGTGGAGGTCGGTCGCCTCGATCATGAAAGGCCGTCAAGAGATCCGTGGCCGGAACCGCTGCGAAGCGTGCGGATCGCTGCTCAAGGCCGTAAACGATGAGCACGCTCGGACGTGTCGCAAGTGCGGCACCCGCCAGGGAGGGGGTAGCTGAATGCCGTTCTCCTGTAAACCCTCGCTGTGTCCTCGTACCTGTTCGCCAACCCAACGGGCAACCGGAACCTCCGCGGTCGCTATGGGGCTCGGGCGCTGCACAACCTGGTCCTGGAGGTCGAGCCGGGAGTGGGCGTGGCCGGTCGGCACCACCCACGCCGCTGGCGTCACAGCCACGCCAGGAGCCTCGTGCGCCGGGGTGAGGACATCCACGTCGTCCAGCGCCTTATGGGCCACTCCAACATCGCGACGACGACGAGGTACCTGCACCTTTCGGACGCCGACCTTCTTGAAGCCATCGACAGGGCGTTCCCGGAAAGCTGAGGCCGCCCAGATCGCCATACCGCGTGCTCGGGCATCAGAGATCGTGTCGTCAAATTCCGGGCCCGCGAACCGGCGTTCTGGGATACCCAGAACCCACCCGGTATCGGCACTTCTTGCCCGGTCCCCGTTCCCTACACAAGATGTGCTTGTGAGGTACCTCGAGGGCGTCCAATCCCGGCGGGCGAGGAGACTTCTGCCTGCCACGGTGATAGCCTACGTGGGTATTTATCTACCCGACGCGGGGGCATGATGTCGAAACTTTCGGGGGCAGTCATTGCTGCTGTGTTGTCAAGTACTGGTGCCGTCGGAGCACTCGCGCTCTCACCGGTGGCCGGAGCGGCGACCCATCTCGTGGCAACGCGTTCCCCTATCCAGACCGCACCGCGCCTCGATCGACACCGACCGCGTCGTCGGCTTCCCTCAGCACGCCACCATTCCTACGTGGGCTCGCCCCGGCGGCCCCTCGGGCCGTAGCGATCCAGTCGCCCCGACGATCACGACCGAACCACAGAGCGAGACCGTTGTCGCAGGCGCAACCGCCAGCTTCTCCGCCGCGGCGACCGGGACACCGACACCGACCGTCCAGTGGGAGGAGTCGACCCACGCTGGCAGCCGTTGGTCCTCGATCCGTGGTGCGACTGCTACGACCTACAACTTCACCGCGACCTCTTCGGAGAACGGCGACGAGTTCGAGGCCGTCTTCCGCAACTCCGCCGGGTCCGCGACGACCACACCTGCGACGCTGACCGTCGGCGCGGCGACGCCGGTCTCCCCGACCATTACCTCTGAGCCCACGTCCGAGAGCGTCACGGCAGGAACGACCGCTAGCTTCTCCGCCGCGGCGACCGGGACACCGACACCCACGGTGCAGTGGTGGGAGTCGACGAACGGCGGCAGCAGCTTCTCGACGGTGATGGGGGCGACTGCTACGACCTACAACTTCACCGCGACCTCTTCGGAGAACGGCGACGAGTTCGAGGCCGTCTTCCGCAACTCCGCCGGGTCCGCGACGACCACACCTGCGACGCTGACCGTCGGCACGGCGACGCCGGTCTCCCCGACCATTACCTCTGAGCCCACGTCCGAGAGCGTCACGGCAGGAACGACCGCTAGCTTCTCCGCCGCGGCGACCGGGACACCGACACCCACGGTGCAGTGGTGGGAGTCGACGAACGGCGGCAGCAGCTTCTCGACGGTGATGGGGGCGACTTCGACGACCTACAGCTTCACCGCAACCTCCTCCGAGAACGGCGACGAGTTCTACGCCGTCTTCACCAACTCCGCCGGGTCCGCGAAGACGAACACCGCGACGCTCACGGTGACCGCTGCCCTGGTCCAGTCCTCCAACTGGTCCGGCTACGCGGGCCTCGAAGCGACCTTCGACGCCGTGAGCGCCTTCTGGACCGTTCCGACCCTCACCTGCTCGGGGGCAACGAGTTCCTATTCCGCGCAGTGGACGGGCATCGACGGGTATTCGAGCGACACCGTCGAGCAGGACGGCACCGAGGCGGACTGCATCGACGGCTCGCCCTCCTACGACGCCTGGTACGAAATGTACGGTGACTCCGCAGTCGACAGCGGCTACGAGGTCGAGCTGAACCCCGCAACCGGCTACTACCCGGTATCGCCCGGCGACACGATCACCGTGTCGGTGACCGTGAGCGGTTCGAGCTGGACGCTGTCCCTCGCTGATGCGACGCACTGGACCTACTCGACGACGATCTTCTTCTCCGGTGCGGCCGAGTCCTCCGCGGAGTGGGTCGTCGAGCGACCGGAGATCTGCAGCTTCCGCTGCTCGCTCACCTCGCTTGCTGACTTCGGCAGCGTGACCTTCTCGAACGCTTCGGCGAGCGTCGGCTCCGTCTCGGCGCCGATCAGCGCGTATGCGAACACTGGGATCGAGATGGTGAACGGCATAACACCGCTCGCCGTTCCGGGCGCGCTCAACTCGTCGGGCAACGGCTTCACCGACACCTGGCAGGCGTCCTAACGGCCCTTCGATCTTCAGGAGAGCGTTATCGAGCCGGGGGGCGGACGGCGTCAATAGCGGAGCTGACGGCGTCGTCCACCATCAAATCAAGCGGAACCTTCCGGCACATCTCACAACGAGGAGGCCTTTGATGCCCGAGTTTCCTGCGATCACGCACGTCGCTCTGACAGTTACCGACCTCGGGCGCAGCCGCCCCTGGTATCAGCAGTTGTTCGGCTCTGACCCGGTAATCGATGAGGATACCGGTCCTTTCCACCACGTCGTCTGGCTCATGGGAGGAACGCTCGTCGGCATCCATCAGTTCCCGGACCTAAAGAGCACCGAGCCGTTCGACGAGCGTCGCCCGGGCTTGGACCATCTTGCTTTCGCGTGTGCCAACCGGTCTGAGCTCGAGGAGTGGGAGCGTCATCTGAACGAGCTTGGCATCGCGAACGGCGGCATCGTCGACGCACCGTACGGTTCGGGCTTGTCTTTCCGTGATCCAGACAACATCGCTCTCGAGTTCTTCGCTCCTCCTGGATAACTGAGGGAGATATCCACATCCCATAAGTGCCGGGGTCGATCGGGCAACAATCGTGAGCGCCAAGCAGCCTTGAGGCCGTCAACCGCCCGGTATCGAAACCTGGCGAGCGCATAACGACGCCCAGAATGACGCGCCAGGTGGGGACCCCGTCCCGTCCAGATCGACGTCGCGAGCACGTCGCTGCTGCCTTCGCGACCATGCGAGCGCCCACGCCACCTCGACAGGAAAGCTACGTCGCGGTCACCGCGTCCACGATGCCCTCAGACCGCCCCCTGTTGCACGTGGGGGCGCGCAGTCGCATCTCGAGTGATAGCCACTAGGCAACAATCTCATCGCATAGAACGGTGTGGTGTCCTGGTGGCGAACCCGATCGTTGCGCACGGTATTCAGGTATCTGCCTTGCCGTACCAGCCGTCATTAATCCCGCCGCTGGAGGCACACTTACGCTACGAGCCTCGTGCGCCGCGGTGAGGACATTCACGTCGTGCAGCGGTTGATGGGCCATTCCAACATCGCCACGACCACGAGGTATCTGCATCTGTCAGACGCGGATCTTCTTGCGGCTGTCGACCGGGCGTTCCCAGAAAGCTGAGAGCGTGCACGACTCCGGTGGCTCCCCAGATGGCGACCCGGCCGGCGAAGTCGCCACTGCCCCAGCTCCCATACGAGCTGACCGAGGGTCGCGAGCCCTCGCTCGCGACTGAGCTTGCTCGACGCTTCAGGCCTCGAACACGTACGCTCGCCCGGCCTTCTTGGCGTGGTTCGGTGTACCCACGACGGCGGTGGTGCCCGAGACGGCGGCCGAGTAGCCGAAGTAATCATTGGCCGCTGTGTCGGAGCCCTTCAGCTCGGCGATCTGCTTCCAGGAGGCCCCCGTCTTCGCGAAAACGTACGCTCGGCCGGCACCCTTGGCGTGGTTCGGTGCACCCACGACGGCAGTCGTGCTCGAGATGGCCATCGAGACGCCGAAGCCGTCGTCGGCGACGGTGTCGGAACCCTTCAGTTCGGCGATCTGCTTCCAGCCGCTTGCCGAGTTGGTGAACACGTACGCGCGGCCGGCGCTCTTAGCGTGGTTCGGTGCACCCACGACGACGGTCGTGCCCGAGGCGACCGCCGAGTAGCCGAAGCCATCACCGGCGACGGTGTCGGAGCCCTTCAGTTTGGCGACCTGCTTCCAGCCGCTTGCCGAGTTGGTGAACACGTACGCGCGGCCGGCGCTCTTGGCGTGGCCGCTGGCACCTACGACGACCGTGGTGCCCGAGATGGCCGCCGAGACGCCGAAGCTGTCACCAGCGACGGTGTCGGAGCCCTTCAGTTCGGCGGCCTGCCTCCAGCCGGTCGCGGTGTCGGTGAACACGTACGCGCGGCCGGCACTCTTGGCGTAGCCGGGTGCACCTACGACGACGCTCGTGCCCGAGATGGCCACCGAGACGCCGAAGTAGTCACCGGCAACAGTGTCGGAGCCCTTCAGCTCGGCGATCTGCTTCCAGGAGGCCCCCGTCTTCGCGAACACATACGCCCGGCCGGCACTCTTGGCGTGGTTCGGTGCACCCACGAAGGCGGTCGGGCCCGAGATGACCACCGTATAGCCAAAGTAATCACCGGCGAGGGTGTCGGAGCCCTTCAGCTCGGCGGCATGCTTCCAGCCGGTCGTCGTCTTCGCGAACACGTACGCCCGGCCGGCATCCTTGGCGTAGCCGGGTGCACCCGAGAGGACGGTTGTGCCCGAGATGGCCACCGAGACGCCGAGGCCATCACCGGCGACGGTGTCAGAGCCGTTCAGTTCGGCTAGTTGAGTTCCTATCGGTGGCGTGGTTCGCTGCCTTGCTCCTATCGCCGAGGCGGGGCTCGCCACGAGTGGCAAGAGGATCGCTCCTAGCGCGACAAGGCTGGCTACGCGGGACGTACGCATGTGACCCCTCCGATTATCGGCTCACGCCTGAAAGGTCTCGTGACCTATTGTGACACCGCAGACCCATTGGCGACAGGGTCCGACGACCCTTCAGCAGCTTTGAGCCGGGTCCTCGCCGGCCAGGTCCCGGTCATGTCGGCATCCGCACGCGACGGCCAAGTAGTCGGTGTCATCACCATCCCTCTCGACTCCTACTGGCGGCGGCCCGGGTGTCGGGCTCAACCCGTACGTGAACTTCCCGATCAAGGACAACACGACTCTCGGCAACTAGATCGTGAACGGCTGGCAGGGCACCTGGTTCGGCGTGATCCGCAACACCGTGCACGGCAACGTCATCTTGACCAACAACCAAGGTGCTGCAATCGGCGATGGCGGTCTGCCGGACTCGACCGAGGTCGTCACCAACACGATCTCCGGCAACCTCATCTGTCTCGGCAACGATCCGACGGCGCAAGTCGGCGACTCCCATGGTTCGCCGAACGTCGTCGGTGGACACAAGATCGGACAGTGCGCCGGGCTGTGACACCCGCACAGACCACTCCCCGGTGACCACCAAGCCGTAGGGACAGTCCGAGAACCCTCGGACCTGACAGGACCAGAGGTGGCGGAAAGGCCGAACCTCCCGCCGCCTCTTCCCAGGAGGACCTTCACGGTCAGGGCACATTCGCGAATCGACGGTCGGGAACGGCCGATTCGCCCTCAGGTCGCAGAGCCGATGAACGTGCGCCCGCGTCGAGGACAGTCGCTCAGGAGCGTGGTGCTGCTGCGGGCTGGCCTTGGCCGGTCTTGAGCTGAGCGCCGAGCCATGGGGCGCCGAGGCAGGCCAGCGCCAGCGCCAAGGCGATGAGGGCGCTCGCCAACCACGTGGCGAACATCTCCGAGAGGAACAGGCCGTTGGTCTCCAGGGAGGCGATCAGAGCGAACACAAACACGACTACGGAACAAAGGAAAAGCAGGCTGCCAACGAATAAGTAAATGACCTTCATAACTGCTACCAACCTTTCTCCAAGAAGAAGAGTACTTCTGCAGTCACAACGGCGCAGCAGTGACATCTGCGACATCGTCGGTGTCGACTCCGTGCTCGCGGAGCTGACCAGACCGTGGCGAAGTCATCGCCAGTCCTCGCCACCTCCGCGGCCCTGCCTGCATCGCCGCTGACCCGCTAGACCCCCGAGATCCGTGGCAGGCGAGATGCCGCCGTCGCGGCCCGTGAGCGGGCGCTCTCGGAGTCGCACAAGGCCAATCCTGAGACGCTCCAGGATCCGGCGCTGTTCCGACGGGACATCTTGGCGAGGCTTAGCACTATGAAACTCTTCAAGATTGACCTCGGGAACGCCAGGCTTTTTGCGCTGACATCCTCGGCCTTCCCTCGGCAGGGAACCAGTAATCGTGGCTCGCCGTGCTCGAGGTCTCTCTACTTGGCATTCAACGCGACAACGGCATTGACGTAGCCCCCGTACTCGACACCGTCGGCGAGGACGACGTTCGCACGGTGGCAACTTCTGTCAGTGGAAGCCCGCGGAGGCGAACAGGTAGAGGTCAAAGATCGCGATCGTGCTCGTGCCCCGCGCATCGTCGGCGCTCCGAGGATTCACCGCCTCGAGGGGGTGATCAGATACGGAAAGCCGACAGCGACTCCCTTGGGGACAGGTAGAACTCGACGCGTCGTTGCTCGAGCGCCGAACGCACGACTTTCCTCAAGCTTTTAGCGAGCACCTGCGCCAGGTGAGGAGCAATGAAGATGGCCCCGAGCACCTGGACTGGGGGGTCTTCTGACGTGAGCCCCGCTACCAGCGTGCCGGTCAAGTCCACCCGCACCGTCGATGCCGTTCCCGTAGCCGAAACAACCGCCGCTCCGTAGGCTCTCGCCTGAGCGACCAAAAGGTCCTCGTCTGAGGGTGGCGTGGACGTCCACGACCAGCTCCCCGAGGCCGCGACCGCCGGGGTCGGCGTGGATCGAACGATGCGGTCCACCACTTCGTGAAGACCGGCTGCAAATGCCGCCGCATCGTCGAGCTTGAGCACCGCGATCTCCTGGCGCCTTTGTGCTCGACCATCCAGATTCACGTGTTGGGGGCCGACACCGCTCATGATGATCCGTGCGAAGGCAGTCTTTACTCCGGCGATCTCGGCCTCGCCGCCTTGGACCATGACAGCCTTCACGACGAGGTCGTCGCCCCGGGCCGGAACGACGGGAACGTCCGACTGATCAAGTGCGCTCATCGGCCACCCCTGCCCGAGTCATCTCGTTTCTTCATCACACGTCCTATATCCTGGGCGCTCATCTATTATCGGCTCTCGCCGCTTCGGCCTTGAACCCTTTCAGCCCCGAGGCGAAATCGAATGCAACCGGTCTTCGCCCGAAGGTTCACGTGTCTCGTGTTGGAGGTAAACAGGGGGGCGACAGGCGCGCCTTCAGTGCGAGACCCCCGTGCACCGCCGCGGGGCAAACGCCGTAGTTCCCTGAGCGCTGGGAGGCCGCTTACCACCGACCGCGAGCAACCCGCAACCGACGATCGCTACAGGGTCAGTAGTTCGGCCGCCGATCAGTCACAACGACGAGTGACGCGGTAGTGCGAGCTAGAACTTCGGCGCGACCGAACGTGCACCAGTTCTTACCGGATTGAGCACAACGCGAGTGATGTGCAAGGCCGGCCACTCTCCGACGACCTCAAGTCTTCCCCAGCTGTTCTCGACGCGCACCATGTTGGCGATCACCCACATGACGAGATCAACCGGCTTCGGCGCTGCAGCCTGTTCGACGGGCGGCCAGTGGCTCGTGAAGCTAGAAGAAAGGTGGCGTGCGAGCTGATCGATGGTGACCGGAAGCGTGGTACTGGCAAGACCTTCGTACACGATGCGTTCGACTTGGTCCAGCTCACGCCGGCCGTCCAGCCACTCTTGTATCTTCAACTCGTCGTCGGGCGGAATGTGGGTCTGACCTTTTCCCTTGTCTTCTATCGGAAAGCCGCACCTGCAGTGGGTAGGACTCAAGGGGGCGGGCGGATGGTGCTCATTCAACGCGGCTACAAGGGAAACCTCGAGTTCTGTCATCGTATTTCGTCCTTGTCTCAGCCCGGGCCCATCATCCCACGGGAGGACGCCATGTCCGTGAACGACCACTCACGAGCGCCCTCTCCGGGCCGCACGGCTCAGCAACCACGTCAGAGCCGCCTCACGTTGCCCTGGCCGATCCTGGCTACCTCTCCGTCCTTTTTGATCACGGTCAAGGTCGTGCAGTCATGGTTGACCAAGAGCGCCTTCAGCCAGGGCGACGTATCCGTCTCGTTGACGGTCGGAGTCGTATCGGTCTGCCCCTTGGGCGAAGTGACCTTGCTCAGCTCGAAGTCTCTGTTCCGGGGCACGTGGAGGACATCGGCCTTGTCGGGTGATTCGGTGCCGACCAAGGACCGAATCTTAAGAACTGCCTCGTCGTTGTAGCCCGATGCCTCCAGCAGGGCAGGGTTCTTCAGGCACGCCAGCGCCCGATTCACGAGTGGGCTCACATTGAGCACCACGAACGCGGACTCTTTGTGAGCGGAGAGGAACCCGCGGCTCAACAGGCGCTGTAACTCCGACTCGGAGTCCATGATGAACGTGTCTTCGAGGTCGGTGAGGAGCCACACGCCGAGACCGAGGGTCGCCATCAGGTCGACTGCCACCTTCAGGTGGTCGGCATCCTCGTCCAACATGTGGTCCTGGAGCCATTTGAGCCGCTCGAGGGGAACTCCGAACCTGCGACGGATCTCGACAGAGATCGCGAGGGCAAACACCTCGCGGATAGAGAACTTCCTCCAGCCCGCCTCGCCAGAGCGGGCGTGGGGCAGCACGCCACATCTGTCCCAGTGGTTCTGGCGGTACAAGGAGAGACCAGCAGCTTGTTGCAGGTCCCGGGAAGAGAAGATGCGGCCCTTGTGGTCGGCGATGGGCCTTACCTGAATACCACCTCTACCAACAGGGGTCCCACGTCGTGCAGATGTTCTTGAATAGACAGTGCTCAGGCACGAGATGGGCTTTCCCGACATCAGTCTGTTCCCTCGCTGTGGCGGTCCGAGAATCTCCTGTGGTGTTCGGGACTTTGAGCTTGAGCGTCAGATTGCAAAAGCTGCGAGTCATCCGGTCCTGGTGCGGCGTCTGGTGGTGGTTGAGGGCCATGACGCCGCTCGTTCCTGAGCCAGTGGTACTCCGGGTCGTGAGGATGATCGAGAGAGTCAAGGAGGGCTCTGAAACGTCTCATGGCGGGTTTCTGCGGGATGTCGTTTGTGGCCATATCGGCGACCTACTTCACGCTGAGTTCGGACGGGGACGTCGTGGCCGCTCTTGGCGGCGTTTTTTTGCGATCTGAAAGCGCATGGCTACTTTCTCGTCCGTATCTCGGGGTACTTGGGGAACCCGTCGGGTCTTTCGCGCCGCCTCAGGGCTGTCGCCGAGGTCCGAGACGCTCAGGCTGGCGCACCGGCTCATAAGGGGGCTCTCGGAGGAGATCGAAGCGGCTGACCGCCTGGTGGTGCATGGCGGGGGGTGAAAAGGACGTGGCGGGCCTTTCCCTGGCGCTTGGCCTCGTACAGGGCGGCGTCGGCGTCCCCGATGAGCTCGCTCCAGTCCTTTCGCGTCTCTTCCAAGACCACGACCCCGATGCTCGCGTGAAGTTCTAACTGCGTCCCAGCAAGGGAGAAAGGCTCTGTGAGCACGCCCAAGAGACGATCGGCAACCTCCTCGGCCTGAGCCGGGGACGCCAGCTCCTCGGCCAGGTAGATGAACTCGTCGCCCCCGAAGCGACACAATGTGTCCGAAGAGCGGGTCACCTCCTCGAAGCGGCGCGCGAGCGCCACTAACAGCTCGTCTCCGACCAGGTGACCGAAGGTGTCGTTCACCTCCTTGAAGTCGTCGAGGTCCAACAACATCACCGCGTTGCACCCGCCCTTTCGAGCAGTCCTCGCGTGAGCTTGAAAGAGCCGGTTCTCGAACAGCACCCGGTTGGCGAGGCCCGTGAGCGAGTCGTGCAGTGCCTGGTAGGAGAGCTGGGCGTTAAGAGCCCGTTCCTCGGTGACGTCGCGGACCGAGGCGACGAAATAGAGCGTGGACCCCGTAGCGTCGCGTACGGCGGACTTCTTGACCTCGACGTCGATCACCTGCCCGTTGTTGTGCAGGTAGCGCTTTAAGTAGCTCACCTTGTCCACCTCGCCAGAGCTAAGGCGGCGGTGGGCCTCCTTGGTGATGGGGCGGTCCTCAAGGTGGGTGAATACCTCCGAGCGCCCGGCGACGATCTCGTCCCTGCTGCGTCCGAGCATCTCGCAAAAGGCGTCGTTGACCTCCACGATCTTGTCCTTTCGATCTAACAGGATCGTGGCGGTCATGTTGTTCTCGAACGCGAGGCGAAAGCGCTCCTCGGGGTCTATCGGGTCGTGGTCTTTTGTCTCGGAGCCGCTTTGTTCACGACTCGCGCGCCGAGGCCTCGGCGTCTTGTCAAGAAGATCGACGCCCATGGCAGGTCACATCCAAGGCCCGGGTCGGGGCGAGACGGTCATGGTTTCTAGCCCGCCGTGATGTACTTGTCGTTGATCGCGACGGTCAAGGTCGAACCGGGCGTCCCGAACACCTCGTAGGCGGCAGAGGGGTTGAAGGTGAGCGTGAACTTGTTCGTCCCGGTCACGCCCCCGCAAGCAAGGATCTGTCCTGTCATGGAGGGGGCGTTCGCGTAGTCCACCTCGCCGAGTGAGTAGATGAGCACGGCGATGTTGGGCTCGAAGTTGGCCTGGTTGGAGAAGCTGGCGTCGACCGTCGAGGTGCTGCAGGTCGGAGAGGCGGGCGGTGGGGCAGGTGACGGCCCGGCGAAGAGGATGAGGTTCGGACCGGGCGTCGTCGCCGACGAGCAGGTGTGGGAGTCTGTCGCCGACTCCTCGCAGAAGGTGTTGGCGGCCGTGAAGGTCATGGACGCGACGTCCAAGATGGCATCTCCGTTGGGGGAGGGGTTCTGGGCGAAGACCTGCGTTGCCGAGTAGGAGATGGCGCAGTTCGGCGCCTCGTAGATCGTCCTTTCGGTCTGGTTCTCTAGCGCCGCCTGGAACAGGTCGGGGTCGACGACCGTCCCGCCGCTTCCCTCGGTGGCGTTGCTCTTGAAGTACGTCGCACACGACGAGGAAGGGATCGTCACGACGGCCCAGCCCGAGGTCGGAAGGTAAAGCGAAGGGAAGGTGTCCGAGGCGGGCATCGTCTCAGACGAGAGCGAGGTGTCGCCGGGGTACTGGGTCCCTTTTACCTTCCCGCTCCCGATGTTTGTGATCGTGCCCGAGGCGTAGGCGTTGCCCGTGATCGATCCGCTGTTGGACAAAGCGATGTTCCCGTTCGTCTCGGTCGCGTTGCCACCGATGGTGGTGTAGCCGGTGACGCAGATCCCAGCACACGTGCCGTTCCCGCCGTAGGAGGTCACGTTGCCCCCGATACCGGCGTAGCCCTCGAGCTGCACGTAGCTGGCCGAGGTGACGTTGCCGGTGAAGGTGCAGTAGTTCTGGAGCGTGACCGGGTAATAGGAGATCAAGCTCCCCTCACTTGTGGTGGCGTTGTTGCAGGTGAGCTGTTCCCCGGCGTAGATGTCGGGCACCGCGACCCCGGTGTTAAGCACGGCCGCGTTCTGGAGGTCCAAGTTGTTCGAGGTGAAGATGGCATAGCCGAGGGCCTGCTCGGTCGTGGCGCTCTCGGCGATCGAGACGTCCTCTCTCATGATCGACACAGAGCCGAAGCGGGCCTTTCCCGTCGAGATAAGCGTGGCGTTCGTGGGCGCGGTGCTGCCCCCGAGCGTGGAGCCGGAGCCCGAGCAGGTGAGAGCCGTGCCGCTTGATGAGTAAGAGACACCGACCGAGTAGGTCGAGATGGCCCCGGTCACGCCGAGCGAGCCTGCGAGGCTGCAGGGAAGGGCGGCGTAGGCCGAGGTGTTGCGCATGGCCGTGAGCTCGTAGGCGAGCCCTGTCTGGGCAGCCATCTCACCTTGGGTGCCTTGTTTGAAGCCGATCGACTCGTTGATGCCCGCCCGGGCCGTCGAAAAGGCGATGCCGATGGCGGCGATGACAAGCAAGGAGACGACGAGCACGATCACGACCGCCTGGCCCTTGTCGTCCGGCCGGCGAATCTGTCGCTGAAGGCGTTTTCTCATGGTCAACTCCTCAACTCGTCGGCGCCGCGGCCGTGGTCGAGCAAACTGGCGTCGGCGACAACACATAGGGCGTGCTGAATGCGGACACGGCCGACTTGATCTCGAGCTTCTCGGACAGCCGTCCGGGGTGCTCGCTCACCTGGAGGTCGATCAGAAGCTCCTGGGGAGAGCCCTGGGCCGGGAGCGGCTCTGTGAAGGGCAGGATCGTCGTGTTGTAAATGGTCTTCGCGACCGTCACCCACCCGTTTCCAGCATTGCCGGGGACGTAGCGCTCTTCTTGTAGGAGACCCGAGGTCCCGTTCACCTGCCACTGCTCCCACTGGTTGACAGTCGGCGACTCGACCTGTTCGACTCTTAAGGCGAACCCGTCATAGAAGTCACCCGAGGCGGCGGTGAACACGTTCGTGCCGTTGGTGACGCCGTCGGTGCCAGAAAGGCGCGAAAGCTGATAGGGAGAGGCGAGCGACCAGGTAAGGCCGGTCGCAGCGGCCACGACGGCCGAGAGTGTGATCGTGGTTGCGTTCGTGACGCCCGTGATCGTGTAGGTGCCTGAGGGAAGAGTGATGCTCTCGCCCACGAGAGAAGGCGTCGGGATGCACACCTGGATCGCCGAGGCCACCTGAGAGTCGAGGTTCAAGATGGCGAGCTGGGCCTCGGCCGCCCCGGTCGTAGTGCCCTCAGAGGTCGTGGTCGCCGTCGTCGTCGTGGACAAGATCGCCGGGAGGAGCAACAGGACGATCGCGATGAGCGCCATCGTGACGACCATCTCGACCACCGTGAAACCGCGCTCGTCGCTCCCCAGCCGATCAGCGAAATGGGCTCTCATGGCGCGGCGATCCCGTCCTCGCCGACGACCTTTTGGATGCCCCCGTTGGGCGCCTTCCATGTCACCACCACGACGACGGTGACGATGCCGGGTGAAGCGGTGTCGGTCGTCGGGTAGGTGTAGATCGTGTAGGTGATGCCCTCGTTGACGCTCGAGATGTGGGGGACGAGCGGTGCCTCGGAGGTGTTTCCGTTGCAGACCGGGACCGAAGAGGTCGCCGTCGGTGTGACCGAGCCGTTCAGCTTTAAGACGTAGCCGCTCGTCGGGGGAGTGGCGTCGCAGTTGGTCACACCGGAGGCGACGATGCTGGGATCGGTCGAGAAGCCGGAGTCACCTGTCGGGTTGAGGCCGTTCTCCAAGTCGGTGAACGGGAGGGCGACGGTCTCTGCCATGGCGGCTGTCACAAGGCCGGTGGCGACCGAGTGCTCCTTCGCGAGGGTGGCGGCGGACAAGGTCGCGATGGCACCTCTGGCGGCGGCGAGAAGGATGATCGCGAGCAGGCTGATGCCTACCAGCATCTCGACGATGCTGTAGCCACCCTCGCTGGACTTTCCTCGCATTTTCGTCACACACATCCTGGGTCTTCGGAACTGCGAATGCAATGGCCGGGCGGTGCTTTTCGCCACCGAGGGGCGCTCATCTCAACGGCGTTCAAGATAGGAGGGACCGGGTCCGACAAACGATAGTTCGACCCGCCGTTGCCCGAGCACCGAACGCACGACCTTTATCAGGCTGTTGCCGAGCGCCTGCGCCAGGTGAGGAGCAGAGAAGACGGCCCCGAGCACATGGACTGGGGGGCTTTCCGCCGTGAGTCCCTCTACCGGCGTGCCGGTGAAGTCCACCCGAACGGTCGGGGCCATCCGAGCAGCCGAAACAACCGCAGTGCTGTCGGCCCTCGCCTCTACGACCAGGAGGTCCTCGCCGAGAGGAGGCGTGGAGGTCCACGTCCAGCTCCCGGAGGCCGCGACCGAAGGCGTCGCCGTGGACCTGACGATGCGGTCCACCACGTCGCGAAGACCGGCTGCAAGTGCTGCCGCGTCGTCGAGCTTCAACACCGCGATCACCTGGCGTCTTTGTGCTCGAGCATCGAGCCTCACGTGCTCGGGATCGACGCCGCTCATGACGATCCGTGCGAAGGCCGTCTTTACTCCGGCGATCTCCGCCTCGCCGCCTTGGACCATGACGGCCTTGACGACGAGGTCGTCTCGCCGGGACGAAACGACGGGGGCGTCCAACTGATCAAGTGCGCTCATCTGCCACCTCGCCCGAGTCGTCTCGTTTCTTCATCACAGGTCCTTTGTCTTGGTGTCTTGGGCGATCGAATGCAACCGGTCTTCGCCCGGGGCTCTAAGGTTCAAGGCCCGAACTGCGAGAGCCGATAACAGTACAAAGGTGCACGACCCCCCGAGGCCCTTGCGAGGGAAACAGGAGAGCCGTGCACCTCGTCGTTCTGGGGGAGGCACCCCCCAGGCGACGATCCTTGATGGAGCCAGGAACGGTCGTCCCCGGCTCTTCCTCGGCCGACAAACGCCGGAGCGGAGCTAGTCCGGTCCCGTCGGCTTTGTGTCATGCGCTCGGGTAGCTACCGGTCTGGGGCGTGACTGCACCGGTAGGTGTCGTACCGGCGGCCACACAAGAGCCGGGGTCCACGTTGGGAAGGACCGAGAACCATGTGCCGATGCCGAGACCGCCCCAGACAGTCGAGCTCGGGGCCTTCATCTCGATGACGAAGTAGCAGTCTCTCGCCCCGGCCGAGTAGGCGGCTAACACGAGCGAGGTGGACCCGTCTGTCCAGAGCGAGATGGAGTTGATCCCCGTCGAGTTGGTCCCGGACACAAAGCTCATGCCCGTGTCGATGGCCGAGATGTCCGAGGTGGTCGTGTCCGGCTGGTCGATGCCCGAGAAGGTCTGGTTGGACTGGGTGAAGTAGGCGTCAGAGGCCGTGAGGGCCGTCTGCAGGTTGGCCTGGGCCGAGGTCTTGTTGGCCGACTTGGTCGTAGAGAGGAAGGTCGGGATCGCTATCGCCAACAAGATGCCGATGATCAACAACACGACCAAGAGCTCGATGAGCGTGAAGCCCTCCTCTCTTTCTCCTAGGTCCTTGAAGCGCTTGCGGTGGAGTGTCCTGTGACTGGTTGACATTTTCTTTATCCCCTTTGGTTCAATGAATGTGGTTTGGTTGGAGCCTTGGTGGTAACGGTGCGGTAAGTGGGCCGGGGTGGTCGGCAATTGAGCGGTGACCTCGCTCTCTGCGTCACTCGACGATCTCCAATGCGATCGTGCCCCAATATGAAGCGGTGCCCAACGTGAGTGTCTCAGACGTCTGCGGTGGAGCCCCGTAGTAGACACCTTCGGAACCGGCCGACGCTGCCGTGTAGCCCAGATTGCCGATTGCCGAGGACGAGGAGGTCGGCGCCGAAGCTCCAACGTTCCCCGCACCACTGAAGAAGATGAGTTCGCCATCGTTGGTGCTGCTCACGCTCGAAAGGGTTGCCGTCGCCGAAGTAGTCGAGCTGCTACTGACGGCAAAGCCTTCGTTGCCGATCACGATCGGGGTCGAGATGTTGTTGCCGAAAAGTTCCACGACTTCGACATATGCCTGGGTCGTCGACTTTGCGAAGGTCATCGTGATCGTTCCCGGACCCTGGCTACTCGCTCCGCCCGTCACATACCAAGCCCAGTCATGATCCGCGCTGGCATCGAAGTTCTGCTGCGACCCGATTGCGTTGAAGGTGGGCGTTCCGAGTGAGGTGCTGCTGGGGGTGGCACCGTCGCCGGAATTGGAATCGCTGAACGCGAAGACGGCATAGGTCGTGTTGGCATTCAGCGTGAAACTCGTCGACGTTGTGACGGTCGTGCCCGAAGTAGCACTGCCGGTCGCCACGACCTCGGCGCTGTAGAGGCCAGCACCCGTGAAGGTGGCGGACCCGGCCGTGCCACTTGTTCCGGCGGCGCCGCTGGCGCCACCAGCGCCGCCAAGGCCAGCAGTACCGTTACTGGCCGAGATACCGCTGACTAGGTAGCTCGTCGTACCGGTGCTGTAACCGCCCGTATACGCCGATCCACCACCACCACCACCACCACCACCGGTATCGGAGCCGGAGGTGTGTGCAGCGCCACCACCACCGGACGCCATACCACCACCACCACCGCCACCGCCACCGGTGCTGCCGCTACTACCCGCAGCGCCCGTCCCGCCCGCACCGCAGCTCCCACCAGTGCACTGACCGCCCGTGCCACCGGCGGTTCCTCCGCTGGTCGCAGTGCCACCGGCGCCAACAGTGTTGGCAATCGTGTACTGGGGGGTGCCGGTCGTCACCGTCTCACCACCACCGCCACCATTACTTCCAGTAACGGAGCCGCCAGAACCGGCAGTATTCGTGCCGGGGTTGGTGGTGGGGCCGCCGCCGCCACCGCCGCCGGTGCCGCCCGTACCGGCGCCACCACCACCGCCGCCACCACCGACGGTCACGATCGTTTCAGCAGGCGCATCGTAGAGGTAGATGCAGGTCGAGCCGCCGCCGCCGCCGCCGCCGGGGTTGTTGTTTCCGGCCGCACCGCCAGTGCCGCCTGCGGCGCAGCCTGCACCGCTGGTACCACCTGCACCGCCGGTGCCGCCTGTAGTACTGGTGCCCTTGGTACCACCGCCACCACCGCCGCCGACGACGACCGTGAACGAAGTTGGGGTGCTGCTATTCGGTATGGTGATCGTGCCGGAGACGGTGCCTCCGCTTGCACCACCGGCCCCACTTGAGGCACCACCACCACCGCTCGCTCCGTTCATGGTGAAGCTGAACGAGGTGACGCCCGCGGGCACGGTGAGGGTGTAGGTACCGGCAGTCGTGAACGAGACATTGACCGGAGCAGAGATGGTGATGGACAACGACCCCGACGAGGCGGTCACGCCGTCGGCATCGGTCACCTGGAACATGAGGCCGGACGTTGTCCCCGCAGCCGTCGGCGTTCCCGAGATCACACCTGCGCTGCTCAGACTCAACCCACCGGGAAGGGTGCCAGCGGTCTCGGTCCAGGTGTAGGGACTCGTCCCGGCGCTGACCGCCAGGGTTGCCGAGTAGGACGCATTCACCGGACCGTTGGGCAACGAGGTGGTCGTGACCGACGGCACGGCATTGATGTTGAAGGCGCTGCTAGGTGCAGACGGCGTGGTGAGTCCGTCGGCGGAATCCGTGGCCGTGAGCGTGTAGCCGGTGCCCGCCGTGCTGATCTTGCACCCGGTGAAGGACGCCACCCCATTGCTCTCGCCGCTCTGGGTGCATCCCGACAGCGTTCCACCGCTCGGGTTGGTCCCGATCGCCAGGGACACCGTCGAGGAGTCGGTCGTCGCGATGTTGCCCCCGGCGTCCTCGACTGTGACCTTCGGCTGCGCGGTCGTGGTCCACGCCGCGCCGGCGGTGCCGCCACCTGGTTGGGTGGAGAACACGAGCTGGGCGGGGACACCCACGGTGATGTTGAAGGCGCTGCTAGGGGCAGACGGCGAGGTGAGTCCGTCGTTGGAGTCGGTGGCAGTGAGCTCGTAGCTGGTGCCCACCGTGTTGATCTTGCACCCTGTGAAGGACACCACCCCATTGCTTTCGCCGCTCTGGGTGCACCCCGACAGCGTGCCCGGACCCCCACTGGTCGGAGTTCCCGACGCGATCGCCAGGGACACCGTTGACGAGTCGCCCGCCACGGTGTTGCCTCCGGCATCCTCGACGGTGACCTTCGGCTGCGCGGTCGTGGTCCATGCCGTGCCGCCGGTGCCGCCACCTGGTTGGGTGGAGAACACGAGCTGGGCGGGGGCACCCGCGGTGATGTTGAAGGCGCTGCTAGGGGCCGACGCCGTGTTGAGTCCGTCTGTGGAGTCGGTGGCCGTGAGCTCGTAGCCGGTGCCCACCGTGTTGATCTTGCACCCTGTGAAGGACACCACCCCATTGCTTTCGCCGCTCTGGGTGCACCCCGACAGCGTGCCCGGACCCCCACTGGTCGGAGTTCCCGACGCGATCGCCAGGGACACCGTTGAGGAGTCGGTCGTCACGGTGTTGCCTTCGGCGTCCTCGACTGTGACCTTCGGCTGCGTGGTCCACGCCGTGCCACCGGTGCCGCCACCTGGTTGGGTGGAGAACACGAGCTGGGCGGGGGCACCCGCGGTGATGTTGAAGGCGCTGCTAGGGGCCGACGCCGTGTTGAGTCCGTCGGCGGAGTCGGTGGCCGTGAGCTCGTAGCCGGTGCCCACCGTGTTGATCTTGCACCCTGTGAAGGACACCACCCCATTGCTTTCGCCGCTCTGGGTGCAACCCGAGAGCGTCCCACCGCTCGGGTTGGTCCCGATCGCCAGGGTCACCGTTGAGGAGTCGGTCGTCACGGTGTTGCCTCCGGCGTCCTCGACTGTGACCTTCGGCTGCGTGGTCCACGCCGTGCCACCGGTGCCGCCACCTGGTTGGGTGGTGAACACGAGCTGGGCGGGGGCACCCGCGGTGATGCTGAAGGCGCTGCTCGGTGCTGACGGCGTGTTGAGTCCGTCGGCGGAGTCGGTGGCCGTGAGCGTGTAGCCGGTGCCCACCGTGTTGATCTTGCACCCTGTGAAGGACACCACCCCATTGCTTTCGCCGCTCTGGGTGCAACCCGAGAGCGTCCCACCGCTCGGGTTGGTCCCGATCGCCAGGGTCACCGTTGAGGAGTCGGTCGTCACGGTGTTGCCTCCGGCGTCCTCGACTGTGACCTTCGGCTGCGTGGTCCACGCCGTGCCACCGGTGCCGCCACCTGGTTGGGTGGTGAACACGAGCTGGGCGGGGGCACCCGCGGTGATGCTGAAGGCGCTGCTCGGTGCTGACGGCGAGGTGACTCCGTCGTTGGAGTCGGTGGCAGTGAGCTTGTAGCCGGTGCCCACCGTGTTGATCTTGCACCCGGTGAATGACACCACCCCACTGGTCTCGCCGCTCTGGGTGCAGCCCGAGAGCGTGCCCGGACCCCCACTGGTCGGAGTTCCCGACGCGATCGCCAGCGACACCGTGGAGGTGTCGGTCGTGATCACGGCGCTGGTCGAGGCGTTTTCGACGGTGACCTTCGGCTGTGTCGCCCACGCCGTGCCGGCAGTGCCGCCACCTGGTTGGGTGGTGAACACGAGCTCGACCGCCTGGCCCAAGGTGATGCTGACAGAACCGTTCGTGCCGGGGTTGCCTGCGGTGCCACCGACGCTCGTGGTGAGGTTGTGCGCTGTCACCGAGACGATGTAGGTGCCCGTCGTGGCGTCGAAGGTCGATCCACCGCCACCGCTGCCGCCGCCACCGCCGTTCCCGGACAGGCCGCCGCCGCCGCCACCGCCACCGCCACCGCCGTAGTAGCCGCCGCCACCGCCGCCACCACCGCCGCCGCCGGAGGTGGTCGCCGCATCACCGGTGCCTGTGCCGTCGGTGCCGTAGCCGGTGCCACTGCCGGTGCCGCCGTTCGCGCCGGCGCTGGCATTGGTGCTGGAGGTCCCGTCGCCTGCGCTGCCACCCGGTGTTCCTCCGGCGCCAGCGTTCGCACCCGTACCGGCCGCCCCGCCACCGGCCCCGCCGCCGTTGACAACGATCACCGTGGCACTCGGACCTTCGATCGCGCTCGCACCGCCGCCCCCACCGCCGGTGTCGGCCGAGGTGGCTGTGTTGCCAGCGCCGCCAGCGCCGTAGCCGCTCGTGCCGGCGCTGCCGCCGTCACCGAGGGTTCCGCCGCCACCGCCACCGCCCACGTACACGGTGAGCGTCGTCCCGCTGGGCGGGACCGTGATCGTCCCGCTCTGGCACTCACCGCCACCGCCTGTGCCGCCCGTCAAAGAACTCCCGCTCTTTCCGCCACCGCCGCCACCACCGCAACTGGTGAAGCTGACGGTTGCGTAACCAGGCGGAATGACGTCCGTGTAGGTGCCAGGCGGGCTGGACGTGGTCACGGAAACCGTGATGTTCCCTGTTGTGGCAGAGAAGCCGTCAGACGTCGCCTGGAGGGTGTAGGGCGTGATGCTCGCCTCGTTGAACGAGCATCCCGAGAAGGTCGCTTGGCCGCTCGAGAGGCTGGTCGGCGTCGTCGTGCAACTCAGCACGCCACCGCTAGGCCCGGTCTCGATGGCAAGGGTGACCGAGGTACTGAGGTTGGTCTCGATGTTGCCCTGGGCGTCCTCGACCGCCACGGTTGTCGAGAACGTTTGGCCAGCCGCGAGTGTCGAAGGCGGCGCAGACGTGAACACGATCTGGGTGGCGGTGCCGAAGGTGACCGTGAAGGTCTCGGTGTTGGAGCTGGTGGCAAGCGAGTTGACCGTGCCGCTCGCCTTTATGGTGACGCTTCCCGCCAGGTTGCCGGTGACCACGTCGGTGGCCACGCCACCGCTGGTAGTGCTGGGCGTGGCGAAGCTGACCGAGCCGGAGCCGGTCGTCTGCGAGAAGCTCAGGGAGTCGGTGGAGTCGGCCCCCGAGGTGACGGTGTTGCCCGCCGCGTCCTCGATCGTGGCCGTGAAGGTGCGCGCCGTGCCCGAGGCGAGGTTCGTCGTCGAGCCCGTGAGTGCGATCTGGGTGGCGGTGCCGAAGGTGACCGTGAAGGTCTCGGTGTTGGAGCTGGTGGCAAGCGAGTTGACCGTGCCGCTCGCCTTTATGGTGACGCTTCCCGCCAGGTTGCCGGTGACCACGTCGGTGGCCACGCCACCGCTGGTAGTGCTGGGCGTGGCGAAGCTGACCGAGCCGGAGCCGGTCGTCTGCGAGAAGCTCAGGGAGTCGGTGGAGTCGGCCCCCGAGGTGACGGTGTTGCCCGCCGCGTCCTCGATCGTGGCCGTGAAGGTGCGCGCCGTGCCCGAGGCGAGGTTCGTCGTCGAGCCCGTGAGTGCGATCTGGGTGGCGGTGCCGAAGGTGACCGTGAAGGTCTCGGTGTTGGAGCTGGTGGCAAGCGAGTTGACCGTGCCGCTCGCCTTTATGGTGACGCTTCCCGCCAGGTTGCCGGTGACCACGTCGGTGGCCACGCCACCGCTGGTAGTGCTGGGCGTGGCGAAGCTGACCGAGCCGGAGCCGGTCGTCTGCGAGAAGCTCAGGGAGTCGGTGGAGTCGGCCCCCGAGGTGACGGTGTTGCCCGCCGCGTCCTCGATCGTGGCCGTGAAGGTGCGCGCCGTGCCCGAGGCGAGGTTCGTCGTCGAGCCCGTGAGTGCGATCTGGGTGGCGGTGCCGAAGGTGACCGTGAAGGTCTCGGTGTTGGAGCTGGTGGCAAGCGAGTTGACCGTGCCGCTCGCCTTTATGGTGATGCTTCCCGCCAGGTTGCCGGTGACCACGTCGGTGGCCACGCCACCGCTGGTAGTGCTGGGCGTGGCGAAGCTGACCGAGCCGGAGCCGGTCGTCTGCGAGAAGCTCAGGGAGTCGGTGGAGTCGGCCCCCGAGGTGACGGTGTTGCCCGCCGCGTCCTCGATCGTGGCCGTGAAGGTGCGCGCCGTGCCCGAGGCGAGGTTCGTCGTCGAGCCCGTGAGTGCGATCTGGGTGGCGGTGCCGAAGGTGACCGTGAAGGTCTCGGTGTTGGAGCTGGTGGCAAGCGAGTTGACCGTGCCGCTCGCCTTTATGGTGACGCTTCCCGCCAGGTTGCCGGTGACCACGTCGGTGGCCACGCCACCGCTGGTAGTGCTGGGCGTGGCGAAGCTGACCGAGCCGGAGCCGGTCGTCTGCGAGAAGCTCAGGGAGTCGGTGGAGTCGGCCCCCGAGGTGACGGTGTTGCCCGCCGCGTCCTCGATCGTGGCCGTGAAGGTGCGCGCCGTGCCCGAGGCGAGGTTCGTCGTCGAGCCCGTGAGTGCGATCTGGGTGGCGGTGCCGAAGGTGACCGTGAAGGTCTCGGTGTTGGAGCTGGTGGCAAGCGAGTTGACCGTGCCGCTCGCCTTTATGGTGATGCTTCCCGCCAGGTTGCCGGTGACCACGTCGGTGGCCACGCCACCGCTGGTAGTGCTGGGCGTGGCGAAGCTGACCGAGCCGGAGCCGGTCGTCTGCGAGAAGCTCAGGGAGTCGGTGGAGTCGGCCCCCGAGGTGACGGTGTTGCCCGCCGCGTCCTCGATCGTGGCCGTGAAGGTGCGCGCCGTGCCCGAGGCGAGGTTCGTCGTCGAGCCCGTGAGTGCGATCTGGGTGGCGGTGCCGAAGGTGACCGTGAAGGTCTCGGTGTTGGAGCTGGTGGCAAGCGAGTTGACCGTGCCGCTCGCCTTTATGGTGACGCTTCCCGCCAGGTTGCCGGTGACCACGTCGGTGGCCACGCCACCGCTGGTAGTGCTGGGCGTGGCGAAGCTGACCGAGCCGGAGCCGGTCGTCTGCGAGAAGCTCAGGGAGTCGGTGGAGTCGGCCCCCGAGGTGACGGTGTTGCCCGCCGCGTCCTCGATCGTGGCCGTGAAGGTGCGCGCCGTGCCCGAGGCGAGGTTCGTCGTCGAGCCCGTGAGTGCGATCTGGGTGGCGGTGCCGAAGGTGACCGTGAAGGTCTCGGTGTTGGAGCTGGTGGCAAGCGAGTTGACCGTGCCGCTCGCCTTTATGGTGACGCTTCCCGCCAGGTTGCCGGTGACCACGTCGGTGGCCACGCCACCGCTGGTAGTGCTGGGCGTGGCGAAGCTGACCGAGCCGGAGCCGGTCGTCTGCGAGAAGCTCAGGGAGTCGGTGGAGTCGGCCCCCGAGGTGACGGTGTTGCCCGCCGCGTCCTCGATCGTGGCCGTGAAGGTGCGCGCCGTGCCCGAGGCGAGGTTCGTCGTCGAGCCCGTGAGTGCGATCTGGGTGGCGGTGCCGAAGGTGACCGTGAAGGTCTCGGTGTTGGAGCTGGTGGCAAGCGAGTTGACCGTGCCGCTCGCCTTTATGGTGACGCTTCCCGCCAGGTTGCCGGTGACCACGTCGGTGGCCACGCCACCGCTGGTAGTGCTGGGCGTGGCGAAGCTGACCGAGCCGGAGCCGGTCGTCTGCGAGAAGCTCAGGGAGTCGGTGGAGTCGGCCCCCGAGGTGACGGTGTTGCCCGCCGCGTCCTCGATCGTGGCCGTGAAGGTGCGCGCCGTGCCCGAGGCGAGGTTCGTCGTCGAGCCCGTGAGTGCGATCTGGGTGGCGGTGCCTGCAATGATGTTGAAGCTGTTGGCGTTGGCGGGCGCGGTCAAGGTGCTGTCGGTCGCCGTGAGGTTGTAGCCGGTGCCCGCCTTGGTGATGGCACAGCCGGTGAAGCTCGCCACGCCGCTTGACACTGAGGCCGTCAGGCCACCGGTGCAACTGAGCACGCCCGAGGACGGGTTGATACCGATGGCCAGCATCACCGACCCACTGCTGAGGCCGGTCTCGGTGTTGCCGTTGGCGTCTTGGACCGCCACCGAGACAGGGAACGAACCCGTGCCGGTGGCCTGGATGTTCTGACCGGAGGTGGGCTGGTTGGTGAATGTCGAGCGCGCTCGCCGTACCGAAGGTGACCGTGAAGCTCTCGGTGTTGGAGTCGGTGGGCACCGAGTCGACCGTGGCACTGGCCTTGATCGTGACGCTGCCCGCCAGGTTGCCGGTGACCACGTCGGTGGCCACGCCGGCGACGGTCGAGCTGGGCGTTGCGAAGTTGACCGAGCCCGCCCCGGTCGTCTGGGAGAAGGCGATGGGGTCGGTGCTGTCAGCTCCCGAGGTGACCGGGTTGCCTGCCGCGTCCTCGACGGTGGCCGTGAAGGTGCGCGTCACCCCGGAGGCAAGGTCACCGGTCGCGCCCGAGAGCACGATCTGGGTGGCGGTGCCCGCCGTGACCGTGAAGGTCTCGGTGTTGGAGTCGGTGGCCACCGAGTTGACCGTGGCACTGGCCTTGATCGTGACGCTGCCCGCCAGGTTGCCGGTGACCACGTCGGTGGCCACGCCGGCGACGGTCGAGCTGGGCGTTGCGAAGTTGACCGAGCCCGCCCCGGTCGTCTGGGAGAAGGCGATGGGGTCGGTGCTGTCAGCTCCCGAGGTGACCGGGTTGCCTGCCGCGTCCTCGACGGTGGCCGTGAAGGTGCGCGTCACCCCGGAGGCAAGGTCACCGGTCGCGCCCGAGAGCACGATCTGGGTGGCGGTGCCCGCCGTGACCGTGAAGGTCTCGGTGTTGGAGTCGGTGGCCACCGAGTTGACCGTGGCACTGGCCTTGATCGTGACGCTGCCCGCCAGGTTGCCCGTGACGACGTCGGTGGCCACGCCGGCGACCGTCGTGCTGGGCGTTGCGAAGCTGACCGAGCCGGAGCCGGTCGTCTGCGAGAAGCTCAGGGAGTCGGCGGAGTCGGCACCCGAGGTGACGGTGTTGCCCGCCGCGTCCTCGATGGTGGCCGTGAAGGTGCGCGTCGCCCCCGAGGCAAGGTCACCGGTCGCGCCCGAGAGCACGATCTGGGTGGCGGTGCCCGCCGTGACCGTGAAGGTCTCGGTGTTGGAGTCGGTGGGCACCAAGTTGAGCGTGGCACTGGCCTTGATCGTGACGCTGCCCGCCAGGTTGCCCGTGACGACGTCGGTGGCCACGCCGGCGACCGTCGTGCTGGGCGTTGCGAAGCTGACCAAGCCCGATCCGCTGGTCTGCGAGAAGCTCAGGGCGTCGGCGGAGTCAGCCCCCGAGGTGACCGGGTTGCCTGCCGCGTCCTCGATGGTGGCCGTGAAGGTGCGCGTCGCCCCCGAGGCAAGGTCACCGGTCGCGCCCGAGAGCACGATCTGGGTGGCGGTGCCCGCGCCCACAACCAGGCCCGTCGTCCCGGTCTTTCCGGTGGGGTTGTCGGTGGCGGTCAAGGTGACGCTCTCAGCGTCATAGAGCGTGACGCTCGCAGCGTTGGCACCGGTAGCCACACCGTTGACGAAAGTCACGGCAGAACCAGATGAGCAACTGCCCTGGGCCGGGTAGCTCGGTGCGGTGGTGTCGGGGCTGTTGTCCGGGCCGGAGAACGTCAGGCACTCGGGGCCGGTGTAGTTGGTAACGGTGCTGCCGTTTTGGTCGACGGCGGTGAGGGCAACGGTAAAGGCCGTGCCCGCCGTTGGCGTCGAGGTGGACGGCGAGAGGGTGAAGTGGTCCAGAACTGAAGCGCTCACGGTGACGGGGTTACTCGGCGTGCTCGTAGCGGTCCAAGTGCTATAGACGGCGGTCACCGTGTAGGTGTAGGTGCCCGGGGAGACGCCGGTGTCGTCACACGACGTTGTCGAGACGAGCGATGTCGGCGAGGTGCCACAGGCCGGGCTCGGCGTGGACCCGAGGTAACTCTGGACGTAATAACCGTCGAGGGTGACGCCGGCAGGCTCGATTGGTGCTGTCCAGGACACCGAGACTGTGCTCCCCGAGGTCGAGGGCACCGTCACGTTGGTAGGCGGGTTGAGCGTCCCAGCCGACGCTGCTCCGGTCCCGCTGCCGTGGCTGGTGAAAAAGGCCCAGGCCGCAGTTCCGATGCCGAGCATGGCAACGAAGCCTCCGAGCAGGACGAGGAACTTGATGCGCCGCGATCTGCCGGACGGCTTTACGTGCAATGGAGCCTGACTCATGACGACACCTCGGTGACGTTGATCGTCGCGATGGCGGTCTCGAGCACGAAGACGGTGCGGCGACTCATGATCCGCTCCCCGTTCCGGTGAAGCTCAAGTTGAGGGTGGTGCCTTCGCAGTTGTCCTGGTTGACGGGTTCGTTGAGCATCGTGAGGACCGGCCAGTCGGACTGTGACAGCGAGCTGAGGGACACGGTCGCCCCGGCCCCGACGCTCAGGATGTCCGTGCTGGACGAGGGGGTGATGGTGAACCACGACGTGCTGCACGCCGGGAGCGATCCGTCGGCGTCGGGGTTGTCGATCGACGAGACGCTCCCACCCAGGCTGTTGACCGGGACGTTGATGGACTCGGAGTTGGGATTGGTGATCGACAGATCGAGCGACACGCTCGTGCCGCCGGGGTACACCGGAGGAAGGCCCGTCGGACCGGTGATCGTGAAGTTCATCCCGTTTAAGAGCGAGAAGTTCACCGTGATCGTCCCGGCGGCCTTGGCCGAGACGTTGTAGGAGCCACCGGTGCTGTTCGCCGTGAAGGTGGAGGACGTGGCCTCACCATTGCCGCCGGTGCTCACCGCGCAAGTGGTGGTGGGCGAGTTCGTTGTGCATCCGCCCGAGGCGAAGGTCCCCGACGCCCCCGAAGTCGGGGCGGTGAAGGTGACGGTCGCACCCGACACCGGGTTCCCGAACGAGTCGGCCACTAAGGCGACGAGCGGGTTGGCGAACGCGACGCCCTGATTGGCGGACTGGTTCGAGCCGGACACGATCGAGATGACAGAAGCGGTACCCGCCGTGATGGTCTCTTGCTGGGTGGCTGGGGTGAGCGAGCCCGAGGCGGCTTTGATCGTGGGAGTTCCCGCGAGGGTGTCCCCGTAGTAGAAGGTGACCGACGACGAACCGCTCGCAATCGTCACGGTCGTCTGACCCGGGGACGTAGCTCCCAGGCTGCCAAGGATGTATGTCCCGGTCGAGTTGGACGACAACGTGACCGTGGTCGCCGAGGTGACGTTCACGGGGCTGCTCGAGGCGTTCTCGACCGTGACGGTGATCGGCCCAAGGCTTGCGTTGTTGGACACCGCGCCCGAGACGGGAGAAGTGGTGAAGGCGAGCTTGGTGGCCGTAGAACCGCTCACGACGGTGACCGACATCGACGAGCCGCAGGGGCTAACGGCCGTGTTGTTGTTTCCGTCCCCGCCGTAGGAGGAGTACCAGTAGTAGTTTCCCGAAGCCGTCGGCGTGTAGCCAGCAGACGGGTGGTAGGTGGCGTTGCCCGACACCGACGCCGTCCCGACAGTCGACCCGCCGGTTGTGCAGACTGACGGTGGCGAGGACAGGGGGCCGAAGACCTTGAAGGTGATCGTGCCCGAGGCATTGGTGCCCGAGGAGCTCGCGAGCACAGAGCTGATCGAGCCTGTGGCGATGACCGTGTTCGCGGTGCCGGTTCCAGGACCGCCCGCAGTCAGAGTCGGGGACGCCTTGGAAACGACCGTCTCGTACACAGACGGGCATGTGCTGTGGGCGGAGTTGTTGTTGGCGTCCCCGCCATATGAGGAGTACCAGTAGTAGTTTCCCGTCACGCTCGGGGTGAAACCGCCACTCGGGTGATAGGTGTTGTTGCCCGACACCGACGCCGTCCCCAGCGAGTTCCAGCCCGTAGAGGTGCAACTGGCAGGCGCGCTAGAGACCGGCCCGTCCTCGTAGAAGGTGATCGTGCCGGAGGCGTTTGTTCCCGAGGAACCTGCGAGAGCCGAGCTGATCGAGCCTGTGGCGATGACCGTGTTCGCGGTGCCGGTTCCAGGACCGCCCGCAGTCAGAGTCGGGGACGCCTTGGAAACGACCGTCTCGTACACAGACGGACAGGTGCTGTGGGCGGAGTTGTTGTTGGCGTCGCCGTTGTAGGACATGTACCACCAGTAGTCACCCACCACGGTCGGGGTGAAACCGCCACTCGGGTGATAGGTGTTGTTGCCCGAGACGCTGGTGGTGCCGATCGAGTACCAGCCCGTAGAGGTGCAACTGGCCGGGGCGCTAGATACCGGTCCGTCCTCGTAGAAGGTGATCGTGCCGGTGGCGTTCGTTCCAGAGGAACCGCCCAGAGCCGAGCCGATCGAACCGGCGCTTATCGCCGTGCCCGCTGGGTCGTTCGCGGGCCCGGTCGCCGAGAGAGTGGGACTGGCCTTTGAGATCGACTCGGTCTGGGTGGCCGCGGTCAGCGATCCCGAGGCTGCGGTGAGCTTCGGGCTCCCCGCGTTCGAGTCGCCGTAGTAGAAGCTCGCAGAGCTCGAACCGGAGCCGATCGTGACCGAGGTGATCGCCGAGCTGCCGGAGGTGGTGGCGAAGATTCCCCCGGCCGAGCTCGACGACAGGTTGACTGTCGTATTGGAAGACACGTTCACGGCGTTGTCGTAGGTGTCCTCGACCTGGACCGTGACCGGGCCGAGGGTTGCGCTCTGGGACGCCGAACCAGACACCGCGCCGGTCGTGAAGACGATCTGGCTCGCAGTTGCCGGGTTGTTCGTGAGCGAGAAGTTCGCCGACCCGCTCACACCAGAGGTAGTGGCCGCGACGCTGTAGGGGCCACCGGCGACCGTGTTCGCCGTGAAGGTGGACGAGGTCGCAAGGCCACCTGAGTTCGTCGTGACGACGCACTCGTTCGCGCTCGGGTTTCCTCCCGAGCAAGTTGCGAAGCTGCCCGAGGCACCGGAAGTCGGGGCGGTGAAGGTCACGCTCACGTTGGGGACGTCATTGCCCATGGCGTCTGTCACCTGGGCGACGAGGGGAGAACCGAAGGCGCTGTGCACCGTCGCGGACTGGGGAGAGCCCGAGTACTCCGCTATCACGGCGGGCTTGCCTGGGTTGACGACGGCGAAGACCGCCTCGTAGAGGTTCGAGTTCGACGTCGTGTTGCCGAGCGTGTCGGTCGCCCGCACATAAAGCGTGTAGATGTTGCCGGGGGGAAGGGCGAAGGGGTAGTGCCAAGAGGTGGTGCCCGTGGCGGCGTTGAAGACCATCGACGAGGACGAGAACGAGGAGCCGTTCCAGTACGCCCCTGTCCACCACTGGTAGATGGCGACAGACACAGAGGCGACACCGGACAGGTCAGAGGCGGTGCCGCAGATGCCGACCGGCGAGCATCCCGCCGCCCAGGCCGCGGCGTTGTAGACGCCCATGTTCGCAGGGAAGCTCACGTTGATCGTCGGAGGCGTGGTGTCCACGCGCCAGGGGTAGGAGGTGGCGGAACTGACCGGTCCTGACCCGAGCTCGGCCTCGACCGAGAAGGTGTGACTGCCGTCGGAAAGGCCGCTGTAGGTGACACCACTCGAGGCACACGAGGCGAAGCTCGCCGAGTCGAGCGAGCACTTGAAGCTCACCCCGGACTGTGAGTCCGAGTAGGTGAAGGTTGCCGACGACGAGGCAACGGGGTTCGCCGGCTCGGAGACGATGCTCGGGGCCGGTGTCTTGACGGTCCAGGTGTAGATGGCCGCGGCCGATGTGGCCGAGCCCGACTGGGCCTTCACGGAGAATGTGTGTGAGCCGCTCGAAGAAAGCGTGTAGGTGATGCCGCTCGAGGCGCAGGTGCTGTAGGAGCTGGAGTCGAGCGAGCACTCGAAGGTGACACCTAAGAGGGTGTCGGAGTACTTGAAGCTCGCCGAGGTGGCCGTCGTCGGGTTCGTCGGCTCGGATGTAGATGTAATGGTTGGCGTGGGGGGAACGACCGACCATGTGTAAGGAGTCGCAGAACTTGTGGTCGTGCCCGACACAGCCTCGACCTTGAAGGTGTGGCTAGCTTCGGCGAGCGGTGTGTAAGTGATTCCCGAGGTACAGGTGCTAAAGCTCGACGAGTCGAGCGAGCACTTGAAGCTCACCCCGGACTGGCTGTCTGTGAAGGTGAAGCTGGCCGAGGTAGACGTGGAGGGGTTCGAAGGATACGAGGTGATCGACGGAGCCGGAGGTGCCGAGGCAGCAAAGGCGGCGTCCACGAAGTAGCCGACGGCCGCGGCCGCGCCGAGGAGACCGACGAGGGCGGCAATCACCGCCATAGGCCCTGCCCTTCGTACTTGCCGCAAGTGCTTCACTTTCTCGTCTTTTCTCTTGGTTGTTACAAGGAGTCTCGCAATGGGGAGTGCCCGGACCTCGGGTACCGGACACATCCCCGGTTGTGATTGTCAGGAACTGCTCGGCCGGTCGGCCGGGCCGCGGTTTGGGACTCCGCGACCCGGCCCAACGACCAAGTTGAGCTAGGGGAGAAGCGAGCCGAAGCTCACCGCTCCCTGGCTCGTGTTGCTAGATGGCGCTGACGTACAGCGGGACGTTCGTGAGTCCCTGGCAGTTGTCCTGAGCCACGCCAGTGTCGAGCATGTGGAGGTTCACTGTCGTTGTGTAGTACGCACCCGGAGCCAGGTCGTCCGGCAACGTCGGGTCCACCGAGTGGTTCACGGTGTAGGGACCAGCAAACGAGTTGGCGCCGAGGGCGAAGTCAGCCGCCGAGCACGCGCCCTCCGACGGAAAGGCCGTTGTCGGGCCACTCCACGAACTACTGTCCGCATTGGCCACCGAGATGGTGAACGAGGTCAGACTTTGGTAGCCCTTGCCGCCGTTTGTGACCTTTACTGTCACGGTCTCGTCGGTCGCTGAGACACCTGGGTACATCGGGCCGCCAGAGGTCACCGTCACGCTGATGGGGGTCCAGGTTGTCGCCGTGCCGACAGTGGCGTTGCCGCTGCCGTTCCCGGTGTTAGGGTCCACCGCAAGTTAGTACGCGCGTAGTATTGTGAGGACGTGGAGGTCGGACCTGAGGAACTCGCGCGATTCTTCGAGGTCGTCCTCCCTCACCTGAACGAGCGCCAGCGCCGGGTCGTGGCCGGTGCCGCCTCAGAGATGCTCGGCCGGGGAGGCAAGAGCGCTGTCGCGGTGGCATCGGGCATGAGCCGCAACACCGTCATCAAGGCCGAACGCGAGGTCGCCTCCGGCATCGAGCCCTCCGAACGCCTGCGTGCTCTGGGCGGTGGTGACCGTCCTCTCATCGACAAGCAGCCCGGACTGGTCGAGGCGTTGGACGAGATCGTGCATCCCGACACCCGCGGCAATCCGATGTCGCTTTTGCGCTGGACCTCCAAGTCGACGCGCCATCTCGCCGATGCCCTTGTCGCAAAGGGCTTCAAGGTCTCCGACGACACCGTCGGACGGATCTTGAAGTCGCTCGGCTACAGCCTGCAGGCGCCCGCCAAGGAGAAGGAGGGCACCGCTCATCCCGACCGGGACGCCCAGTTCTCCTACCTGAACGAGCAGGCGACCGCCTTCGTGAACGACGACCAGCCGGTCATCAGCGTCGACACGAAGAAGAAGGAGCTTGTCGGGGAGTTCAAGAACACCGGGACCGAGTGGCACCCGACGGGCGAGCCGACGAGGGTGCGCACGCACGACTTCGTCGACAGAAAGCTCGGACGGGCCGTTCCCTACGGGGTCTATGACCTCGCCAACGACGAGGGCTGGGTCTCGGTCGGCAACCGGGCCGACACGGCCGAATTCGCCGTCGAGACGATCCGACGCTGGTGGTATTCGATGGGAAGGCCCCGCTTCCCCGACGCCACACGCTTGCTCATCACCGCGGATGCCGGCGGCTCGAACGGCTACCGGGTTCGTGCCTGGAAGAAAGAGCTCGCCCGCCTGGCCGAGGAGACCGGCCTTGAGATCACGGTCTGCCACTACCCGCCCGGCACCTCGAAGTGGAACAAGATCGAGCACCGCATGTTCAGCTTCATCTCGATGAACTGGCGTGGACGGCCGCTCGAGTCCTACCGGACCATCGTCGAGCTGATCGCCGCCACCACGACGAAGAAGGGACTGCGCATCCGCGCCGAACGGGACGAGGGCTACTACGAGACGGGGGTCAAGATCTCCGACAAGGAGCTCGCTGCCCTGCCCCTCACCCGGCACGAGTTCCACGGGGACTGGAACTACACGCTCACCCCGAAGACTGCTCACTCAAACGTGCGGTGAGCCCTTAGGGAAGTAAGCGAACGCTGCACCGGCTAGACCGACGGTAAGGCCCACGGTCACAGCGGCGGCGACGAACTTCTTCGTCCTGCTCATGTGCTTGATGCGCTTCATTTCTTCTCCTCGCAGTTGATGGGTCAATCAATTGAGGCGTCGGGTTCGCCACTCGCTCCCCGCAGGCCCGGCAACCAAGCTCAGCCTGCGGATCATCACGTCGCCTTTGCCAGAGGGCCCAGGGGGGTTCCTCTTCACTGCCAGGAACCACTGGGGGTCCCTGCTTACTGCCAGGGAGCCCCCATGGGGGAGGTCCCTGTTGTCGCGGGCTAGACGGGGCGGGTACTTAAGCCCCGCCTGCCAGAACCGCAACAGCCTGTGAAAAGAAAGTGCCCGGCGGCTGCCGGGCACTTCACTGATCGAAACGTTCGCGACCGAGCAGGTCGCGAGACTGGTATCGCAAAGGGGAGCGTCCGGCCCTCGGGTCGTTACCGGGCGCTCCCCTCTGCGTGGGGTGGGAACAGCGTGGCGCTGTGGAGGGCAGCGACCAGGCAGTCCTTGGGTCGAATCGTTTGGGGCAATCGCGCGAAGTACCAGGTGGCGATCGACAAAGAGTCGCTTCATGGCAGCAGGTGTGCCTATTGGCCAGAAGACGCGCAACGTGTTCGGACAGCGAACATCAGTGCGGCCGGCGAGTCTTGCTCCTATACCGACCTTCGGGGCCTTGCTGTAAGCGGCCATTGACCATCCGGGAATGGCCTTCGCTCGTTGAGACCGAAGAAGACACTCCGTGCCCGCTCACTTTGTTCGTGGGTGTTGAAACACCATGAATGCCGCGCGGGTACGGGTTCGCTACTCGCTCCATCCAGTCCAAGCGACCAGATAAGGACTGGGAATCACAGCTTCCCTCGCTGAGCGAACCATCGCGCCGGTGGTGATCATGTCAAGGGGCTTTGTCAGGCTTAGTGTCACATCAACGCCTCTTCACGGGAAAGACAAGCATGGGATTTGACTCGTCCAATGAGGCTTGCAGGGATAGGAGATCTCGTTTTACAGGTATGCGGAAAGGAATGGCCTTGTCCGTGCAAGAGCCCCAGCGCCGAAGTTCATCAGGGTCTGTGAACCGTAGAAGTCAGCAAGAACAACCGTCCTCAGATCCTTCAGGGTTGAGACTTTCGCCCGCACCGGGGCTGCCCTGGGCAACCGACGCCTGGAGTCGCGGACGGGAACTTGGCTCAGGAGCGGGCTGGCAGCGGCGACGGTCGGCGTGAGTCCCCCTTTTCTTGCAGGCGCTGAAGGACCGGAAGAAGTTCTCGCCGGCTTCACTCCTCGCGTTCCTTTGTCCACTCACCGTGGCCAATTCGAAGGTCTGCGCGGCCGTCCGGCGACCCTCCCCAACCGGTTCTTCAGGAGGTGGCCTTGCGTCGCACCAGAAGAACTTTGGCTGACCGCCGTGGGGGCCACGTTCGTCGCCTGTGTTTCGCCCCTGGCGGTCAAGGGCTCAGGTGTGGGCGCGGACCGCTCCCGCTGAATAGCTTGTGGTAGGGGGTTCGCCGGATAGGCGGGCGTTGGGGTAGTGCGAAGGGAGAGCGGTGAATGTTTCGGGGTAGTGAAGCTCGAGCGCCAGGTGCGCGAGTACTGGGACCTCGACGCGGCGACCTATGACCGCTCGCCGGGGCACGACCCGCGGACACGACTGGAACTGTCAGTGTGGGCGGCAAGTCTGCGCCGGCTGTTGCCGCCTCCGCCAGCACGCGTGCTGGACGTGGGAGCCGGGACTGGCTTCCTGAGCCTGTTGCTGGCCGGTCAGGGCTACCGCGTCACGGCACTGGACTTGGCGCCAGCCATGTTGGCGCGGCTCAGGGAGAAGGCAGAGCACCGCGGGCTCGGCCTCGAGATTGTCGAGGGCAGTGCCGGCGAACCTCCGCCCGATGGCTTCGACGCCGTCGTGGAGCGTCATCTCGTCTGGACCTTGCCCGACCCGCAAGGGGCGCTCGAGGCATGGCGCCGCGCCGCGCCGACCGGGACCCTTGTGCTCCTCGAAGGTACCTGGGGGGCGAGCGCGGGTCTCTCTGAACAGCTGCGATCTCGTGCCAGGGTGCTTCTCCGGCAGCTCAGGGATCGGCCACCGGACCATCACGCGGAATACGGACCCGAGCTCCGCTTGGAGCTCCCGTTCGGGTCCGGTACCAGCCCGGAGTTGCTTGTGGGCCTTGTCGAGTCGACGGCCTGGGGACCGGCTCGAGTCGAGCGACTTCGAGACGTGGAATGGGCGACCTTCGAGGCACTCGGGTCAGCGATCGACCGGTTGCTGGGAGTGACGCCACGATTTGCTGTGACCGCGGGCTGACGGGCTCGGCGAACGTGTCCCTTGTCAACACCGGCTTTCCAGAGTGACGAGTGCCTGGAACGAGAACGACAGGACTGAGAACGTGCGTTCCCGCTTCGCCACTCAGAGTGGTCAGACCAACCGCGCTAGGGTGTCAAACATGAGGCGTTCGAAGTGCCTCGCCGCGGGCATCATTGCCACGTTCATGGCTTTGAGCCTTCCGGCGGTTGCGGCGACAGCCCTGCCGAGGACCGGCGGACCGAGCACGCCCACAACGACGTCGGCAATCCCGGACAAGCTCATCCCGTCGACGACGACCACTCTGCCACGCGTCTCGTCCAAGGCCGACGGGGTGCTGAAGCGTCTCCTGTCGACGGTGGCGCTCATCACGAAGGACGACCAGAAGGCGGCAGCGCTATCGGAGTTCTACGACCTCGAGAAGTGCCAATTGGCGGCGGCGAAACGTGAGATCGCCGCGCTGGACGGCCGGATCCGTGTCACCGGTCTTCGCGTGTCGCTGGCTCGTGCCCGTCTTCGCCAGACCGCGATTCGTGCCTACGTCTCCGGTGAGCTCGACGAGGTCGCCTCCGGGCCTATTTTTGCCAATGAGTCCGAGCACGAGATGGCAGGGGTCTACGCAGGCGTGGCGCTCGGCCAGTTGCACCAAGCCGTTGCCTTCTACGAGACGACGTCGAGTGCCGCGGACGCCTCCCGCAGCCGGGTGCTTCAAACCTCCCGACAGATTGCCCGGACCTTGGCCTCTCTCGCCACCGTCCGCGCCCGCGCCCTGAAGCTCGTACGCAAGGCGTCGGCCGAGTACGCCTCGATCAGCCGACGACTGCTCCGCCTGGTCGGGCGGAAGGAGTTCAAGCTCCTCTTCTCACCGCCGCCATCGGGCAGCCCGTACAGGGGGCCGGACCGCGCCGGAACCCACGTGTCGCACGTTGCCACTCAGTCACAGGGCTTGAGGGCCGCGAAGGTAGCCCTTGAGTTCCTCGGGGTCCCGTACGTGTTCGGCGGTGTCGGCAGGGCCGGCATCGACTGTTCGGGGTTGACGATGCGCGCCTGGGCGGCGGCTGGCTACACCCTCGCCCACTCGGCCACGTTGCAGTGGGAGGAGTCCCGACCGGTGTCTCTGGGTCATTTGGAGCCGGGAGACCTGCTCTTTTACCACTTCGCCCATGACGGCCCGAACGCCATTTCCCACGTCGTCATGTACCTGGGTTCGGGCCCGTACGGGGCGGAGACGGTGATCCAGGCGGCCGAGCCCGGGACGAACGTCGCCGTTGGCGCCATCTTCTTCAACGGGCTGGTCAGCGCCGGGCAACCCTGATCGCAGGCACGCCTACCAACGCCCCCGATGGACGACATCGCCCAGCGGGCGCCGGGTCCGGCGCGCCGACGAACCGCTCTTCGCCGAGGCCGCCGGCGAGTCCGGGGCCGCCTCGTAGCCGAGTGCGACGGCACCGATCACCTGGCTTGTTCCAGGCGCGCCCAGGGCGCGCAGCAAAGGGCCAGGGTCGCGGTGCAGGCGGAAGAACAGGGCTCCCAGTCCCTCGTCCGTCGCGGCGAGGAGCAGCAGCATGACGCTGAACGACGCGTCCACGAGCCAGTAGGGCACCGCCCAGCGCTCGGCTGGCATCCCCGCGAGGCTCGAGCGTGCCTTGTCTTTTTCGGCGTATCGGGCGACGTAGGCACTCGGATCGCAGACGGGCAGGACGATCACCGGTGCCCGCAGCAGGCCGTGAAGCATTCCAGGTTCCAGGAGGAACTCCTCGTCGCTGGTCAGCTCGAAGAACCACCGGGTCTGGGCCGGGCCCTCCAGCACGACGAGGTCGACTCCCTGGCTGAAGCCGGCCGAGGGCCCGTGGGAGGCGACGCGAAGCACCCGATCCAGGATTGCGGCCGCCACGGGCTCGTCCGAGAAGCTCCTTGTCATCCGTCGCTTGCGGACGACCTCATCGAGTTCCACGCGGCGGACGCTAACTGAGCACGAGGGCGGGGCGCCGCGCTACGACTCAACCGGGCGCGAAGGGCAGGCCACGGGCCCGTCCCGGAAAGCTGAACACGCTGGTAACGTTTGGACACTCAAGAGCACCGAGGAGAGGTGGGACTGGTGCCGAGCTTCAGGGACATGTTGGACCAGGTGAAACGCGAGATCGTCGAGGTCGAGACCTCTGCCGCGCAGGCCGTGTTCGACCAGGCCCTCTTCCTCGATGTCCGGGAGGCCGACGAGTATGCCCAGGGCGCGCTCCCCGGTGCCCTCCATCTGCCCCGGGGCCTGCTCGAGCTTCAGGTGGAAGGCCGTGTCCCCGACAAGGACCGCAAGATCATCGTCTATTGCGCGGGCGGGACCCGTTCGGCCCTCGCCGCGCAGGCGCTCGGGCAGCTCGGCTATGCGGACGTGGCCTCCATGGCCGGGGGGTTCAACAAGTGGAAGGACGAGGGACGCGACTTCGTCACCCCGAGGACGCTCGACACCGCCCAACGCAACCGTTACCAGCGCCACCTGCTTCTTCCCGAGATCGGCGAGGCCGGTCAGCATCGCCTCCTGGAGTCGAAGGTGCTCCTGCTCGGCGCAGGCGGCCTGGGCTCGCCCGCAGCGCTCTATCTGGCCGCGGCCGGCGTGGGAACGATCGGGATCGTCGACATGGACGTCGTCGACTCCTCCAACTTGCAGCGCCAGATCCTGCACAACCTCGACCGCGTCGGCGAGCGCAAGGTTGACTCCGCGAAGAAGACGCTCACGGCCATGAACCCCGACGTGAACGTGGTCACTTACGACGTCCGTCTCGGCGCGGACAACGTGCTTGAGATCATCGATTCCTACGACGTGATCGTGGACGGCACGGACAATTTTCCGACCCGGTATCTCTTGAACGACGCGGCACTGTTGAAGAGGATCCCGGTCGTCCACGGGTCGATCTTCCGTTTCGAGGGCCAGGCCACGGTCTTCTACCCCTACGTGGGCCCCTGTTACCGCTGCGTCGTGCCCGAGCCGCCCCCGGCGGACCTGGCCCCGTCGTGCGCGGAGGCCGGTGTCCTGGGCGTGTTGCCGGGGATCATCGGCTCCATCCAGGCCATCGAGGCGATCAAGCTCCTGCTCGATCTGGGCGAGCCTCTCGTCGGTCGCCTCCTCGCCTACGACGCCCTCGAGGAGACGTTCCGGACCTTCAAGATCCGGCGCGACCCGGCCTGCCCCGCCTGCGGTGAGCACGCCGGCCAGATCGTCATCGCCGAGTACGACGACCTCTGCATGCCGCACCCGACAAAGCCGCCTCTGAGGCAGGCGTCGCGTGCCGGCGCCGCCGGCTGAGGGATCGCGCCCCCGCCACGACGGCGGGTCCGAGGTGACAACCTCCGGCAGCGGAACTTACGCTGGGCCGGTGGCGACAGGAGACGACCAACGCCGCACCGACTCGGGCATCGAGATCCGTCGCCGCTACGCAGCCGAGGACCTGGAAGGCTTCGGCCCGGCGCGTGATCTGGGCGAGCCCGGCGCATACCCGTTCACGCGCGGGGTCCAGCGCGACATGTACCGCGGGCGGCTCTGGACGATGCGCCAGTACGCCGGCTACGGGACGGCCGAGGCGACGAACGAGCGCTTCAAGTTCCTTCTTGGGGCGGGCGAGACCGGGCTGTCGTGCGCGTTCGACCTTCCCACTCAGATGGGCTACGACTCCGACCACCCGCGGGCGGAGGGCGAGGTCGGCAAAGTCGGAGTGGCCATCGACTCGATAGAGGACATGCGGGCCCTGCTCGCAGGGCTTCCCCTCGACCAGGTGTCGACCTCGATGACGATCAACGCCACGGCTGCGATCCTGCTGCTGTTGTACGAGCTCGTCGCCGACGAGCAGGGCGTGGCGCCGTCGTCGTTGAGCGGCACGATCCAGAACGACATCTTGAAGGAGTACGTCGCGCGCGGCACCTACCTCTACCCGCCGCGACCGTCCATGCGGCTTGTGACCGACACCTTCGCCTACTGCGCGGAGCGGATGCCGGACTGGAACACGATCTCGATCTCCGGCTACCACATCCGCGAAGCCGGCTCGACTGCGGTCCAGGAGCTGGCTTTCACGCTTGCGAACGGGATCGCCTACGTCGAGGCCGCACGGGACGCGGGTCTCGACGTGGACGCCTTCGGGCCGCGGCTCTCGTTCTTCTTCAACGCCCACAACGACCTGTTCCAAGAGGTCGCCAAGTACCGGGCCACGCGCCGGATCTGGGCGCGGATCATGACCGAGCGCTTCGGCGCCCGCGACGAGAGATCGAAGCGCCTCCGTTTCCACACCCAGACCGGCGGCTCCACGCTCACGGCCCAGCAGAGCGACAACAACATCGTCCGGGTGGCGCTGCAGGCCCTTTCCGCCGTCCTCGGCGGCACCCAGAGCCTGCACACGAACAGCTTCGACGAGGCGATCGGGCTCCCGACAGAGCACGCCGCGAAGCTCGCCCTGCGCACCCAGCAGGTCATCGCCTTCGAATCAGGTGTGACCAATACCGTCGACCCCTTGGCCGGCTCCTATTTCGTGGAGAGCCTCACCGACGAGGTGGAACGGGCCGCGCTCGCCTACATCGCCCGGATCGACGAGATCGGCGGTGCGGTCGCCGCGATCGAGTCCGGCTTCATGCAGGACGAGATCGAGCAGGCCGCCTACGACTACGCCAAGGCGGTCGAGGCGGGCGACACCGTCGTCGTGGGCGTCAACAGGTTCGTGGAGGAGGACGCCCGGGAGCCCGCGGCCTTCCCCATCGACCCGTTCCTGCAGCGGGCCCAGATCGAGCGGCTGGGGGCCCTGCGGGCGTCGCGGGACCAGGCCGGTGTCGACGCCGCGCTCGACGACGTCCGGGCGGCCGCCCGCGGCACACAGAACCTGCTTTTCCCGATGCGCGAGGCCCTGAGGCGCCGCGCGACCCTGGGAGAGGTGTCGGACGTGCTGCGCCAGGTCTTCGGGGAGTACCACCCGAACCGCTGATCCGGCCCGGAGCGGGCTCAGCCGTGCCGGTAGGAGATGGCGCCGAGGCGCCGGCGCACCGCCGGGTCGCGCGCGAGGTCGATCGTGGTCCACGCCATGGCCACAGCTCCGTCGAGCACGGCACGATCAGCGGCCGGGCTCGCGGCCGCCGCGGCGAACTCCGCCTGGTGGTTGACCGCGGGGAGCGAGTCGATCGCCAGCAGCGGATGGATCGAGGGGATCTCGAGCGACACATTGCCCATGTCGGTGGAGGCCCTCAGAGCGCCTTCCGCGTTTGGCACAAAGACACGGCCGAGTGCCTCGGCGTTGGCGCGGTAGAGCCTCGCCATCTCCCGGTCGGTGAGGAACTCCGAGTAACGGGGGCCTTGGGGCACTATCTCGAGCGAGGCGCCTGTCGCGACCGCACCCGCCTCGAAACACCTTATGATCCTTGCCTCCCACGCCTCCAGTGCTCGCAGGGTCTCGGCGCGCACGTAGTACTTCGCCACGGCGCGGGCGGGCACGATGTTCGGGGCGGCGCCGCCGTAGGTGACGATCCCGTGCACCTGATTGCCCCGGCCGGCGTGCTGGCGCAGCAGCCCGATCGCGACCTGGGCGATCGTTATGGCGTCGGCGGCATTGACGCCGAGCTCGGGGAAGGCCGAGGCATGCGCCTCCTTGCCCGTGTAGCGGGCGTCGAAGTGGCTCACGGCCAGGCACGGCATGTGATCGAGCTCGACCGGCGCCGGGTGCACCATCAGGGCAGCGTTCACCCCGTCGAAACCGCCCCGCTGCATCATGAGGATCTTGCCCCCGCCGCCTTCTTCCGACGGCGTGCCGAGGACGCGTACGGTGATGCCGAGCTCGTCCGCGAGCGGCGCCAAACCGACGGCGGCCCCGACGGCGGCCGCGGCGATCACGTTGTGGCCGCAGGCATGCCCTATCTCGGGCAGGGCGTCGTACTCGGCGCAGAGCGCGACCGTGAGCGGTCCGTGCCCGGCGCTGGCGGCGAACGCGGTCGGCAAGCCGCAGACTCCCCGTTCGACGACAAAGCCTCCCTCGCGGAGCGCCTCGGCACACCAGCTCGACGCCTGTTCCTCCGCGAAGCCGAGCTCCGGGTGGTCATGGATCCTCCGTGACAGCGCGATGAGCATCTCGCCGGCGTCGGTGATCGTCGTGCGCGCCTGCTGCTTGGCAGTTTCGGTGGTCGTCACGCTCGTCAACCTATGACCGCCACGACGTCGCCGGCGCCGAGCGAGTCGCCGACCGACACACGCAGCCCCCTCACGGTCCCCGCCCGTTCGGCGTTGATCGGGTTCTCCATCTTCATGGCTTCGAGCACACAGATGGTCTGGTTGGCCGCGACGACCTGGCCCTCGGCGACGAGCACCTTGATGATCGTCCCCTGCATCGGGACCGTCACCGTCCCGTCGTCGACGGAGATGGGTGGAGCGGCCGAACGGGGCCGTTGCGCGGCGGACGCCCGCTTCGGGCGGGCCGCCGGCAGGCCGGCGCGGGAGCTGTCGGGCACCCAGAGCTTCACCCGGTAACGGCGCCCGTCGACCTCGGCGTCGACCTCCCGCATCACCATGTTCTCGGTGCCGGGCCTCCCGCCCTCGGCGGTGGCTTCGGGGCCTCCGGGTGGTGCGCCGAGCGGCAGCGCGGCGGCGACGGCGGAGAAGTCGAGACGCTCCTCGAGCCAGCGCGTCGAGTGGCGGGCCTCGATGAAGTCGTCCGCGGTGAGGATCGTCTGGATGGCGGGGATCGTGGTTGCGACGCCCTCCACTTCCATCTCCGACAACGCCCGCAGCAACCTGCGCCGGGCGGCGTCGCGGTCGTGACCCCAGGCGATGACCTTCGCGACCAGGTTGTCGTAGTACTGGGTGACGGTGTCGCCGGCCTCGAAGCCGGAGTCGGACCTCACACCGAGACCCTCGGGAAGACGGAGCCGCGTGATTCTCCCGGGGCTGGGGAGGAAGCGGCCGCCGGCCGGGTCCTCGGCGTTGATCCGCGCCTCGATGGCGTGGCCCCGGCCGAGCGAGTCGATCGCCGCTTGCGACATGGGGAGGGGCTCGCCCGCCGCCACGCGAAGCTGCCACTCGACGAGGTCGAGCCCTGTCCGCGCCTCGGTGACCGGGTGCTCGACCTGCAGCCGCGTGTTCATCTCGAGGAAGGAGAAACTCCCGTCCTCGTAGAGGAACTCGACGGTCCCGGCGCCCTCGTAGCCGCAGGCCTTGCAGATCTCGACCGAGGCCGCCCCCATGCGCCGGCGGACCTCATCGGGGAACTGCGGGGCGGGACTCTCCTCGACGAGCTTTTGATGACGCCTTTGGCACGAGCAGTCCCGCTCGCCGAGCCACACCACGTTGGCGTGGCTGTCGGCGAAGACCTGCATCTCGATGTGGCGCGGCCAGGTGAGATAGCGCTCGACGTAGACCTCCGGATGCCCGAAGGCCGACTCGGCCTCGCGTTGGGCGGCCTCCATGGCCTCGGCGGCGTTCCCGGCGCCGGTCACGACCCTCATCCCGCGTCCGCCGCCGCCGAAGGCGGCCTTGATCGCGACCGGCCAGCCGTTCGCCTCCCCGAAGGCGACGACCTCGGCCGGGTCCGTGATCGGCTCGTTCCGGCCGGGAACGCTCGCGACGCCGGCGCGATCCGCGGCGCGCCGGGCGCTGATCTTGTTGCCCATGGTCTCGATGGCGTTTGCAGGCGGCCCGACGAAGGTGGCTCCGGCGCCGGCAACCGCCCGGGCGAAGGCGGCGTTCTCGGCGAGAAAGCCGTAGCCGGGGTGCACCGCGTCGGCACCGCTGCGCGCGAGGGCATCCAGGATGGACCCGCCCAGGAGATAGCTCTCGGCCGCGGTCTGGCCGCCCAGGGCGTAAGCCTCGTCGGCGAGCCGGACGTGGAGCGAATTGCTGTCGAGCTCGGAGTAGACGGCGACGGTTGCGACCCCGAGCTCGCGGCAGGTCCGGATCACCCTCACGGCGATCTCGCCGCGGTTGGCGATGAGCACCTTGTCGAACACGGTTCTCCTTCCTAGCCTCGTGTCCCGATGGAACAGGTGCCGCGAGCCGACGGACCACCCGTAGGGGAGTGCTCAGTCGAGCAGGCTACCCGCGAGCGGAACGGGGGTGATCCTGTCGTCGGGAGTGATGCCCGCGGCCAGGAGCCGATTCCGTTCGCCGTGCCGGAGCGCCTGGCCGTCGTCGACTCGACGAACCGGTACCTGGCGAGGCTCGTGGACGGGCCGGCGGGTGGGACGAGCTTCCCCGAAGGCTACGCCGTCGTGGCCGACCATCAGACCGACGGGCGGGGGCGGCTCGGGAGACGCTGGGTGGCGCCGCCCGGCACCGCGGTGCTGTGCTCGGTCCTGCTCAAGCCGGATCTCGGTCCCGAAGAGCTCCATCTGGCCGCCTGGGTCGTGGCGCTCGCGGCCGTCCGGGCTTGCCGGGCTAGTTCTGGGGTCGAGCTCGCCCTGAAGTGGCCGAACGACCTGATCGCCGGGACCGCAGGCACCGGGGAGACACCCGAGCCGCTCCGCGGGCGCCAGGGCGCCGGGCGCAAGGTCGCCGGCATCCTGTCCGAGATCCGGCCGCCCCGGACGGAGGACGACGCCGATCGGCCGGCCGGCCGCGGGCCGCGGGGGATCGTCGTCGGCATCGGGATCAACGTGAACTGGCCGGCCGGCTGGCCGCCCGAGGACGCGACGGACCCGGAGCTGGCGTCCATCGCGGCCGGGGCCACGTCGTTGAACCGCATCGCGGGACACGAGATCGACCGGGACGAGCTTGTCGCAAGGCTGCTCGCAGCCACGGGCAGCCTGAGTGCGATCCTTTCCAGCCCGGGGGGACGCCGAACGATCGCCTCGCAGTACCGCTTGCGTTGCGCGACGATCGGGCGGGAGGTCCGCGTCCAGCTCGGTGACGAGATCGTGACCGGGAGGGCCCTCGACGTCGACGACGCCGGGTGTCTCCTTGTCTCCAGCGCCGCCTGCATCCGCACGATCTCCGCCGGCGACGTCGTCCACGTACGCTGAGCGGTGGGCCATCGGCCGCGGCGCGCCCGCCGATCGCTCGCGGCCCCGGCGGGACGGCCGAGTCCGATTAGCCTGGGCCGATCATGAAACTGCTCATCACAGGCGGCGCGGGCTTCATCGGTTCCAACTTCGTGCGGTACTGGGCCCGGCGCCACCCGGAGGACCAGCTCGTCGTGCTCGACGCCCTGACCTATGCCGGCGACCGCCGCTCCCTCGCCGGGCTCGAGGCCGAAGGCCGAGTGGACTTCGTGCACGGGGACATCTGCGACCAGGGTCTCGTGTCCGAGACGCTTACGCGCTGCGGGGTCGAGACGATCGTGCACTTCGCGGCCGAGTCTCACAACAGCCTGGCCGTGTTGGACCCGGCCCGTTTCTTCAGGACGAACGTGCTCGGGACCCAGGCGCTGTGCGAGGCCGCCCGACGAGGCGAGGTGGCGAGGTTCCACCACATCTCGACCTGCGAGGTCTACGGCGACCTCGCGCTCGACAGCGACGAGTCCTTCAACGAGGACTCGCCCTACAGGCCGCGCACGCCCTACAACGCCTCCAAGGCCGGTGCCGACCACGTCGTGCGCTCCTATGTCGAGACCTTCGGCCTTCCCGCGACGATCACGAACTGTTGCAACAACTACGGCCCTTACCAGTTCCCCGAGAAGGTCATCCCGCTCTTCACGACCCGCGCGCTCGAGGGCGAGACGCTCCCGTTGTACGCCTCGACGAAGAACCGGCGTGAATGGCTGCATGTCGATGATCACTGCCGTGCCGTCGAGCTCGTGCTCGCGGACGGCGTCATCGGCGAGACCTACAACGTCGGGTCGGGCGAGGAGGCGAGCATCGAGGAGATCGCCGACGGCGTCCTCAAAGCGACCGGCAGGCCCGAGTCGCTGAAGACCATCGTCCCGGACCGGCCCGGTCACGACCGGCGGTACCTGCTCGACTCGACCAAGATCCGCGCCGACGCTCGGCTGGGGGCCGATGGTCCAGTTCGAGTCGGGCCTTGAGGCGACCGTCGCCTGGTACCGCGACAACCGCTCCTGGTGGGAGCCCCTGATCGGGCGTTCGCCGGTCGTCGAGTCGTCCTGGGCGAGCGCGCCGCCGCCCGCCGGGCAGTCCTGAGGCCGCGGCGTGCGCGTCTTCGTAACCGGCGTGACCGGCCAGGTGGGAACCGAGATCGTGCGCGAGCTGCAACGCCGCGCCGATCTCCGGGTGCGCGGCCCGGTGCTCGACATCATCGCCCCGGAGGAAAGCGTCCTCGACATCTCCGATCGCGACGCCGTGCTGGCCGCCGTAGGGACGGTCGAGCCGGACGTCGTCATCCACCCGGCCGCCTGGACCGCCGTCGACGCCTGTGAGTCCGATCCCGACCGCGCCTACCGCGTGAACTGCCTCGGCACCCGCTATGTCGCCGAGGCCGCGCGGAGCGTCGGTGCGCACCTGTGCTACCTGTCGACCGACTACGTCTTCGACGGCACCTCGCCTAGGCCGTATGTCGAGTGGGACGACCCGAACCCGCTCTCGGTCTACGGGCGCTCCAAGCTCGGTGGTGAGCGCGAGCTCGACGCGGGCCACACGATCGTGCGCACGGCGTGGGTGAACGGCCGGACGGGGGCCAACATGGTCAAGACGGTGCTGCGCCTGGCCGCCGAAGGCGGCACGCTCCGCTTCGTCGACGACCAGCGGGGGAGCCCGACCTCGGCGGCGGACCTCGCGGCGCGCGTGGTCGACCTCTCGCTCGGCAGGCATGCCGGCATCTTTCACGTGACCAACCAGGGCTCGACCACCTGGTACGACTTCGCGCGCCTGGTAGTCGACCTGGCCGGCTTCGATCCGGGACTGGTCGAGCCGGTCTCGACCAGTGAGCTCGACCCGCCCCGTCCTGCGCCCCGGCCCGCCAACTCCGTGCTCGACAACGCCGCCCTGCGGCTCTCGGGCTGGGACCTCCTGCCGAGTTGGGAGCAGGCGATCACAGGACTTGTCGCCGAGCTGACGGCCTGAATTGGCGCCATCCGACATCTCCCGAAGGGTCGGGGCGGTCGTCGTCAACTACAACGCAGGCGAGGTGCTGGCGCGCTGCGTGGCGAGCTTGCAGCAAAGCGGCGTCACCGACATCGTCGTGGTGGACAACGGCTCGAGCGACGGCTCGGACGCTCTCGCCGAGACCCCGGCGGGCCCGTGCCGCCTCATCCGCTCGCCCCGTAACAGGGGGTACGGCGCCGGGGTGAACCTCGGGGCGAGATCGTGTCAGCGGGAGCTGTTGTTCATCTGCAACCCGGACCTCGTCGCCGAGCCGGCCACCCTGGCACGGCTCACCGAAGCGCTCGACGCGCATCTCGACGCGGCCGTGGCAGGACCCATGCTGTTGGAGACGGACGGCTCGGTCTACCCCTCCGGCCGAACGTTCCCGGACCTCGCTGACGCGCTCGGGCACGGGTTCGTCGGCCTTTTCTGGCCGGGCAACCCTTGGACCCGCCGCTACCGGCTGCTCGGCGAGGAGCAGCACCGCGCCCGCGAGGCCGACTGGGTGTCGGGCGCGGGCTTCCTCGTGCGCCACGACGCCTTCGACGCCGTCGGCGGCTTCGACGAGGCCTACTTCATGTACGTCGAGGACGTGGACCTCTGCTGGCGCCTGCACCGCGCCGGCTGGGGCGTCCGGTACGAGCCGTCGGCCCGGGTTGTCCACGAGCAGGGGCGCTCCACATCGCGCGAGCCCTACAGGATGCTCGTGGCTCATCACCGCTCGATCATGCGCTTTGCGGTCCGCTCGACCGCAGGACGCCAGCGCCTCTGGCTTCCTTTGGTCGCGGTCGCCCTCGGCGCGCGGCTTGGGCTCGCCTGCGGGGAGCGCTATCTCGGCACGCTCCGCCCCAACCGTTCGCGACCCGCGGCTGGTACCGGCTGAGGGCCGAACCAAGGGGCCTCGAGGCGCCCGCAGGACCGGCTCGGAAAGATGGCGGTTCCAGCTGGGGCTAGAGTCGCGGCCCGTGCCCAGGAATTCGATCAGCCGCAGGGTCGCGCGGGCCGCGTCGATCGGCGGGAGCCGCAGCTACAGACAACGCACGCCCGTCGGGTGGTACTCCATCCTGCTGGCGGTCTGTGTCATCGGACTCGGGCTCATAGTGTTCAGCCGTCACGAGCGTCAGCAGGCGGCGGCGACCGCCTCGACGACGACAACCACGACCCAGGCCAACACCACGCCGCCCCTTCTGACCGACCACTGGCAGGTGGCGCTCTCGGCCGATATTTGCGGCCAGGTCGTGAACCTGCCTCGCAGCGCCGACCAGACCTCGGGCATCATCACGACGGGCAATGGCGTGGTCGACATCGAGCCCGCGAGAGCCGGCGCCAAGGCGGCCCAATTCGAGGGCGCCAAGGCGACTCTCGCCAAGTTCCTAACCTCGGAGGACGTGACCCTGACGGCCAGCACGCTCACGTTGCCGAAGTCGCTCGGCAAGCTCGCCGGCACCTACGACGCCAGCCGCCAGTGCGGCTCCAAGCCCGGTCACCTCCAGGTGCTCATCTGGCCTTCACCGACCTCCACGACGCCCTTCGCCGCTCCGAGCCCGGTCGGCATCGGCTACGCCAACGGCGAGATGTTCTCGCTTGCCTTCGTCCCCAAGGGTGCCTCGGTCGCCCCGCCCACGGCGGCGAAGCTGGTCGCGGCATTCCTCAAGTCCCAGACGACCACGACCACGACGAGCACCTCGACCACGACGAGCACCTCGACCACGACCACCACGACAGCGCCCGTTGGTCCCACCACCTCGACCAAGCCGGTGAGCACCACCACGACAAAGCCCGTGGGCAGTACGACCACCACTGGTTGATGGACGCCGTAGTCCTCGTCGGCGGCGAGGGAACGCGGCTCAGGCCGCTCACATACGAGATCCCCAAGCAGATGCTGCCCGTCGTCGGGCGGCCGATGATCACCCACGTGGTCGAGTGGCTGGCCGGCCATGGCGTCGACCGGGCCGTGCTCTCGCTCGGCTACCGGGCCGACGCGTTCGTCCAGGCGTTCCCGGACAACCGGCTTGCCGGCGTGGCGCTCGAGTACGTCGTCGAACCGGAGCCGCTCGACACGGCCGGCGCCGTACGCTTCGCAGCCGACAAGGCCGGTGTCAGCGAGACGTTTCTCGTCCTGAACGGGGACGTGCTCACCGAAGCCGACGCCTCCGCCCTCGTCGCGTTCCATCGCGCGCGAGCCGCGGAGGCCTCGATCGCGCTGACCCCGGTCCCGGACCCGTCGGGCTTCGGTGTCGTGCCGACCGACGAGGGGGGGAGGGTGATCGCCTTCATCGAGAAGCCCCCGGAAGGCCAAGCCCCGACCAACCTGATAAATGCCGGCATCTACGTGCTCGAGACCTCGGTGCTCGACCGGATCCCGGGCGGGCGGCGCGTGTCGATCGAACGCGAGACCTTCCCCGAGCTGGTCGCCGCGGGCAGGCTCTACGCGATGGCCTTTGCTGCCTACTGGCTCGACACGGGCAGACCCCACCAGTACCTCCAGGCGCAGCTCGACATCCTCTGGGGCCGGCGCGTGAGCGTCCCGCCCGCGCCCGAGACCCGGCCCGGGGTCTGGGTCGACCCGAGCGCGCAAGTCGCCTCTTACCTCGGCCAGCACTGTTTCGTCGGCCCGCAGGCGTCGATCGCCGCCGGCTCGGTTGTGGAGGACGCCGTCGTGTGTGCGGGCTCGCGGGTCGGCCCCGACGGCGTGCTGCGACGCTCGGTGCTGATGGCCGGGGCCGAGGTCCGCGCGGATGCGGTCGTGGAGGACAGCCTCGTCGGCCCGCGCGCCGTGATCGGCGAGGGGAGCCGCTTGAGCGGGATGACCATTGTCGGCGTCGGGGCCGAGGTGCCGGCTGGCTCGGCGCTCGACGGTGCGCGCTATCCCTTGTCCTGAAGCTGTCGAGCGAGGAGGCGGACGCCATGCGGGCAATGGTGACCGGAGGTGCGGGGTTCATCGGGTCGAATCTGGTCGATCGCCTTCTCGCCGAAGGCCACGACGTCGATGTCGTGGACGACCTCTCGACCGGGTCGCTCGCCAACCTCGCCGACGCCCGCGCCGCGGGGGGCGCCTTGCGGTTCCACAACCTCGACATCCGTTCGGGTGATCTCGTCGACCTGGTGCGCCACCGCCGCCCCGAGGTGATCTTCCACCTGGCCGCCCAGGCGGACGTCCGCGTCTCGGTCGACAGGCCCGTGTTCGACGCCGAGGTCAACATCCTCGGCACGATCCAGGTGCTCGAGGGCGCTCGGGCGGGGGGGACGGCCAAGATCGTCTTCGCGGCCTCGGGAGGCACGTTGTACGGCGAGCCGGACGGGTCGGACCTGCCCGTCGACGAGCACCAACCCCACAAGCCGCTTTCGCCCTACGGTGTGTCGAAGAAGTCGGCCATCGACTACCTGGTCGCATATCGCGAGCTGCACGGGATCGAGTTCAGCGCGCTGGCGCTCGCGAACGTCTACGGGCCCCGCCAGGACCCGCATGGCGAGGCCGGCGTGGTGGCGATCTTCGCCGGCAACCTCGTCGCGGGCCGGCCCTGCGTCGTGTTCGGAGACGGGAGCCAGACCCGCGACTACGTGTTCGTGGACGACGTCGTCGATGCGTTCGCCCGCGCCGCGTGTCGCGGCGGCGGCCTCGTGATGAACATCGGCACCGGCGAGGAGACCTCGGTTTCGAAGCTGTACGAGATCGTTGCGAAGGCCTGCGGGAGCGACCTCGAGGCGCGACCCGCGCCGGCCCGGCCCGGTGAGGTGCAGCGCAGTGCCCTCGACCCGAGACGGGCGGGCCTGCATCTCGGCTGGAAACCTTGGACGCCGCTCGGCAACGGCGTGGCGGCGGTTGTCGACCACGTCCGCCGGACCGCTTCGTGATAGCAGTCCTCTGCGGCGGGGTCGGCGCCGCCAGGATGCTCGCCGGCTTGCAGGCGGTGGTCGATCCCGGCGAGATCGTCGCCGTCGTCAACACCGGCGACGACACAGAGCTCCATGGCCTGTACGTGAGCCCCGACCTCGACACGATCACCTACACCCTCGCCGGGGCGGTGAACCCGGCAACCGGGTGGGGGCTCACCGACGAGAGTTTTCGCGCCCTGCAGGCCCTGGAGCGCTACGGCGCCATCACCTGGTTCCGACTCGGCGACAGCGACCTCGCGACCCACCTCTACCGCACCGGCCGCATGCGCGAGGGCGCGACCCTTTCTGTGGTCACCGCGGAGATCGCCCGCGCCTGGGGCCTTTCGGTCCGCCTCCTCCCGATGAGCGACGACCCCGTGCGCACCAGGCTGGGGCTCGCCGATCAGCGGGAGGTGGCCTTCCAGGAGTACTTCGTGAAGCTGCGCCATTCGGTCGTCGTGGATTCGGTGCGCTTCGAGGGTGCCGCCCAGGCCCGGCCTGCGCCCGGCGTGCTGGAGGCGCTCGGATCGGCCCAGATCATCGTGGTGGCACCTTCGAACCCGATCGTGTCCCTCGGGCCGATCCTCGCCGTGCCGGGCGTGGCCGAAGTGTTGGCGGCGCGCCGCGACGTGGTTGTGGCCGTGTCGCCGATCGTGGCGGGCGCCGCTTTGAAAGGCCCGGCCGCCCGGCTCCTCGTCGAGCTGGGCGGGGAGGCGTCCGCGTCGGGTGTGGCCCGCTTCCTCAGCTCTTGCGTCGGCACGCTCGTGATCGACGAGGCCGACGCGGACCGCGCCGCCGAGGTCGAGCTGGCCGGCGTGCACTGTGTCGTCGCGCCGACGGTCATGGGCTCGCCGGAGCGGGCCGCGCGACTCGCCCGCGCCGTGCTGCGGGCCGGTGGCATCGGCGCGGGACCGTCGGGCTCGGCGACAACCGGGCCCGAGGCGTAGCGGCTGTCGGCTGCTTGGGTGAAGACTGCGCCCATGGCGATCGGCACATCACTGCTGGTGCTGGGGATCGAGGGCCTTCCCGAGATCGGCCCCGGGGACGACCTCGCGGCGCTCATCGCCGAACACGCGCCTTTGGCCGGGGGCGATGTGGTCGTGGTCACCCAGAAGGTGGTGTCCAAGGCGGAGGGCCGCACCGTCCGGATCGATCCGTCGAACCCGGATGCGAAACGCCTCCTCGCCGAGTCCGAGTCGGTGCGCGTGCTCAGGCGCCGGGGAGACCTGGTCGTGACCGAGACCAGGCATGGGTTCGTGTGCGCGAACTCGGGTGTCGACCTGTCCAATGTGGCCGAGGGCTGGGCGGCGTTGCTGCCCGAGGACCCAGACCGCTCGGCCCGGCGGTTGCAGGACGGCCTGAGGGCACGGACAGGCCTGGAGGTCGCCGTCGTCATCTCCGACACCTTCGGCCGTGCCTGGCGGCGCGGCGTGACCGACGTGGCGATCGGTTGTGCGGGCATCCGCGCCGTGGTCGACCTGCGCGGGACGACCGACGCCTTGGGACGGGAGCTCGTCGCGACCGAGATCTGTGTCGTGGACGAGGTGGCCGCGGCGGCAGAGCTTGTCATGGGAAAGGCACGGGGCGTCCCTGTGGCCGTGGTCAGGGGAGTGGACGCCGCAGTCTTGGGACCGGGGACAGTCGCACAAGAGGTGGTCCGGCCCTACGGGGAGGACCTGTTCCGTTGACGGCCGGTCGTGTGCCCGCCGGCCCGCTCGCCGCGGCGGGCCCGTTCTGGCCGGGGACGCGGTGACGAGGCTCCGGGTCGGTTTCGACGTGCTCGCCCTCGCCGGCCAGCGCACCGGGGTCGGCCGTTTCTGCACCGGTCTTGCCGGCGCCCTCATCGCCCGCGAGGAGGTGGAGCTGCCTCGGCTACGCCGTGGCCCGCCATGGGCGACGGGCCACCGGCGCGACGGCGGGCGCGCTCGGGATCCCGGTGCGAACCTGGCCTTTGCCCACGCGTCTTTTGAACTCGGTGTGGGCGCGGGCGGACCTGCCACCCATCGAATGGCTCACCGGGCCGGTGGACGTCGTGCACGGGACGAACTACGTCGTGCCGCCGTCGGATCACGCTGGTCGCGTCGTCACGGTCTACGACCTGGCCGCTCTGCGCTACCCGCAGCTGTGCGAGCCCGCCTCGCTCGTGTACCCACGGCTCGTCAAGCGGGCCGTCCGAGGGGGCGCCTTTGTCCATGTGCTCTCGGGCTTCGTGCGAGACGAGGTGCTCGAGCTGATCGGCGCCGACGCCGCGCGGGTCCGGGTCGTGCCGGCCGGCCTCGCCGCGCCGCGCGACGGGGCGGGCCGTCCCCCGGCACATACGGGGCGGCGGGAACGCGCGGCGCCCTATCTGCTCGCGCTCGGCGCTGTCGAGCCGCGAAAGGACCTGCCCACGCTGGTGAAGGCTTTCGCTGAGCTCGCGCGCGCCCATGGGGACCTGGAGCTCGTCGTCGCCGGGCCGGCCGGGTGGGGGGAGCCGGCCTTCAAGGCGGCCGTGGACGCGAGCGGCGTCGCCCGGCGCATCGTGCGCGTGGGCTACCTCGCAGAGGCCGAGCGGCAGGTCTTGCTCGAGGGAGCCGTCGCTCTCGCCTACCCGTCGGTGTACGAGGGGTTCGGCTTCCCGCCGCTCGAGGCGATGGCGGCGGGGGTGCCCGTTGTCGCGACATCGGCGGGGGCCTTGCCCGAGGTCGTGGGCGATGCGGCCGAGCTCGTGCCGCCGGGCGACCCCGAGGCGATGGCGGCGGCGCTGGCAAGGGTCATCGACGACGACGCCTGGCGGGCAAGGCTCGTGCAAGCCGGGCGCGTCCGGGTTTCGTCGTTCAGCTGGGAGTCGACGGCCACCTCGATGATCGACCTCTACGGCGTGGCCGCGCGCGAGCGACGGCCCCGGTGACGCCCGTGCACGTGTCGCTCGCGGCCGAGCAGCTGCGCCGGCGCGTGCCGGGTGGGATCGGGACCTACACCCGGGGCCTGCTGAAGGGCATCGGCGAGCTCGACGCCGACGCGCGTCCGGGGATCACCCTCGTCGCGAGCAGGCCGCGTCCCGGCCCCGACCCGCTCGGGAACCTCGGCTTCCCGCTCGAGTGCTCGCGGCTCCCAAGCCGGCTCCTGACGCGCGCGTGGGATCTCGGGCTTTGTCGCGTCGGGCGGCGAAGTGACGTCGTCCACGCGGTCTCGCTGGCGGCGCCGATGCCCTCCGCGGGCAGGCCTTTGGTGATCACGGTGCACGACGTGGCGTGGAGGTCGATGCCGGAGGCCTTTCCCGCCCGGGGCCGGCGGTGGCACGAGGCGGCGCTACGACGGGCCGCGACACGGGCGGCCCTCATCGTCGTCCCCTCCGAGCAGACCGCCGAGGCGGTCCTGTCCGCAGGCGTCGGCGTCTCCGTGGCGCGGCTCGTGGTCGTGAGCGAGGGCGCCGACCACCTCGCCGAGCCCGACCTCGCCGGGGGCGAGGCCTTGCTCGGGCGCCTCGGCGTCGCCGGAGAGTACCTGCTCACCGTGAGCACCCTCGAGCCGCGGAAGAACCTCGGACGCCTCCTCGAGGCCTACGCCCTCGCCAGGCCGAGGCTGCCCGAGCCCTGGCCGCTCGTGGTCGTTGGACCGAGCGGGTGGGGACGCGCCCCCCTCGGGGGGCCGGGCACCGGGGTCGTCTTCGCCGGTGCGGTCGAAGGCGGGACACTGGCCGCGATCTACGCGAGAGCCCGCCTGTGTGCCTATGTGCCGATCGTGGAGGGCTTCGGCCTCCCCGTCGTCGAGTCGATGGCCCAGGGGACCCCCGTCGTCTCGAGCCGGGTCCCGAGCTCCGCCGGGGCGTCCCTCGAGGTCGACCCCACCGATCCGGCGTCGATAGCCGAGGGGCTCGTGTCCGCGGCCGTCGACGAGGTGACCCGCCGGGCGCTTGTCACAAAGGGTCTCGCGCGGGCGGGCGAGCTGCGCTGGGTGGACACCGCGCGGGCGCACGTGGCGGTCTGGGAGCGGGCCGCCGCCGCGGGGCGGGCGGGGCGATGACCGGCGGTTCGCGACAGGACGCGCTCGCCGTCGCCATGGACGTGAGCGCTGTGCCGGAGCGTCCCGTGGGAGCCGGCCGCTATGTCGTCGAGCTGGCCCGGGCGCTCGGCGGTCGTACCGATTGCCGGCTCAGTCTCCTCGCCCGGCGCGACGACGGCGCCAGGTGGTCGCGCGTGGCGCCGGGGGAGCGGGTCGTGGCGACCGCCCCTTCGAGCCGCCCGGCACGCGTCTTGTACGAGCAGGCGCGTCTGGGCGCGGTGGTCGCCGGCCTCGCCTCGCCGCCGGTCCAGGTGTACCACGGCCCGCACTACACGATGCCCCGGCGCTCCCGGGTGCCCTGCGTCGTGACGATCCACGACCTCACGTTCTTCGATCACCCCGAGTGGCACGAGGCGAGCAAGGTCAAGTGGTTCCGCGCCGCCATGCGCCATTCGGTGGCGCACGCGGCCGCCATCGTCTGCGTGAGCGAGATGACGGCGGCACGCCTGCGTGAGCTCCTTTCCCCGCCTTGTCCGGTGGTGGTGGTGCCCCATGGCGTGGACCACGCCCGTTTCACCGCCGACGAGCCGCGTCCCGGCGCCGACGGTGAGGTCCTGGAGCGCCTCGGCCTCGACCGGCCCTACCTGTTGCACCTCGGGACCCTGGAGCCCCGCAAGGGCATCGCCGACCTCGTCGCCGCCTTCGACCGGCTCGCGGGCGATGACCCGTCACTCGAGCTGGTCCTCGCCGGCGGGGCCGGCTGGAAGGCGGAACCTGTGCTGGCGTCGGTGGCCGCGGCGCCTTGGCGCGAGCGGATCCGCCGGCTCGGCTACGTGGCCGACGGGGACGTGCCGGCCCTCCTGCGCCGCGCCCGCGCCGTGGTCTACCCGTCGCTCGCGGAGGGCTTCGGTCTCCCGGCTCTCGAGGCTCTCGCCTGCGGCGCGCCCCTCGTCACGACCTCGGGCACGCCCATGGCCGAGGTCGCCGGCGCAAGCGCCCTGCTCGTCGCGCCGGGCGAGCCGCTCGCGCTCGCGGCGGCGATCGGGGCGGCGCTCTCCTCGGACACCGCCGGTGAACGGGAGCGCCGGCGAGCCGACGGGCTTGCGATCGCGGCCCGCTACACCTGGGAGGCCTGCGCCGAGGGTCATCTGGCCGTGTACCGCACCGCCGCGGGGACGTGACGCCGAGGGCGCCCGCAAGGCAGCTTTGCTGACCGGAATCGCCGGGGAATGGCCGGATCGGCAGGTAGCCTGAACGGCGTGCGCGCGTACTTGACCGGTGGGACGGGCTTTGTTGGCGAATGGCTCCTGCGCCACCTCTCCGACGAGGGCGACACGGCCGTCGCCCCCGGTCCGGAAGTCGACGTGACCGTGCCCGCCCTCATCGCGGCCGACCTCAAACAAGCGACGCCGGACGTGGTGTACCACCTCGCCGCGCTGACCCATGTCGGCCAGTCCTGGCGTGAGCCTGCCGAGACCTTCCGGGTGAACGCCGTCGGCACCTTGAACCTCCTCGAGGCGGCGGCCGCCTGCGCGGTCCCGCCCGTGGTGGTGCTCGTCAGCTCGGCCGAGGTGTACGGCCCGTCACCCGACACCGAGATGCTCGACGAGCGGGCCGAGCTCCGCCCCGTGACGCCCTATGCCGTGAGCAAGGTGGCCGCCGAGTTCCTGGGGCTGCAGGCGTACCTGGGCCGGGGCCTCCGGGTCGTGCGCGCCCGGGCTTTCAACCACGTGGGTCCGGGCCAGGTCGACGACTTCGTGGTGGCGGCGCTGGCACGGCGGATGGTCGAGGCCGAGTTGCGCAAGAGCGGGGAGGTGAGGGTCGGCAACCTCACGGCTTCCCGGGACTTCACCGACGTCCGCGACGTCGTGCGGGCCTACCGGCTGCTCGCCGGGCGCGGTGTCGCGGGCGAGGCCTACAACGTCTGCTCGGGCCGCGCCATCTCCATCGCCGATCTCGCGGCCCAGATGGCGGGGATGCTGTCGTGCGAGGTCAGCTTCGTGACCGACCCCGAGCTCTTCCGCCCGGTCGAAGTCCCGGTGCTGGTCGGCGACTCCTCCAAGCTCGTCGCCGCCACAGGGTGGCAGCCCACGATCGCGCTGGCCAAGACCCTGTCGGACGTCCTCGAGTACTGGCGCGGGCGCCTCGCCTGACTCAGGCGGAGAACCGGAGCCGGCTCCGCAGTTCGTCGCGTGTCTGGCGGACGACGGCCTGGGCCTGGTCGGGGAGCAGCGCAACGATCGGATCGATGTTCGCGTCGACGGCCTTGAACAGCTGGGCGACCGTCTCGTCGAAGGCCTTGGGCCGCCCGGAGATCAGCTTGCGGGCACAGGCGAGCTCGTGGCAGCGCGCGTGTGCTCTTTGGAACTCGAGGACGCCGACGCCGATCGCGACGTACGCCGCCTCCTTGGCGAGGTCCGCGACGGCTTGGGCCACGTCATGAAGATCATCTCGTATGTCGGTCATGTCCCGATCCTCCTCGTCTCAACGTTCTCGACGGCGCTGTGGGGAGTTGTGGCCTCAACCGCGCTCAGGGCCGTTCGCTCACTAGTGTACTGCAGAATGCTAACTATAGCAAGCGTAACCGCCGTCGCCCTCCCGGTTCCGGCGCCGCGTCCGCGGTAGCGTGGCCCTGATGCCGGAGGAGCAAGCCCCGCCGGTCGTCGCCGTGGTGGTCGCTTGCGACCCGGGTCCGTGGTTCGAGGAATGTCTGCAAGCGCTGGGCGCGCAGGACTACCCGAACCTCGACGTGCTCGTGGTGGACGCCGCGAGCCACGAGGACCTGACGGCACGTGTCGCAGCCGTGCTCCCGCCGCGCCTTCATTCTGCGCGAAAGCGCCTCCCAAGGTTTCTCCGCGGGCGCGAACGAGGCGCTCGTGGCCGTCGAGGGTGCCTCTCACCTGTTGATCTGCCACGACGACGTCGCCCCGTCACCCGATGCGGTCCGTTGCCTGGTCGGTGAGGCCTACCGCGCCAACGCCGGCATCGTCGGGCCGAAGTTCGTCGAGTGGCACGCCCCTGACCGGCTGTTGGAGGTCGGCCTCGGGGTCGACCGCTTCGGCGTGGCAATCGAGCGGGTCGAGCCGGGCGAGCTCGACCAGGCCCAGCACGACGAGGGTCGTGAGGTGTTCGCCGTGCCCGGCGGCATCATCTTGGTGCGGGCCGACCTTTTCCGGGCGCTCGGCGGCTTCGATCCCGACATCGAGCTGTTCGGCGAGGACGTGGACCTGTGCTGGCGAGCCCAGGTGGCCGGGGCGCGGGTCATCGTCGCTCCCGCGGCGCGCGTGCGCCACCTGCAGGTGGCGAGGTCCGGCTCGGGGAGGCCCGGCAACACGGCTTTGCTGCGTCGGCGCCACGAGCTGCGGGCGGTGCTCAAGAACTACGACGCGCCGCGACGCCTGGCCGTCGTGCTCGACCTCGCGGCCGGATCGCTCGCGGAGATGGCCGTGGCGACGTTGCGGGGCGAGCGGGAGCGCTCGAAGCGCGTCGCCGACGCCTGGTGGTGGAACTGGCGCCACCGCCGTAGCCTGCGCAGAGCCCGCAAGGCGCTCGCGGTCGTCCGCCAGCGACCCGACCGTGTCGTGGCGCGGATGTTGAGCCGGGGCGACCGGCGCACGGCTCTCGAGGCCAGTCCGGTCTCCTCGGTCTTCCCGGCCGCCCCGGTCGCAACCGGGCTCGAGACCAGGTTCCGGCCGGATGAGGATCTCGAGCCTGGGCGGATCGCCGCGAGCCGCAACAGGCCCGTCTTGCCGCACCACACCGGCTGGGCTCTCCTGGGCCTCGCCGTCGTGGTCCTGTTCGGCGTCCGCAACCTGGTGACCGGCCACTTGCCTCTGGTGGGCCAGCTCTTGGCGTTTCCGGCGCCGGGCGCGCTGCTGCGCGACTTCTTCGGCGGCTGGCATGACGCCGGATGGCAGGCGACCGGGCCGGCGTCCCCCGGTTTCGGCCTGGTGGGTGTGGCCGGTGCGATCCTGCTCGGCAGCACCGCGCAGGTGGAGAAGCTGCTCTTGTTGGGCCCGATCCTCGTGGGCGCCATCGGGATGCACCGGCTGCTGCGGCCGCTCGGCTCGCGCCGGGCCCGCCTTGCGGCCACGATCGCCTATCTCGGCCTCCCGCTCGTCTGGAACGGCATCGCCGCAGGTGACCTGCAGGCTCTCGTGACCTTCGCCGGGATGCCCTTTGTGATGGCGCGGATGTGCCGCGCAACCAGGCTGGAGCCGTTCTCGTCCCGGCAGGAGGCGCCAGGGTGGCGCGCCGTTGGGGCCGAGGTCGTCCCGTTCGGTCTCCTTCTCGCCTTCATGGCCGCCCTCGCGCCGCCCTCGCTGGTGGCGGTCGTGGTCCTGTCGCTGGCGATCGTGCTCGGCGCGGCGGTCGCGGGCCACCTGGCCGCGGTGGGCCACGCGCTCGGCATCACGGCGGGTGCGTTGGGCGTGGCGTTCGTCTGCTGTTTCCCCTGGTCGCTCACCTTCTTCCAGCGCGGCGCGCGCTGGAGCGTCCTCTCCGGCGCGTTCGGGCGCGCGCGGCGCCGTGGGCGGGGTGTTGCGCCTGTTCCGTTTCCACGTGGGCCCGGTGGGCGCGGGCTGGCTCGGCTGGGGGATCCCGCTCGGTGCGGCTTTCGTGCTGTTCGTGGCGCGCGAGGAACGGCTCGACTGGGCCACGCGTTGGTGGGTCGCGGCCCTCGCCACGGTGGCGGTCGCCTATGCGGGCGCAGTGGGATGGCTCGGTGCGGGCGGGGGGGCGACGCTTGTCCTGCTGGCTCCGGGGGCGTGCTGCCTCGCGGGAGCAGTCGGCCTCGGCGTGGCGGCCTTCGAGGTCGACCTCGCCAAGACTCGCTTCGGGTGGCGCCAGAATCTCGGCGCGGGAGTCGTCGTCTGCCTGGTCGTCGGGCTGTTCCCGACCCTCGCTTCATCGGTGGACGGCCGCTCCTCGCTCCCTTCGGTCGGCTACGAGCAGCTGCTCGGCTGGACGGCGCCGCGACCGGGCGCCCAGGGTTTCGACGTGCTCTGGCTTGGCGATCCCGCCAGCGTGCCGGCGCCCTGCTGGCAGATACGCCCCGGGCTGGCGTTCGCGGTGAGCGAGAACGGCCTGCCGGATGGCCGGCGCCTGTGGCCGAGCCCCGACCCCGGCGTCGGGGCCGTGGTCGAAGCGGACCTTGAGAGAGCCGGGGCCGGGCTCACGGTCCAGCTCGGCGCCGAATTGGCGCCAGCAGGCATCCGTTACCTGATCCTGCCCGGCGCGGTCGCCCCGACGCTGCCCGGCGTCCAGACCCCGCCCTCGGCGCCGCCGCCGCCCGACCTCGTGCAGGCGCTCGAGGCCCAGGGTGATCTTCGCCAGCTCCCGACCGAGGCTGGCGTGATCGCCTTCGAGAACGCGGCCTGGACTGTGGCCGACAGCCCGTCCGCCAGCTCCGTCGTGCCGCTCGTCGCAACAGGGGGCGGGACCCCTTCGTGGCTGAGGGAGCTCGGCCTCGCCGCGGGCCTGCTGGCCGTGGCCCTGGGCATCGCCGAGGGCGTCGCCCGCCGCCGCAGGCGCCGCCGCCTCGCCCGGCCGGCCACGGCCCCGCCGGGCGGAGGCCCCGCCCGCGCAGATGACGGTTCGTCCGCGGGCGGGGAGCCCTCGCCCGGCGAGGACGCGCCCGAAGATGCGGTGGAGCGCGCCGAGCCGGAGTCCGAACCGGTGTCCAAGCCGGAACCGAGCGCGCGCGGATGAACGCGGTCGCGGGCCGGCGGAGGTCTTCCGCCTGGGTGCCGGGTCTCCGGCACCGGGCCCTCATCACCCTCGCGCTCGGGTTCATGCTGTTGGTGCTCGTGAACGTCTTCGTGCGCCAGCCGACCGGTGGAGCGGCCGGTGGGTTCGTGGGGCCGCCCCCCTCCCGGTCGTGGGGACGCACAAGCCGGCTGCCTGGCATTGCCCCGGCCCGCTGCCCATCGGCGCCGGCCCCGAGAGCTCGCGCATCTCGATCGTGAACAGCGGGACTTCGTCTGTGGACCTCGTCGCGGTCGTATCGCGAACAGGGCTCGCCAAGGGAGGGACCTCGAGCGGCGAGCAGGTTTCGACCACCCCGGTCGCTGTCGGCGCCGAGTCGGAGGCGGTCCTCCCGCTCGCCACGAACGGCCCGCCCGGGTTCGCGGCGGTGTCGCTCGAGACCGAGGGAGGCGGTATCGCCGTGGCCGAGTCGATCGCCGGCACGTCGATCGCAGGCGGAGTCGTCGAGCTCTCGTCCCCGTGCTCGCTGTCGACCGGCGCGCGGGGCTATCTGCCCGCCGGCAGCACCTACGGCGGCTCGAACGTGCGGGTATCCCTCTACGACCCGGACGCCACGCCGGCGACGGTGAATGTGAGCATCTCGACCGGTACGGCGATCGCGTCGCCCCCGGCCTTCCAGGGAGTCGTCGTCCCCGCCCTCGGCATCGTGGTCCTCAATCTTCACCGTTGGGTCTTCGAGCAGAGCTCGCTCGCGGTCAAGGTCACGGCCCTGAGCGGGGACATCGTCGTCGGGGCGCTCGAGTTGACCTCCGAGACGGTCAAGATGGCTTCGAGGTCTGCGACGGGGAACGAGATCCGCGAGGTCTTCGTCACCGGAAGCTCGTTGCTCGTCGGGCCCGATCACGGGCGCGGGCGGTGGTCCTTCGCGTCGATGCAGTCGAAGAGAGGCGTGGCGAGCACCTACTCGGTCTACAACCCCGGTGCGAAGCCTGTCACGGTCAGCGTCGCCCCGCCCGGACGGGCAGGCATCGCGGCTGCTCTCAGTGAGGTCGTGCCGGCCGGGGGGATCGTCGACTTCGCGACGCCCGTCACGGGGAAAAGCGGCCTCGGGACGGCCGCGGTCGTGATCTCGGCCCAAAAGGGGATGCCGATCGTCGTCGCCCGGCTGACCACGAGGTACCGGACCCGGCTCCTCGAGGCGATCGACGTGACGCCCGGGACGGCCGGTCCCCACGAGGAGTGGTTGCTCCCGGGTGGGTTGCTCACCTCGCGGGTCGACGACGTCGTCACGCTCGACGACCCCGGGGCCAAAAGCGCCACGGTGACGCTGTTCGAGTTCGGCCAGGGGCCGGCCGGCCCGGCGCGCCTCGCCGTCGTGAGCCTCGTCGCCGGATCGGAGATGGAATTCAACGTGGGCTCGGTGCTGCGGCCCGCGCCCACGTTCGCCCTCGTCGTCTCGGCCGACGTCCCGATCCTGGTCGAGCAGCAGCTCGTCTACCGGGGCGGGCTGACGTCGTCGGCGGGAGGGATTCCCATCGTTCCCGGATGAGGAGGAAAGGGCCGGGACCGGCCCGCGGGTCAGACCTCTTCCGGAGGGGTGCTCGTGTAGGCGAGGCCGGGCGGGGTCGGTGCCATCACCGTTCCCGACAGGGAGGGCGCGTAGCGCTCGGTGGCGAGTTTCTCCTCGCCCTCCTCGCCGCCGTGAACAGGCCTGCCATAGGCGGCGTCGACGAGACGGCCGATCTCGGCCCCGTCGACCTTCTCGAACTCGAGCAGGGCGTGCGCCACGGCCTCGAGGCCGGCCTTGTGCTCGCGCAGCACGGTGGTGGCGCGGGCCTCCTGCTCCCGGAGGATCCGGGCGACCTCCTCGTCGACGACCCGGCTCGTGTCCTCGGAATAATCGCGCGTGTGCATGAGGTCCTCGCCGAGGAAGACCATGCCCTGCGATCCCCAGGCCATCGGCCCCACCCGCTCGGACATGCCCCACTCGCGGACCATCTTGCGGGCGAGCTCGGTGTTGCGCTGCAGGTCGTCGCTTGCTCCGGTCGAGAGGTCGCCGTAGATGAGCATCTCGGCCACGCGCCCGCCCATTCGCACGACGAGGGCGTCCTCGATGTACTCACGCGGGTAGATGTGCCTCTCCTCGGTCGGGAGCTGCTGGGTGACACCGAGGGCGAGGCCCGTCGGGATGATGCTCACTTTCAAGAGGGGGTCGGCGTGCGTCAGCACGTAGGCGAGGACGGCGTGGCCGCCTTCGTGGTAGGCGACTCGCTCCTTCTCGAGGTCCGAGAGCACCATGCTGTCGCGGGGCTGGCCCATGAGGATCCGGTCCCGGGCGGCGTCGAAGTCGCGCATCTCGATGAACTGGCTCCCGCGTCTCACCGCGTGCAGGGCGGCCTCGTTGACGAGGTTGGCCAGGTCGGCGCCCGACATTCCGGGCGTCCCGCGGGCGATGATCGACAGGTCCAGGTCCGGGCCCATCCGCTTGTCCTTGCAGTGCACCTGCAAGATGGGGAGGCGCTCGTCGAGATCGGGGAGCGGCACGACGATCTGGCGGTCGAAACGCCCCGGCCGCAAGAGCGCAGGGTCGAGGATGTCGGGCCGGTTGGTCGCCGCCATGACGACGATGCCCTCGGCGACGTCGAAACCGTCCATTTCGTTCAACATCTGGTTCAGGGTCTGCTCGCGCTCGTCGTGCCCGCCGCCGAGACCGGCCCCGCGCTTACGCCCGATCGAGTCGATCTCGTCGACGAAGATGATCGCCGGGGCCTGTTTGCGCGCCGTCTGGAACAGGTCCCGCACGCGGCTCGCGCCGACGCCGACGAACATCTCCATGAAGTCCGACCCGCTCACCGAAAGGAAGGGGACGCCGGCCTCGCCGGCAACGGCGCGCGCCAGCAGGGTCTTGCCGGTGCCGGGGGGACCAACCAGGAGCACGCCCTTGGGCACGCGGGCGCCGATCTCCTTGAAGCGGCCGGGGGACTTGAGGAAGTCGACGACCTCACTGATCTCCTGTTTGACGCCCTGATAGCCGGCCACGTCGTCGAAGGTCGTGCGCGGGCGTTCGGCCGTGTAGACCTTGGCCCGCGAGCGCCCGATCGACATGATCCCGGACATCTGCCCCTGGGCGCGCCGGCTCATCCAGACGAAGAAGCCGATGATCAGGGCCACGGGAAGCAGGTAGAGGAGGATCTCGCCGAGCGCGTTCGAGCTCGGGGACGAGAAGGTGTACTTGACGCCGGCAGCCTTCAGCGTCGCGTAGAACGAGTCGGGGAGCTGGACCGGACCGGTCGTGGTGTAGCTCGTGCCGTTCACGAGGGTGCCGGTGATGGCACCGGTGGTGTTGTTGAAGTTGGCGTCTTGCAGCTGGTGAGTGGCGAGGTCGTGCTGGAAGGCGGAGAAACCGATGGCCTTCGCGGTGCTGCGGCTGAACATGCCCGAGCCGATGAACAACACGATGAGGACAACCGCGATGCCGGCGATCGCCCAGCGCCAGACCTGTTCCGAACCCGTGGGGGTGCCCGGGCCCATCCTTCCCGGGCCGTTGCCCGGGCGCATGTCTTGAGGCTGACGACTCACGCCGACCATCGTAGGCGTCAGCGGCACATTGCCGGTCCGCGCGCCACGCAGGAAGGCTGTTCGGGACCAGACGCGGCGGCACCGTTCGAGCCCCCGGCTTGACGGCCTAGTTCCTCGCGACGACGCTCGTCGCGTGAAGAGTCGCCGCGGGCGTCCCGCACCGGCCGTCACGGCCGCGACCGAGCCCGATGGCGCGGCGCCGGCTCGCCTCCCGGTCGGGAACTCGTTCGGCTTGGCCGAGGCGATCTTCGGGATCGTGGCGGGCTTCGTGCTCGCTTTCTTGGCCGTGTCGGTTTACGTTTCGCTGTCTGCGCACCCGCGGCACCCGAGCCAGTACGGCGAGGACGTCGTGAGCCTGATCGCGCTCTGGGCCGGCCTGGTCGGGGCGGTCCTTGCCGCCACGCGCCTCGCGGCCCGCGAGCACCTCCGCCGGCCCGGGGACACGGCGGAGACCGCAGCCGGCAGGGGTCAGGGCAGCGTCGTGCGGGACTACGGGCTCAGCTTGCGGCCCTGGCCGGACATACCTCTCGGGATCGTCGTCGGCGTGGGGTCCCAGTACCTGCTCGTGCCCGTGGTCGAGGCGCCGCTGCTTCCTTTCGTGCACCACCTCTACTCACGGCTCGGGCACCCGGCCCAGAGCCTCACGGGAGACGCCTTCGGGGCGGGGCTCGTCGTGCTCGCGGTGCTCGTCTGTGTCGGCAGCCCTATCGTCGAGGAGCTGTTCTTCCGCGGCCTTCTCCTGCGCTCGCTGGTGGGCAGCTTCGCGGGGCTCGGCCCCCGGCTCGGCCCCGGCCTTTCGATCGTCGTGACCGGGGTCGTGTTCGCCCTCGTGCACTTCGAGGCGCTTCAGTTCCTCGGCCTGGCGGGCTTCGGCATGGTGCTGGGCTACCTGGCGTGGCGCACCGGGCGGCTCGGTCCTTCGATCGTCGCCCACATGGCTTTCAACACCGTCACCATCATCGCCATCGTCGCCTCCCGATGAGTGCCGACTAGGCTCGCCTCGCCATGTCCCCTGATCCGTCTCCATCTGCCGGGCCGTCCTTCGACGACATCTTCAAGGCCTACGACGTCCGGGGCACGGTCCCCGGCGAGCTCAACGCCCGTATCGCCTATGCGGTCGGCGTCGGGTTCGGCCGGTTCGTGCTCGCCCAGGGCGGGACCGACAAGCGTGTCGTCGTGGGGCGCGACGTCCGCAAGTCGGGTGTCGAGCTCAGCCTGGCCTTCAGCGCGGGCGTGCTGTCGGTCGGTCTCGGCGTCGTCGACACCGGCCTCGCCTCGACCGATCTTCTCTACTTCGCCTCGGGCAAGCTCGACCTGGCCGGGGCGATGCTCACGGCGTCGCACAACCCGCCCCAGTACAACGGCATCAAGCTCTGCCTGGCGGGGGCACGCCCGATCGGTCGTGACTCGGGCCTCGGAGAGGTCCGTCGGGTCGCGGCCGAGGTGTTCGCGACCGCGCCCGCTGACGGCGGGGTGGCGGGCGTCGATGACGACCCCCGTGTCGAGCACCTGAGCCTGCTCTCGGAATTCGCTGCCCACGTGCACTCGTTCGTCGATGTCGCCAGCCTGAGGCCCTTGAAGATCGTCGCCGACACCGCCAACGGCATGGGGGGCCTCATCGCGCCGGAGGTCTTCGCGGGCCTGCCCTTCGAGCTCGAGATCCTCTTTGCCGAGCTGGACGGTTCCTTCCCGAACCACCCGGCCAACCCGATCGAGGTCAAGAACCTCGCCGACCTGCGGGCGCGGATCCTGGCGACCAGGGCCGACGTCGGCCTGGCCTTCGACGGTGACGCCGACCGGGTGTTCCTCGTCGACGAGAAGGCCGAGCCCATCTCGGGGTCGCTCACGACCGCGATCGTCAGTGCCGCGATGCTGGAGAAGTACCCCGGCTCGAAGATCCTCTACAACCTCATCTGCTCGCACTCGGTGCCCGAGATCATCACCGAGCACGGCGGCGTCCCGATCCGCACCCGCGTCGGACACTCGTTCATAAAGGCCGTCATGGCCGAGACCGGGGCCATCTTCGGCGGTGAGCACTCGGGCCACTACTACTTCAGGGAGAACTACCGGGCGGACTCCGGGATCATCGCCGCCCTTGTCGTGCTCGAGGCCCTCTCCAAGGCCGGGATCCCGCTCTCCGAGCTCCGGGTTCCCTTCGAGCGCTATGCGGACTCCGGCGAGATCAACACCAAGGTGGACGACCCCGAGGGGCTCGTGGGCGAGGTGGCCGAGCACTACCGCGCCGCGTGGGGCGGGGATCGATGATCTCGACGGGGTCACCGTCGACCTCGGCGACTGGTGGTTCAACCTGCGGCCGTCGAACACCGAACCGCTGCTGCGGCTCAACCTGGAAGCCAAGAGCGTGCCCGAGTGTGACCGCCACGTCGCCGAGGTGCTCGATGTCATCCACGGGCTCGCCGCCAAGCGGGCGGGATGACCAGTTTGGCCACCACCACGAAAGGGGTCTTGAATGGCGCTCGACCCGCAACTGCTTGCTCTTCTCGCCTGCCCTGAGGACAAGGGCCCCCTCTACTACTTCGTCGATGAGGAGGCGCTCTACAATCCCCGGCTTCGCCGGCGCTACCGCATCGTGGACGGGATCCCCGTGATGCTCGTCGACGAGTCCGAGACCGTCGGGGAAGACGAGCACGCGCGCCTCATGGCCAAGGCCGCGGCGGAGGCGATCACGCCCAACTTCGACCGCGGCGAGGGCACCGGCGGCGCCGCGTCCTCGTGAGCTGGGTATCGACCGACAGCTTGGACATGCTCGGGGCAACCGCCGGGTTGCCCGAGCAACTGCAGGCCGCGGCGTCTTTCGCCCGCGAGGTGACAGGGCTTCCCTCTCCCGCTGGCCTGGCCGCGATCGTCGTGGTCGGAATGGGGGGAAGTGGCGTCGCAGGCGAGATCCTTTACGCGGTCGGGCGCGACCAGCTGCGCCTTCCGGTCGTGCTGGTGGGCGACTACTGCCTTCCCGCCTTCGTCGGGCCGAGCACCCTCGTGTTCGCGGTGTCGTTCTCCGGGGAGACCGAGGAGACTCTCGCGGTGGCCGGGACCGCCCTCAGACGCGGCGCCAGGCTGATCGCCGTCACGGGTGGGGGGAGACTGGCCGAGCTGGCCACGGCCGGCGGGGCAACGGTGTTCGCCACCTCGCAGGCGATCCCCCAATCACGGGCCGGGGTGGCGGCCACGACGGCGCCCCTCCTCGTCGCCCTGGAGCGCCTCGGCCTGCTCGCAGGGATCACGCCGGCGATCGCAGCCGCCGTCGACCAACTGCGAAGGCGCCGCGACCGCCTCGTCGGCGGTGGCGGCCCGGCGTTCGAGATCGCGCGCGACGTCTCGGCCGCACGATCCCGCTCGTGCAGGGCGCGACCGGCATCGGCGCGGTGGCGGCCCGGCGGTGGAAGACACAGCTGAACACCAACGCCAAGGCGCCCGCCTTTTTCGGGACCCAGCCGGAGTGGTGCCACGACGAGATCTGTGGCTTCGGCCAGAACGGGGACGTTACCCGGCAGGTGGTCACGATCGTCACGCTGCGCAACGACTTTGAGCACACGCAGGTCGAGCGCCGCTTCAGTCTGGTCAACGAGCTCGTGGGGGAAGCCGTGGCGTCGGTGATCGAGGTGCGGGCCGAGGGGTCGGGACCGCTCGCCCAGCTCTTCGACCTGTTCCTGATCGGAGACTTCGTTTCGCTGCACGTCGCCGCGCGGGAGGGGATCGACCCGGGCCCCGTCCCCGTGCTCGTCGAGGTGAAGCGATTCCTCGCCGGCGCGAGGCCCTAGGCGCCGCAAGGGCGCGTCCCATGACCGGTCGACCCGTCACCGCCGACATAGCCGACCCGAGCCTTGCCGGCCTCGGACGCCAGAGGATCGCCTGGGCCGACGGGGACATGCCCGTGCTGAGATCGATCCGCGAGCGGTTCGAGCGCGAGCGGCCGCTCGCGGGCCTCGTGATCGGAGCCTGCCTGCACGTGACCGCCGAGACCGCGAACCTCCTCAAGACCCTGAAGGCCGGGGGAGCGTCGGTGCTCGCGTGCGCCTCGAATCCTCTTTCGATCCAGGACGACGTCGCCGCCTGCCTCGTCGTCGACGAGGCGATCGCGACCTTCGCCGTCAAGGGCGAGAGCCCGCCGCGCTACCTGCGCCACATCGACGCCGTGCTCGACGGCCATCCGCGCCTCGACGATGGACGACGGGTGCGATCTCGTCTCGCGCCTGCACCAGTCCCGCCCCCACCAGCTGTCGGAGGTGATCGGCGGCACGGAGGACACGACGACCGGGGTGATCCGCCTTCGCGCCCTGGAGGCCGCCGGCGTGCTCGCCTACCCGATCGTCGCCGTCAATGACGCGGAGACCAAGCGTCTGTTCGACAACCGCTACGGGACGGGCCAGTCCACCCTCGACGGCATCGTCCGCGCCACGAACATCCTCGTGGCCGGCAAGCACTTCGTCGTGGCCGGGTACGGCCCGTGCGGCAAAGGGGTCGCGGCCCGGGCGAGGGGCCTGGGCGCGCTCGTCACCATCACCGAGATCGACCCCTTGCGCGCCCTGGAAGCGGTCATGGACGGCTTCGCGGTCGAGCCGATGGAGCTCGCCTGTGCCAAGGGGGAGGTCTTCGTGACTGTCACGGGCAACACCAAGGTGTTGCGGGCCGAGCACTTCGCTTCCATGCGCGACGGAGCGATCGTGGCGAACGCCGGCCACTTCGACGTCGAGATCGACCTCGCCCAGCTCGAGGCGATGGCCGGGGGAGCCGCCGCACCGCCCGGCCGCTCGTCGCGGAGTTCACCGTGACCTCGCCCGGCGGCGCGCCGCGGAGGATCCTCGTCCTCGCCGAAGGCCGCCTCGTGAACCTGAGCGCGGCCGAAGGCCACCCGGCGGCCGTCATGGACCTCTCGTTCGCAAACCACGCCCTCGCGGCCGAGTGGCTGGCGAGAGAGCAGGGCAAGCTGTCCAAACGCGTGCACCCGGTGCCGGCCGTGCTCGACGCCGAGATCGCGCGCCTCAAGCTCCAGACGATGGGGACCCAGCTGGACGAGCCCACCGCCGAGCAGCTCGCCTATCTGGCCTCCTGGACGGCGGGGACGTGAGTGCCTGACACTCGCGGCGCGTGTCGGCCGGGCGGGGGGACCGGGGCGTAGACTTGAAACGATGGGCTGCGCGGGTCTGTGGTTGCAAGTCGATGCCAGTCGCAGGCGAAACGACCCACGTAAGGCGACTCGTGGTCGCTGAGCATGGTGCGGTTTAGATGTAAGTCCTGCCCTGTGCGGCACCGATTGGCGGTGCCGGCGGGAGAAGGGACCAACTGTGAGCTCGAGGTGGGAACGGGGCGGCACCAGCCGGCCTGGGCCACCGGGCACGGGACACCCTCAGCAGGCGAGTGTGGGGTCAAAGACCAGGTCAGCCGCGCGGGCCCGTCACCGTTTCAGCCGTGCCTGATGGTAAAGGAGCTGCTCCATGGAGATCACGGTGCATACCCGCCATTTGGACCTCCCAGCCGGTCTTCGCGAGACCGCTGTTGAGAAGGCACAGCATCTCGAGCGGTTCCTCGAGGGCACGCAGCGGGCAGACATCGTCTTCTCGCGCGACCACGCGGCACGCGACGACGGCCATGTCACCTGCGAGATCTCGGTCGTGGCGCACGGGCGTGTCGTCCGGGTCCGCTCGAGCGGCCACCTGGCGAACCTTGCCCTGGAGTCGGCCATCGCCAAGGAGACGCAACGGCTGACGCGGATGCAGGACCGACTCGTGCAACGGTCTCGTCCCCGTCACGGCGGGGCGGGCCAGCGAGCAACGGAGCTTGCGGACTGAAAGACCTCAAGATCCCGCGATCCGCCCCGCGTCGCGATCGTGGGGCCGACCGGCACCGGAAAGACGGCGCTCGCCCTCGAGCTCTTCCGGGCGTCCCCGGACCGCTACGAGCTCGTCTCGGTGGACGCTATGGCGGTCTACCGGGAGCTCGACCTCGGCACCGCCAAACCCACGGCGGCCGAGCGCAAAGCCGCGCCCTGGCACCTCATCGACATCGTCGATCCCTCCGGAGGAGTTCTCCGTCGCCGCGTTCCAAACCGAGGCGCGCCGGGTGCTCGCGGGGATCGACGCCCGCGGGCGGGTACCGCTGCTCGTGGGGGGCACGGGCCTTTACCACCGCGCCGTCCTGGACGGCCTCGAGATCCCGGGCCGTTTCGCGGAACAGGCCCTCGAGCTCGAGCACCGGGCTGATCAACCGGGCGGTCTTGCGGAGCTGTTCGAGCGCCTCGGTGAGCTGGACCCGGTCGCGGCGAGCCGGATCGAGCCGGGCAACCGGCGCCGGATCGTGCGCGCCCTCGAGGTCACGATCGGCAGCGGCCGCCCCTTCTCGTCGTTCGGGCCCGGCCTTGTCACCTACCCCCCCACGCACGTCACCTTCATCGGCCTCGAACTCTGCCGCCCCGAGCTCGACCGCAGGCTTGCGGAGCGCTTCGAGGACCAGCTCGCCCGCGGTTTGCTCGCCGAAGTGCGGGCCCTTTCGTCAAGGCCCGCCGGGTTGTCGCGCACGGCTCGCCAGGCGATCGGCTACCGGGAGCTGCTCGGGCACGTCGAACACGCCGTCGCCTTGGAGCAGGCGAAGGCCGAAGCCGTCCGGCAGGCTCCGCGCCTTCGCCCGCCGCCAGGAGGCCTGGTTCAGGCGCGACCCGCGCGTGGTCTGGATCGGGGCCGACCGGGACGATCTCTGCCCCGCAGTGGGCACCCTTCTCGCCGACGCGACCGACGCCAAGGCCGTGCGACACTGATGGTCGTGCTGACGCTGGTCAAGTACCAAGGCCTCGGCAACGACTTCCTGGTCGCGCTCGACGGCGACGGGCTCGACGCGGCCGCCGGCGAACGGGCGAGGCTGGCTCCGGCCGGGCCTTGCGATGCGGACCGGGGAGCCGATCACGTCGCCGAGCTGGCCCGGGTGCTTTGCGATCGCCACACCGGCGTCGGGGCCGACGGGCTCTTGGTGCTGCGGGCCGCCGTCTCGGGCGGCGACGTCGCGCATGGAGCTGCGCAACGCGGACGGGGGCCGGGCCGAGACGAGCGGGAACGGCCTGCGCTGCTTCGCCCTCGCGGCGGTGGAGGCCGGGCTCGTGGCCGGCCCCGAGCTCGCCATCGAGACCGACTCCGGCCTGCGCCGGGCGATCCTTCGTCGCCGGGACGGGCTCGGTTCGGCCGACGTCTCGGTGGAGATGGGTTGCGTCCGGGTGAGGCCGCTCGACCCGGTCGCGCACGCGTGCCTCCCGGGTTCGGCCGCGCGACCGTGGCCCGCCTGGTTCGTCGACGTCGGCAACCCCCACGCCGTCGTGCTCGCCCCCTCGCTCGAGGGCGTCGAGATCGCGGCGGTCGGCCCGACGCTCGAGAACATGCGGCCCGGTGGGCAGAACGTGGAGATCGTCACCTGCGAACCCGGGAGCGGTGAGCTCGTCGCTCGTCGTCTGGGAGCGCGGCGTCGGGGTCACGCTCGCCTGCGGGAGCGGCAGCGTGCGCGGCCGCCGCGGCGCTCCATGCGGCCGGGATCTCAGCCGACCGCGTCCTAGTTCACAACCCGGGCGGGACCGCGGAGGTGGTCCTCTCGGGGGAAGACCGGCTCGCGGTGATGGCGACGCTCGCCGGGCCGGTGGGCGCGTGGCCGGCGTCCAGGTCGAGCCCGCCGGGCTCGCCCGCATCGGGCGCGGGCGGGCTCTCGGCGTGAAACTCGTGTCGACGACCCTCATCGACCGGAGGTTCCGGGAGAAGATCGTGCTCGTCGGGATGGTGGCGTGGCCGCGCACGCTCGAGGAGGTCGAGGCCAGCCTCGACGAGCTCGCCCTGCTCATCGACACCGCCGGCGCCGATGAGGCGGCCCGTATCGTGCAGCGGCGCGAGGCCGCGGACCCGGCGACCTATATCGGCCGGGGCAAAGCCGAGGAGCTGCGCAGGATCAGCGAGGCCGTGGACGCCGACACGGTGGTCTTCGACGACGAGCTGACGCCTGCCCAGCAGAGGAACCTCGAGAGGATCCTCGGCCGGACCGCCATCGACCGGACGGCGGTGATCCTCGACATCTTCGCCCAGAACGCCCATACCCAAGCGGGCCGGGCGCAAGTCGAGCTGGCGCTCAACAGGTACCGGCTCCCGCGGCTGCGGGGCATGGGCCTCGTCCTGTCCCAGCAGGCCGGCGGCATCGGGACGAGGGGCCCAGGTGAGACTCAGCTCGAGGTCGATCGCCGGCGGATCATGCGCCGCATCCGCAAGCTCGAGGTCGAGCTCCGGGAACTCGAGTCCGACGCGCCGCACCCAGCGCAGGGCGCGGAAGCGGGGAGCGCTGCGGACCGTGTCGCTCGTCGGTTACACCAACGCCGGCAAGTCCTCCTTGCTCAATGTCTTCACCGATGCCGGCGTGCTCGTCGAGGACAAGCTGTTCTCCACGCTCGATCCGAGGACCCGGCGTCTCGACCTGCCCGGAGGCGAGTCGGTGCTGTGCTCGGACACGGTCGGTTTCGTGCGCAAGCTGCCCCACCAGCTCGTGGACGCCTTTCACGCCACCCTCGAGGTCGTCGGCTCCTCCGACCTGCTCGTGCACGTGGTGGACGCCTCCGCCGCCGATCCGCCGGCGCAGATCGAAGCCGTACGAGCCGTCCTCACCGAGATCGGCGCCGGCGAGGTGCCCGCGCTCCTGGCGTTCAACAAGGCCGATCTCGACCGGCGCAAGGCGGGACGGCTCATGGCCTCGCACCCCGGTTCGGTGGCGTGCTCGGCCCTCACGGGCCGAGGAGTGCCCGAGCTGCTCCGCGCCGTCGCCGACCAGCTCAGGAGCGCGGATCACCTCGTCGAGCTCGCCGTGCCGGTGGCCCGCGGCGATGTCGTGGCGGCGATCCACCGTGAAGGCGAAGTGGTGGAAGAGCGCTACGAGGGCGAGCGCGTTCTGGTGCGGGCGCGCCTCGACGAGCGGGGCGCCCGGCGTTACGCAGAGTTCGTCCTGGAATGACGGGGCTCCCGGTGTCAGGCGAGAAGGCGCCGGCCCGAGCATCGGGCGGGGAGGCGGAGGCTGGTTTCGTTCCCCCCGTGTACCCCTACGACAAGCTGGCCGCGCTCGCCGCGCGCGCCGGCCAGCACGAGGGCGGGGCCGTCGACTTGTCGATCGGCACTCCGTGCGACCCCCCGCCTCCACTCGTCCTCGAAGCGCTCGCGAGCTCCGGGACCGAGCGCGGGTACCCCTCGTCGATGGGGTCGGCGGAGTACCGCGAGGCCGCCCTCGCGTGGATGTCGCGCCGGTTCGGTCTCGACACCACCCGGTTGGCCGTCGCCGCCTGCGTCGGCACGAAGGAGCTGGTCGCCGGCGTTCCCCACTGGCTGCGCCTGCGCACGCCCGGGCGCGACACCGTGCTCTGCCCGCGGCTCGCCTACCCGACCTACGAGATGGGCGCGCTCCTCGCCAGGTGCCGTGCGGTCGCGGTGCCGACGCGGCCGGACGGGACGATGGACCTGTCGTCGATCTCGCCGGATGACGCGGCCCGGGCAGTTTGCCTGTGGGTCAACAGCCCCGGCAACCCCGCCGGACAGCTCGAGGACCTGGAGGAGGTGGCGCGCTGGGGCCGCTCGCACGCCGTCCCGGTCCTCTCCGACGAGTGCTACGTCGAGTTCACTTGGCGAGGGCCCGCCCGCACGATCCTCGAGCACGGGCCGGAGGGTCTCGTCGCGGTTCACTCGCTTTCGAAAAGGTCGAACCTCGCCGGGCTGCGGGCCGGTTTTTACGCCGGGGACGCCGATCTTGTCGGGTACCTGTCGCGCCTGCGCCAGCATGCCGGGTTCATGGTGCCCGGCCCGGTGCAGCACGCGGGTGCGGTTGCTCTCGGAGACGACTTGCACGTGGCGCGGCAGCGGGAGATCTACCTCGGGCGGCTCCGGCGTATCGCCGAGGTGCTGAGCCGGAGCGGGATCGAGGCCGTGATCCCGGCCGGGTCCTTCTACCTCTGGGTGGCCACTCCCGCGTGGCTTGGCACCGTCCGGTACGTCGGGGGAGGAGAACCGGGCCTGGGCGCTGGCGCGCTGGCTCGCGGTCAACGGGGGTGTCCTCGTCGCCCCGGGTGACACCTACGGGCCGGCCGGGGCGGGACATGTCCGCATCGCCCTGGTGCAGCCGGACGACCGGCTCGAGCTTGTCGCCCGGAGGCTCGAGACCGCAAGGATCCCCTGACCGATCGCGTTCTTGGGGCCTGGTTCCAAGGCACCGGTCGACGAACGGATAACCTCGAAACGATGGACGACTTGCAGCTCGGCGGTGGGCGAGCTGTGGGAGCGCCGCGGCCAACTCTCGCCGGCGGACCAGGAGGCGTTTGCCGTCGTCGACCAGGCGATCGAACTGCTTGACAAAGGCGAGGCCCGGGTCGCCGAGATCGACCCCGTGACCGACGAGGTCGTGGTGCACGAGTGGCTCAGGCAGGCCATCTTGCTGCTGTTCGTCCTTTCCGGGGTGAAGACCGTCGAGTACGGGCCCTTCGAGTACACCGACAGGCTGGCCCTGAAACACGGCCTGCTATCGGCGGGCGTGCGGGCCGTTCCCGGCGCTTCGGCCCGGCGGGGCGCCTTTTTGGGGCGCGGCGTCGTGCTGATGCCGAGCTATGTGAACATCGGTGCCCGCGTCGGGGCGGCCACGATGGTCGACACCTGGGCGACGGTCGGCTCGTGCGCACAGGTGGGGGAGCGAGTTCACCTGTCGGGCGGCGTCGGGATCGGCGGGGTCCTCGAGCCCCCCAATGCCCGTCCGGTCGTGATCGAGGACGACGTGCTCATCGGCAGCCGGTCGATGATCACCCAGGGCGCCCGGGTCGGACAGGGCGCCGTGCTGGGGGAGGCGACAATTCTCAATCCGTCGATCCCGGTGTTGGACGCCTGGTCCGGCGACGAGCTCGGACGCGGATACGTGCCGCCGTGGAGCGTCGCCGTCGGCGCGATGCGCCGCAGGCAGTACCCGTCCGGAGAGTTCTTCCTGCCGTGCGTGCTGGTGGTCCGCCACCTCACCCCCGGCGAGCGCCACGACAAGGCAATGCTGAACGAGATCCTCCGCGAGCACGGGACCTCGGCGTGAGCTCGGTGGGCGCCGCCCTGCTCGAGCTCACAGCCGAGCTCGTCGAGATCCCGTCGGTCAGTCACGACGAGGGCAAGGCCGCCGACTTCGTGCTCGGGTCCCTGGGCGACACCGGCCACCTCGTGACCACGCGGATCGGCAACAACGTCGTTGCGCGGACCTCGCTCGGGCGACCCCGGCGGTTGCTCGTGGCCGGTCACCTGGACACGGTGCCCCCGAACGGCAACGAGCACGCGGTCCTGGACGACGACCGCTGCTCGGGGCTGGGTGCCGCCGACATGAAAGGCGGGGTCGCGGTGATGATCGAGCTCGCCAAGCGTGCCGTCGCGCCCGCGGTCGACGTGTCCTACGTCTGGTACGTGTGCGAGGAGGTCGAGCAGCGCTACTCAGGCCTGATCGAGATCGAGGCCGCCGCCCCCCAGCTCCTCGCCGCCGACGCGGCGGTGCTCGCCGAGCCGACCTCCGGCGTCGTCGAGGCAGGCTGCCAAGGAGTGCTGCGCATCGCGGTCCGCCTCGGCGGCGAACGGGCGCACACGGCGCGGAGTTGGATGGGCGTGAACGCGATCCACCGCCTTGTGCTCGTTCTGGATCTCGTCGACGGGTTCGACGCTCGCATGCCCACCGTCGACGGCTGTGAGTACCGCGAGTCCCTGCAGGCGGTGCGGGTCGACGGCGGCATCGCCAACAACGTCGTACCCGATGAAGTGAGGCTGGTCCTCAATCACCGTTACGCCCCGGACCGCACCAAGGACGAGGCCTTCGAGGCGATCTGGGAGCTGTTGTCACCGGTGCTCGACACCCGGCTCGGTGACCAGCTCGAGCTCGAGGAGTTCTCTTTGGCGGCCGCGCCCAACCTCGATCACCCGCTGCTCGCGGCACTGGTCGCGGCCAGCGGGAGCGCGCCGCGGGCCAAGCTCGGATGGACCGACGTGAGCTTTTTCAACGCCCGGGGGGTGCCCGCGGCCAACTTCGGGCCGGGCAATTCGCAGCTCGCCCACACCGCGGGCGAGTGGGTCGGCCGCGACGACCTCGAACACGTCCTCTCGGGCCTCGAGAAGCTGGTCTCGAACCAGGCGTGACCGCCGGCCGGCGGTCACGCGATCACAGGCGCCGGAGCACGGTGACGACCTTGCCGTAGATCAGGACCTGGTCAGCGGCGAGCTCGATCTCGGAGTAGGACGGGTTCGCCGGCACGAGCACGATCTTCCCGCGCCGCTTGCGGAGCGTCTTCACGGTCGCCTCGTCCTCTCCGATGGCGGCGACGACGATGTCGCCGGACTCCGCTTCAGGCTGGCGGCGCACGACGACGTAATCGCCGTCGAGGATGCCGGCCTCGATCATCGAATCGCCTCGCACCCTCAGCATGAACAGCTCGCCGGAGCCCGTGAAGTCCTGCGGGATGGGGAGAAGCTCCTCGACCGACTCTTCCGCGAGCACCCCGGTTCCTGCCGCGACATGACCGAGCAGTGGGACGTGGGCCACCGGCCGCACGCGGATGGCGGCACCGGACGACGGCTCCCAGCTCACGATGATCGCCCGCGGCTTGGTCGGGTCCCGCTTGAGGTAGCCCTCGCGCTGGAGCACCTGCAGGTGGGTGTGGACCGTGGACGGCGAGGTGAGGCCCACCGCTTCACCGATCTCGCGAACCGAGGGCGGATAGCCCCGTTCCCGGATCTGTTCCGCAATGAATTCGAGGATCCGGCGCCGCTTTCCTGCCAGGGTCGCCTCGGACATTCGCGCTCCTCCCGTTCCGACCGCCGTTCCGGTCTCTGGCACAAGGCTAAGTCGCGCCGTGGGTGAATGCAAACACCCGTTCGTGAAACAAGCGTTCGACTGAGGGCTTGACAACGAACAAGCGTTCGTGGTCTGATGAAGGAGTCGAACATACGTGCGCCGGCCGCAAGCGCCGGGACTGACAGGGCCGGTCGGGCCGGTCGGTTCCTCGACAGGCTCGAGGAGGGGTAGTGGGAGCACTCGTACAAACGGACCGGGGAGCTGCGGAATGGAGCGGCGAGAAAGATCCGCCCCGACCCGAGCGCTCTCCGGCGCGCCGTGCCCGTCTTGGCGCGCGGCGCCGCACAAGCTGGAACGTGCTCGCGGAAGAGCTCGTTCCCTTCCCTCCCCTGGCCGAGCCGGGCGAGGGCCGTGCGGGACAGCGCCCGCCCCGGCGCGCCGAACGGGCCGGGGCGAAGCATCCGGTCCAAAGACCGCCGGTTCCGGTCCGCCCTGACGGCCGCAACGCCGTACATCTCCACGACGCACCGACTTCGAGGCGGACGGCCGACGCCGCTCAGGCGACGCCAGCGGCGGCAGGGTTGCTCGCCCGGGCGACCCCGGTGAGACCCCGGCCGGTCGCACACGAGTCGCGAGGGTTGCGGCGCCTCCTCCCCGGCGCTGCCACCCTCGCGGTTCTGGCGAGCGTCTGGCTTGGTGCCGGAGCACTCTCGGGCCTGCAGCGGCCCGCGTCGACGGTGCCGGCGGCGGCCGTGAAAGTCCCCGGGGGTTACCTGTACACCGCCCGGCCCGGAGACACGCTCTGGTCGATCGCCTCCGCGCTCGAACCCGGTGGTGACCCGCGGCCGCTCGTCGCCCGGCTCGAGCAGCAGCTGCGCGGCGGCGAGCTTCTCGTCGGTGACCGGCTCCTCCTGCCCTGAGCCCCCGCCCCCGGCGAAACAAGGCGCTGGCCGTCTGCCTGCAGGCCGTCTGCCCGCAAGGAACCCGCCGGCCGGGGGCCTCCGGGCCCGCTCCGCCGCGAGACGGGAGGACACCGGCTGGCGTGGATGCACCCCGCGCCAGGCCGGATCGGCGCTACGGTCGGTTCGTGCGCTGCCCCTGGTGTGGAGCGACGGAAGACCGCGTCGTGGACTCACGCGAGGTGGAACAAGGTGAGGCGATCCGGCGCCGGCGCGAGTGCATCTCGTGCCTGCGCCGGTTCACGACCGTGGAGCGGGTCAGCCAAGCCGTGCTGTGGGTCGTCAAGCGGTCCGCTCACCGTGAGCCCTTCGACCGGCGCAAGGTGATCGCCGGCGCCCGTGCCGCCTGCAAGAACAGGCCGGTCGAGCCCGAGCAGCTCGAGGCCCTGGCAGCCGCTGTCGAGCAGGAAGCCTGGGCCATGGGGCCGGAGGTGCGAAGCGAGCAGGTGGGGCTTCAGGTGCTCGAGGCGCTGCGGGCGCTCGACGATGTGGCGGCAGTACGGTTTGCCAGCGTTTACAAAGGTTTTGAGCAGGTCGACGACTTTGCCCGCGAGCTCGGGCTCTTGAGCAAGGAGGCAACGCGGCCGGCCGAGGCGAGCAAGGATGACCCGGCCGCGCCGGGAACGTCGGGCGGGACGCTGTGATGAGCGACGCCCTGCTCGGCGAGACGCCGGCCACGGCCCTCGCGATCTACGCCCATCCCGACGATCCCGTCATCTCCTGCGGGGGCACGGTCGCGCGCTGGGCCGCCGCCGGGAGCACGATCGAGGTCGTCATCTGCACCGCCGGCGACAAAGGGGCGACCGATCCTGGCGTGGACCCCGACACCCTGGCCGCCGCCCGTGCCGGCGAGGCACGGCATTCCCTGGCTGTCCTCGCGGCCACGGGCCTTCATCTGCTCGGTCACCCGGACGGGGAGATCGAGAACGACCTCGCCCTGCGGGGCGAGTTGGTGGAGATCATCCGGGACCTGCGGCCCGAGGCGATAATCGCGCCGGACCCGCTGGCGGTCTTCTTCGGCGAGCACCACTACAACCACCGGGATCATCGGGTCGTCGGCTGGGCCGCGCTCGACGCGGCCGCTGCCCGCGGCGGCGTCGCCCCTGTACTTCAAGGGCGTGGGGCTGGCTCACCAGGTCACGGCTGCCTATCTGTCAGGCTCCTTGGAGCCCAACGTCTGGGTGGACGTGAGCTCGACCATCGACCAGAAGATAGAAGCCGTTTCCTGCCACGCCTCGCAGCTCACCGACGCCGGCGACTGGCTCGCGAGCGCACTTCGCGATGGCGCCGAGGTCGCCGGCCAGGAGGTCGGCGTCGCCTACGCGGAGCCTTTTCGGCGGATCTGGTTGGCGTCGTGACCACAGCCCTCGACATCTTGCACGTCGACATGGACGCCTTCTTCGCGGCTGTCGAGGTCCTCGACGATCCGAGCTTGCGGGGCCGGCCGGTCATCGTCGGCGGGACCGGGTCGCGCGGCGTCGTGGCCTCGTGCTCGTACGCGGCGCGGGCCACCGGGGTCCGGTCCGCGATGTCGATGGTCGAGGCGCGCCACCGTTGCCCTGAGGCCGTCGTGCTGCCGGGCAGGCACGGTCGCTACGGCGAAGTGAGCCGCCAGCTCCACAGGGTCTTCGAAGTGTTCACACCGCTCATCGAGCCGATCGCGTTGGACGAGGCGTTCCTCGACGTGTCGGGGGGCCACCGGCTCTTCGGCTCGAGCATCGAGATCGCCGAGGCGATCCGCGCGCGTGTCACCGAGGAGTTGCAGCTGTCGTGCTCGGTCGGGATCGCCCGCAACAAGTTGTTGGCCAAGCTGGCTTCGAGGGCCGCCAAGCCGAGCGTGTCGTTAAGCGGGCCGGTACCCGGGCCCGGCATTGTCGTGGTGTTGCCGGCAGACGAGCTCGCCTTCCTCCATCCCCGGCCGGTCGCCGATCTCTGGGGCGTCGGTCCCCGCACGGCCGCGCGCCTCGCCGGCTACGGGATCGCCACGATCGGCGACCTCGCCAAAGTCGACCCGCGCCATCTCACCCGCCTCGTCGGCCGGGCCGCCGGGTCCCAGCTCCACGAGCTCGGCGTGGGCCCGGGACGACAGGCCGGTCGTCATGGGCCGGCCGGTGAAGTCAGTCGGTCACGAGGAGACCTTCGCCGTCGACCTGCACGATCCCGAGCAGCTCCGTCTCGAGGCCGCCCGCATGGCTGACGCGGTGAGCAGCCGGCTGCGGTCCTCGGGCCTCGCCGGCCGGACGGTGACCGTGAAGCTGCGCTACGGCGACTTCACGACGATCACCCGGTCGCATTCCCTTCCTCGCCCCGTCGCCTCGTCGGCCGAGCTCGGGAAGATCGCCGCCGCGCTCTCGGCGGCGGCCGAGGTCCATCCAGGCGTGCGCCTGCTGGGTGTGAGCGTCTCGGCTCTCGAACCACGGGCGGGCGGTCCCGGCGAGCAGCTCACCCTCTGGGACCCCTCCCAGCCGGCCGACGGCCAGGCGCACGGGGCCCCGACGGCGCGCTCGGACCTCGACGCGGTCGTCGACGCGATTCGTGAGCGCTATGGGGTCGCCGCGGTCGGTCCTGCCGCCCTGGTCGGCGTATCCGGGCTGAGGGTCAAAAAGCTCGGTGATTCCCAGTGGGGTCCTGCGAGATAGCGCGCCGAAAAGCGCGTCGGCCTCAGATCGCGGCGATAGCCTTAGCGAGGGAGATGGCTGCAATTACAGGTGGTGTGTGCCCGCGCCGTTGTCGGGTCGTCACCCGTGTGGGATGATTGAACTGGTGCAGCAAGAGTCGCTGGCCGAGAGGGGGTGACGATGCCGCTTTCCGAAGAGGAGCAGAGAATCCTCCATGAAATGGAGGAGAAGCTGTATGAGCACGATCGGGCTTTTGCCGATCGTGTGAGTACGAAGTCGCAACATCGCCCACGTGGTCGCACCGGCAGGGGATGGGTCGTCGCCTTCATCGCCGGCTTCGTCCTCCTGCTCGTGGCCTTCGGCTCGTCGGTGCTCCTCGGCAGCCTCGGGTTCATGATCATGCTCGTCGCGACGATCGCCTTCGTGCGCCAGACCAGGAACACCGACTCGCCAGGTTTCGGAGGCCTGTTGGGCAAGTCGCGGCGCTTGGGCGACGAATGGTCCGAGATGCGTCGCCGCCTGCGGTCCCGCTTCGGGAACCGCGGCTGAGTTTTCGCTCGTGAGCGGCGCCTCCCGGGCGCGGCACGACCCCGCTGGCCGCAGCCGGGGTGGGCGCGCCTGGTGGATCAAGGCGGCGTCGCAAGTGGGCCGCCGGCCTTCTTTGTGGCCGGTCGCGGCCGCCGAGGCGATAGCCCTGGCGCCGCGCGGGTGGTGGCGTCACTGGCCGCCGGCACCTGTCCCCTCGCCAGGGTGGCTGGCGTTCCGGATGGAGACCGCGTACGGGGACCCCGACGCCCGCCCTCAGCCCGCAGACGTCGTTGCTTTTCTGGACTGGTGCCGGATGTCACGCCGCCGCGTGTGGTTGCGGTAGCCTCCGCCTGATGGCGGCTCGCCCGAGACGACGAGGACCACAAGAAGGCTGAGATGGTCGGCCGCGCGCTCGTGCTGAACGCGCTCTTTCGAGCCGCTCTCGGTTGTGGCCTCGCGGGCGGGCCCTCGTCCTCGTGCTGGCCGACAAAGCCGTTCTGGTGCACGGTACGGGCCACCATCTCCACTCGGCCAGGGCCAGGTTCCCCGAGCCGTCGGTCGTCCGGCTCGTCAACTATGTCCGGGTCCCGCACCAGGCCCGCGTGTCGCGGTGACCCGCCGTTCGGTGTTCGTCCGGGACGGTCACCGCTGCCAGTACTGCGGCGCCCAGGCCGAGAACATCGATCACGTCGTGCCCCGCAGCCGGGGCGGCACGCACAGCTGGGACAACGTCGTGGCCTGCTGCCGACGCTGCAACAGCCGCAAAGAGGACAGGCTGTTGGACGAGGCGGGCTTTCGTCTCGCGAAGATGCCGCGGGCGCCCCGCTCGCGCCTGTGGTTGCTGGCGGCGAGCGGCGAGGTCCTTGACGAGTGGGCTCCTTACGTCGAGCCCGTGCTCGGCCGCGCAGTCGGCCTCTGATCACGCGAGACGTCCCCGCCCGCGGTAGATCCTGGCGCGTGGTCGAACGGCGCGCCGCGGCCGGGGCCCTCCACGGCGCCCGGCCGGACCCGCTCGGGGCGCGTCTCGCTTGCGTCTGCACCCCGCTCGCCCCGGCAGTAGTCATAGGCAGCGCGCAGCCGGCATCGGACTTCAACGGTGAGAGGCTGGCCGCAGCAGGTATCGAGCTCGTTCGCCGGCGCAGTGGCGGGGGAGCGGTCCTCGTCGTTCCGGGCTCGCAGGTGTGGCTGGACGTCTTCGTGCCCAGCGGGGACGTGCTGGCGCACTCGGACATCGGAAAGTCCTTCCACTGGTTGGGCGACGCCTATGCCGCGGCGATCGCGAGCGTGCTCGGCATCCCGGCCGGGCAGGCGGGCGTGGCGGTCAACCGCGGGCCGCGCCGGGCGACGGCCTGGTCCCGGACGCTTTGCTACGCGGGACTGGGGGCCGGCGAGGTCACTGTGGCCGGCCGCAAGGTCGTCGGCATGTCGCAGCGCCGGGAGCGCGTCGGGCGCCTGGATCCACTCGATGGCTCTCCTGAGCGCTCAGACCGATGTCCTGCCCGGACTCTTGGCAGGGCCCGAGGAGCACCGGGCGGCGGCCCGGGCGGCGCTGTCTTCCGCCGGGCTCTGCGACACTGAGCACCTGGTCGGCCCTTTGACCGGGGAGATCCTCGCCCGCCTTCCCTAGTGCCAGTGCCGGCTGGCGGTCACCGGCGCCCATCTGCGCAACGGCGTTCCGACGCGACCCGGGAGGTCGCGCCCGGTCTGGAAGGAGCGGGGAAGAGCCGCGCCCGGGCGGGGGAATCAGGCCCGTCCCGCCCGCCCGCGGTGGGGCGAGGGCGACGGTGATTGTTGACGAGTGGGGGGAAAGACCATAGAGTGGCGTGAAGTGGGGGCCCGGGGAGGGCGTGCTCCATGACAGTGGGAACGAAGGCTGCTTTGACGCCAAGCTTCAAGTTCGTCGGGAGTTTCCCCCGCTCGCTCGATCAGAAGGGCCGGGTGATCCTGCCGTCGCGCATGCGCGCCCATTTCCAGGAGCACGGCTACCTGACGCCGGGCGCGGACGGTTGCCTCGCGCTGTGGCCCGAGGAGGAGTTCGAGCTCGAAGCCGAGCGCCAGCACGCCAAGGACGCCGAGGGCACCGCGGCACGAAACGACCTGCGCGACTGGGCCGCTCTTGTCACACGGGTCGAGTTCGACCGGCAGAACCGGATGCCGGTGCCACCGGAGCTGCGGGGGCTCGCGAAGTTGGAGCAGGAAGTCTTGTTCGTCGGGGTGCTGGACCGGGTCGAGCTCTGGTCTCCCGCAAGCTGGTCGTCACGCCGTGGGGATCTGGTGGCCGTGCCCGCGACGGGGAAGGTCGGGCCGTGAGCCATGGCCGGCCTGTCGCGGTGGCACGGTTCCGGCGTCCCCAAAGTGCAGATTGTCACTCCTGGGTTGTCCGCAGCCCCTCGGCTGAAGTGCCGGATGGCGTCACAACCCTCTCCGCCCTGTCTCATCCTCACTTCGAGGGATGCCCTTCCCTCGGGCTGGCCGGGGGGTTGCGGATGACCCAGGAGTACGAACACATGCCGGTGATGGTCAAAGAGGTCGTGTCGATGTTCGCGCCCGTCCCCGCGGGCGTGCTCATCGACGCCACAGTTGGCGGGGGTGGCCACGCGGCGGCATTGTTGGACGGACTGCCCGATCATGACCTGGTCGGGCTCGACGCCGACGATGCCGCCGTGGCCAAGGCTTGCGAGCACTTGAGCAGGTTCGGGGACCGGGCCCGGGTCGTAAAGGCCCGCTTCGACGACATGGCGGTCGTGGCGCGGAACTGGGCAGGAGGGCGGCCGGTAGCGGGCGTCCTGTTCGACCTCGGGGTGAGCTCACCGCAGCTCGACCGGCCCGAACGGGGCTTCTCCTACCGCTACGACGGTCCTTTGGACATGCGCATGGACCGCTCGCGGGGAGCCACCGCGGCAGAGCTCGTGAACACCCTCGGCGTCGCCGAGCTGACCCGGTTGTTCGCCGAGAACGGTGAGGGCCGGTTCGCCCGTCCCCTGGCCGAGGGCATAGCCGCCAGCCGCCCGATCGAGACGACCTCGCGGCTCGTCGAGGTCATCGACCGCTCCCTTCCCGGCGTCGCCCGCAAGCGGGCCGGCCATCCGGCCAAGCGGGTCTTCCAGGCGTTGCGCATCGCGGTCAACGACGAGCTCGAGGTGCTGGCCACGGGGCTCGAGTGCGCGCTCGACCTCTTGTGCCCCAAAGGACGCTGCGTTGTGTTGTCGTACCACTCGGGAGAGGACCGACTCGTCAAGCAGCGCTTCCTGCGCGCCGCGAGCGGCGGCTGCACGTGCCCGGCGGGCCTGCCGTGCGTCTGCGGCGCCGTGGGGACCATACGCGTCCTCACCCGAGGCGCTCGCCTTCCGAGCGCGGCGGAAACAGCGCGCAACCCGCGCGCGGCAAGCGCCCGGTTGCGCGCCGCGGAGCGCCTTTCGACAAGGGCGGCCTGATGGCCAGTTCCGCCCGTTCGGTCTCGACTGCTACCCGGGCGTTGCCGGCCCACGAGCCTGGGACGACCCGACCCTCTGAAACGGGGCCGGCGCGTCCCAGGCTCGACGTGGTCGAGCGCCGCCGCGCAGCGGCGCGATCTGTCCGCCGCCGGGTGAACCTGCTACGCGGCCTCGGGGTGATGTTCGTGGTGGGCGCCCTGGCGGTGACCGCCGCCGCGCACACCTTCGTCGCCTCCGACCAGCAACGGATCGACGCTCTGCAGAGCCAGCTCAGCCAGGCTCTCGCCGCCCAGCAGAACCTGCAGCTCACCCGCGCCGAGCTCGAGTCACCGGTCCGGGTGCTCAGCATCGCTGAGCGGCAGCTCGGCATGGTCTCGCCCGGGTCTGTGACGTACCTGGCGCCTGCGGACCCCGGGCCTTCGGTGGCGCAGGCCGAAGCGGTCGCGTCGGCGAAGGCCGCCCGAGACCGGTCCGCCCACCCGGCCCGGACCGGCTCACCTTTCGCCAAGACCCAAACGAGGACTTCACCCGCCGGGCCCGGATCGTCCGCGGTCCGCGCGCCGACCGGGTGAGAGAGTTGGGACCGTCCGAGCGCAGAACCCCGGCCCGATCGGGCCCGCGTCCGGGAACGACCGCCCGCACGAGGACGGTCGCGCGAGGCCCGCGCTCCCCCCGGCGGGCGAGCTCGCGCAAGCGCCTGCTGGCCATGCTGATCATCGCCGGGTTGGCCCTGATGGGCCTGGCGGCCCGACTGGTCCAGATCCAAGGCCTCGACGCCGTCCAGTACGCCGCCTACGGGTCGCAGGAGGTCTACCAGCGCGTGGCCCTGCCTGCCCTGCGAGGAGCGATCTACGATCGCAACGGGAACCTGCTCGCGGCCTCGTCGCCGCGTGTCGACATCATCGCCGACGACTACCTCGTAAACGGCTCCAAGACCGATCTCGGCCGGCTCGCCTCGGCGCTCAGGCTTCCGGTGGCGGTGCTCTGGGCCAAGCTCAGCGAGCGCAACGGGTATGTTCCTCTCGCGTACCAGGTGAGCGGAACTGTTCAGGAGAAGGTCGCCGAGCTCGACCTGCCGTATCTCACCTTCGCGCCCGACGTCGCACGCACGGACCCGGACGGCAACCTGTTCTCGCCTCTGTTGGGCATCGTCGGCTTCAGCGGCCAAGGGCTCTCCGGCCTCGAGTACCTTGACAACTCGCTGCTCGCGGGACGTCCCGGCTCCGAAGTCGTGCCGACCGGCCCCAACGGGGAGGGTCTCCCGGGTACGCCCGCAGACGTCGTCGCGGCGCGCCAGGGCACGAGCCTGGTGCTGAGTCTCGACGAGCCGCTCCAGTTCGAGGTCACCAAGGACCTGACCCAACAGATCAAGGCGACCCATGCCACTGGCGGCGTGGTCATAGTCGAGGACAGGCGGACCGGCGCCGTCCTGGCGATGGTCGACCTCGTCGTGGGGCCCCACGGCCAGGTCGTCCCCTCGGACCAGAACCTTGCGGTCACCTCCGTTTACCAGCCCGGGTCGGTCATGAAGCTGGTGACCATCTCGGGCGCGCTCCAAGAGGGGCTGATCAGCCCCAGCTCGGTCTTCACCGTGCCCTACCAGATCTCGCTCGGGGGCTGGCCCTTCTCCGACGCCGAGTACCACCCGACCGAGCAGCTCACCGCCACCCAGATCCTCGCCCAGTCCTCGAACATCGGGACGATAGAGATCGCCCACCTGCTCGGGCCCGAGCGCCTCGCCTATTTCCTTCGCGACCTGGGTTTCGGTGAGCCGACCGGTCTCGCGTGGCCCGGCGGGACCGACGGCCTGGTCCCGAACCCGAACGACGCGGCAACCTGGTCCCCGTCCTCGATGGGGACGGTCCCGATCGGTACCGGCGAAGCGGTCACGCCCCTTCAGATCCTGGACGCGTACAACATGGTCGCCAACGGCGGTGTGTACGTGGCGCCGCGCCTGGTCGAGGCGACGATCTCGGCCAAGGGCGTCGAGCACGTCCTGCCCGTGCAGCACGAAAGACGCGCTCTTTCCCCTTCCACGGTCAGCGAGCTGTTGCCGATGCTCGAACAGGTGACCGAGGACGGGACCGCGCTGGCGGCCCGCATCCCGGGGTATACCGTCGCTGGCAAGACCGGGACGGCGCAGATCCCGAGCACCACCGGGCCCGGCTACCAGGCAGGCGCCTGGAGCGCCACCTTCGTAGGCTTCGCCCCGGCGCAGAACCCCGCTCTCACAACCCTTGTCATGCTCAGCCACCCTGACCTCATCTACGGAGGCCTGGCTTCCGCACCGGTGTTCTCCGCCATCATGCGCTACGCGCTGCGCCACTTCGATGTCGCGCCCTCGGGCGGCCAAGGGCTGTCTTCGGGCTCGTCGGCTGTCGGTGGGCCGTGAGCGGCGCTGCGGTCGTGCCCGCCGGCCCGGAGGTCCTTCTCGAGGCGGTCGTCGCCAGGTTGGGGCCGGTGAAGATCATCGGCGAGGTTGCCGGCGTCGTCGTGAGCTCGGTCACCTACGACCATCGCCGCGTCCGTCCCGGCGCCTTGCACTGTTGCCTTCCCGGAGAGCGCGTCGACGGCCATGACTTCGCGGCGGCGGCGCGCGGCGCCGGGGCGGTGGCTTTCGTGTGCGAGCGACCGCTCGGGGCCGAGGCCGGGGGAGCGGTCCAGCTGATCGCCGGGCCCGCCGGGGCCCGCCCCGCCATGGCGCGGGCGGCGTGCTGTTTGTGGGGCGACCCGGCAACGTCGCTGCGAACCGTCGGGGTGACCGGCACGAACGGCAAGACGACGACGACGTACTTTCTCCGCTCGGTGTTCGAGTCCCACGGTTGGCCGGCGACGGTGATCGGGACTCTCGGGGGACCGCGCACGACTCCCGAGGCGCCCGACCTGCAGGCTGCGCTGGCACACGCCAGGGATTCGGGACGGTCGGCGGTGGCGCTCGAGGTGAGCTCCCACGCGCTCGCCCAGCACCGCCTCGACGGCTATCGCCACGACGTCGCGGTCTTCACGAACCTGAGCCAGGACCACCTCGACTACCACGGGACCATGGACGCCTACTTCGAGGCGAAGGCGCAGCTGTTCACGCCGGAGCACGCGAGCCGGGCGGTCGTGAACGGGGACGACCCTTTCGGCCGGCGGCTGGCCGAGACCGCCTCGATACCGGTGAGCGTCTTCTCGCTCGCACAGGCCCAAGAGCTCTGGGTGGGCCTCACCGAGAGCCGCTTCCGCCTCGGCGGGGACCCCGTCCGGGTCCGCCCCGGCGGCGAGATCAACGTCCGCAACGCCCTCGCGGCAGCTGCGGCCGCCCGCGAATTGGACATAGCCCCCGCGAACATCGCTGCCGGCCTCTCGGCCGCCACCGGCCCTTCCGGCCGGCTGGAAGTCGTGCCCAACGGCATCGGGGCCACGGTCGTGGTGGACTACGCGCACACCCCACGCGGGCTCGAGGAGGTCCTCGGCGCGGCGCGCGCCGAGGCCGGGCCGAGCGGCGGGAGGGTGATCGTGGTCTTCGGATGCGGGGGCGAGCGCGACCGCGGCAAACGCCCCGTCATGGGCTCGGTCGCCACCCGTTTCGCGGATCTCGCGGTGCTCACCTCGGACAATCCCCGCAGCGAGGACCCGCTCGCGATCATCGCCGAGGTTCGGGCCGGGTGCGACGGGACGGCCCGACTCGTGGTCGAGCCGGACCGGCGGCGGGCGATCGCCACCGCCCTCGAGTCCGCCCGCGCCGGTGATGTCGTCGTCGTCGCCGGGAAGGGCCACGAGACGGCCCAGGAGATCGGGGACCGCTCCCTCGCGTTCAACGACCGTGTCGTCACGACCGAGGAGCTGGAACGCCTGCAGGTCGAGGGAGCGGGCGCATGATCCCCCTGCTCTCGGCCGGCGCCGTGTCGATCCTCGTGGCCGGCTTCGGGACCCCGATCCTGCTGCGCTGGCTGATCCGTTGGCGGATCGGCCAGCAGATACGCATCGACGGTCCCGCTCACCACACGCTGAAGGCCGGGACGCCGACCATGGGTGGCATCGCCATGCTGGGCGCCATGGTCGCGGGCTACTTCCTCGGTCACGTCGGCAACTCCGCCCCGCTCACCCGGCCGGCGCTGTTCGTGCTCGGCGCCATCGTCCTCGCGGGCGGCGTCGGCGCCGCCGACGACTGGATCAAGGTGAGCCGGCGGCGTTCCCTCGGGCTCAACAAGCGCTGGAAGACGACAGGGCTCGTCCTGGTCGCCGTCCTGTTCTGCATCGCCGAGGTCCACTGGGGAGGCGTGCACACGACGCTTTCATTCACCCGTTACGACCTCCCGGGCCTCGAGCTCGGCACCGTCGGCTGGGTGATCTGGGGCACGGTGGTCATCTTCGGGACCGCGAACTCGGTTAACCTCACCGACGGCCTCGACGGCCTTGCCGCCGGCTCGGCGGCCTTCGTGTGCGGGTTCCTCGCCCTGGTCGGTTTCGTCCAGTACCGGCACCCGGCCATTTACCAGGTGCACAGCGCCCTCGACCTCGCCCTGGTGGCGATGTCGATGGGGGGCGCCTGTGTCGGCTTCCTGTGGTGGAACGCCGCTCCGGCGAGGATCATCATGGGTGACACGGGCTCGCTGTCCATAGGGACGGGCCTGGCCTGCCTCGCCCTGGTGATGAACGTGCAGCTCCTCCTGCCGATCATCGGAGGCCTGTTCGTCATCGTGACCATGTCGGTCGTGCTCCAGGTCATCAGCTTTCGGGTCTTCCACCGCCGGGTGTTCCTCATGGCCCCGCTGCACCACCACTTCGAGCTGAAGGGCTGGCCGGAGACGACCGTCACCGTCCGCTTCTGGATCTTCTCCGGGCTCTGCGTGGCCCTCGGCCTGGGCCTGTTCTACGCGGACTTCCTGTCGACGGGGTCTCTCAAGTGAGCCGGCCAGCCACCGCGGGCGCCGCCTTCGCACCCGCGCGCGCCGGCGCCTTGGGGCGGCGGGCCGGGGCGGGTGAGACCGGGCGGCCCATGAAGCTGGTCAAGGGAGGTGCCCGGCCCGAACGCCGCCGAGAGATCGCGCCCTTGAGCCTCGAGGCCAAGGTGCTGGCGACCTCGGTGGGCGGCCTGTGCCTCCTCGGGCTTCCGATCGTGCTGTCGGCGTCGGCTCCCGCGGCGATCCTGGCGGGGAGCTCGCCCTGGTCCTATGTCGTCCGCCAGTCCATCTACATGGGCCTGGGCGTGATCGTTGCGCTCGTCGTGAGCCGCACCTCGATGCGGTTGGTCAGGAAACTCCGTCTCCCGCTTCTCGGCACGGCCTTCTGCCTTCTGATCGTGGTCTTCGTGCCCGGCCTCGGTCATTTCGCGGGCGGTTCGAGCCGTTGGATCGGGATCGGCCCGTTCCAGCTCCAGCCCTCCGAGCTGATGAAGCTGGCCCTTGTCGTCTTTGCCGCGGACGTGCTGGCCCGTCGCGCAAGGCGCCGGGACCAGTGGCAGGCCTTCGTCCGTCCGCTCTTTCTGTTCATGACGGTGGCGGCTGTCCTGATTGTCAAGCAGCCCGACCTCGGGACGGCCATCGTGATCGGCTGCATCACCTTCTCGATGCTCTTCGCGGCAGGTACCCGGCTCAGGCTCCTGGTCCTGCCCGGGGCCGCGGTCCTCGTCGCCGGCGCCTTGGTCGCCCTCAAGGCCACCTATTCCCGCGACCGGCTGCTGTCGTTCGTCAACCCGTTCGCCCATGCCTCGACGAGCGGGTACCAGGTTGTGCAGTCCCTCGCCACCTTGGGGCTCGGCGGTGTGACCGGAAGCGGCGTGGGGGCGTCGGTGACGCCCTGGGGGTTCCTCCCCAATGCCCACACCGACTTCGTCTTCGCCGTCATAGCCGGCAACCTGGGCCTGGTGGGAGCCTTCGCGGTCCTCGCGGGCTTCGGCGCCTTCGGCTGGGCGGGCTTTCGGATCGCGGCGCGGGAGCGGGACCCGTTCGCGCGCTATGTCGCGATCGGGGTCACCTGTTGGATCCTGGCGCAGGCGGTGATCAACATCGGCGGTGTCGTCGACGCGCTGCCCGTGACGGGCATCCCGCTCCCGTTCATCTCCTACGGTGGCTCGTCCTTGGTGGTCGCCCTGATCGGGGTGGGGCTCCTGTTCGGGATCGCGAGGCGACAGCCGGCCGCGGGGCGCGATGACACGGCGCTCCGGACGCAACCCGGCCCGCGCCTTCGCCCTCTTGACGGGGGGTGGCACCGCCGGCCACGTCCAGCCTGCGCTCGCGCTCGGCGAGGCGCTCGTCGCCCGGGGCCACGAACCCTCGGCGATCCTGTACGTCGGCTCGCGAGCGCGGCATGGAGGGCCGCCTCGTCCCGGAGGCCGGTTTCGAGGTGGCACTCCTGCCCGGCCGGGGCATCCAGCGCCGGCTCACGCGCGAGAACTTCGGCGCCGCCTTCGGCCTTCTCGCCGCCTGCATGCTCGGCTTCGCAATCGTCCTGCGGCGCCGGCCGAGCGTCGTGGTCACCGTCGGGGGCTACGCCGGCCTTCCCTGTTCTGTGGCGGCGATCCTCTTGCGGGTGCCGCTCGTGGTGGTGAGCTGCGACGCCGTCGCGGGCGCCTCGAACCGACTGGTGGCGCGCTTTGCCCGTAAGTGCGCGGTCGCCTTCGAGACGACGGCGCTGCCCAACCAGGTCGTGACCGGAGCCCCCCTCCGCCGGGCGGTGCTCGGCACGGACCGTTCCCCGCAAGGTCGGGCCGCGGCCCGGGCGGTTCTCGGGCTCGCGCCGGGACGGTTCCTGCTCGCCGTCGAGGGCGGTTCGCTGGGGGCGCGTCGCCTCAACGACGCCGTGCTCGGGCTCGCCAAGTCCTGGGCGGCGCGGGGCGATGTGACGATCTACCACGTCGCCGGGGAGCGGAACCTCGCGGACGTGCAGCGCGAGGCGGCCGGAGGGGGACTCGGCCCGCAGACCTCGCCGGAGGCGGGTCTCGACTACCGCCTGGTCGGCTACGAGCGGCAGATGCCGGCCCTCCTGGCCGCCTGCGACTTCGCGGTGTGCAGGGCCGGGGCCCTCACCGTGGCCGAGCTGGCGGCGATCGGGACCCCGAGTGCCCTCGTCCCGTTGCCGGGCGCGCCGAACGACCACCAGACGCGCAACGCCGAGGCGCTGAGCAGGCTCGGGGCGGCCATCCTGATCCCTGACGAGGACTTCTCGGCCGCGCGGTTGGAGGAGGTCGCCGCCGCCATGGTGGAGGATCCGGGCCGGCTCGAGTCCATGAGCAGGGCCGCCCTAGCTGCCGGTCACCGGGACGCCGCCGAGCGGGTGGCCGTGCTCGTCGAGTCGGTGTCGAGGGAGCGAACGTGAACACCCCCAGCTCACCCCAGGTGGACTTGAGCATCCCGCGCCACATCCACGTCGTCGGGGTGGGGGGGGCAGGCATGAGCGCCATCGCCGGAGTGCTCGCGGGCATGGGGCATCACGTAACCGGCAGCGACATCAAGTCCTCACGCTCGCTCGAGCGCCTGGCCGCCCTTGGCGTCGAGGTCCGTATCGGCCACGGGCGTGAGAACGTGGTCGGCGCGGACGCCCTGACCCACTCGACGGCGGTGTCGGAGCGCAATGTCGAGATCTCCGAGGCACGGCGCCTTTCGATCCCGGTGCTGTCACGCGCCGCCATGTTGGCGTCGATCGTGGCGCTGCGCCGGACGATCGCGGTCGCGGGCACGCACGGCAAGACGACGACGTCGTCGATGCTGGCCCTGGTGCTCGTCGAAGCCGGCCTGCGTCCGAGCTTCATCATCGGCGGCGAGGCGAACGAGATCGGGACGAATGCGGCCTGGGACTCGGGCGAGCTGCTCGTCGTCGAGGCCGACGAGAGCGACGGGACCTTCCTGCACCTGCGGGCGGAGCTCGGCGTCGTGACCAGTGTGGAGCCGGACCACATCGAGCACTACGGGTCCTTCGAAGGGCTGAAGGCGGCCTTCAAGGTCTTCCTCGAGCAGGCGGGCACAACGATCGTGTGTGCCGACGACCCGGTGGCGGCGTTGCTCGCGCCGGGATCGGCCGTCACCTACGGCTGCTCACAGCGCGCGCGAGGTGCGGATCGTGGGGGTCGAGTCGGGGCGGAACCACCTCCGGTTCGAACTGCTCGGATCCGGTGAGAGCCTCGGACACTTCGAGCTCCCCGTGCCCGGTCTCCACAACGCCCAGAACGCGGCCGCGGCCGTGGCGGTGGCCCTCGAGCTCGGGGTCGACCCTGAGCACGCCCGGCGGGCGCTGGCGCGCTTCGCCGGGGTGGCGCGCCGTTTCGAGTTCCGCGGGGAGTACGGCGGCGTCACCTTCGTCGACGACTACGCCCATCTCCCCGGCGAGGTGCGCGTGACCCTGGACGCTGCCCTCGGCGGCGGCTTCGAACGGATCGTGTGCGTCTTCCAGCCCCACCGCTACTCGCGCGTGGCGTTGTTGGCGCCCGGGTTCGCCGACTCGTTCGTGGGCGCGGACCTCGTGGTGGTGACAGACATCTACCCCTCCGGCGAGATGCCGCGCCCGGGCGTGTCGGGCAGGCTGGTGCTCGACGCGATCGTGCGGGCTCACCCCGGCGCGGCCGCGGTCTACGTGCCCAACCGCGAAGGCGTCATCGCCTACCTGCGCGAGAACCTGCGCCCGGGCGACTTGTGCCTCACGCTGGCGGCAGGCGATCTGACGAACCTCGCCTCGGAGCTCGCCGTCGGCCTCGAGGGGGCCGACCGGTTGTGAACGACGGGGCCCGGCCCAGCGCGCAGGCCGCGATCGAAAAGGCCGCCACGATGCTCGGCCCCCTGGCCGCACGCGACCGGCCGCTCGGTGAGCTGACCACCTATCGCGTCGGCGGGGCCGCCGCGCTGTTCAGCGAACCGGGCAGTGTCGCGGACCTCGAACGTGTGGCGGGCGCGGTCGGTGCCACCGCCATCGATGTCGTCGTGCTCGGGAAGGGGTCGAACCTGCTCGTCGCGGACGGCGGGTTCGCAGGCCTGTGCGTGCGGCTCGCCGACGGCTTTGCCGCCATCGAGATCGAGGGTGACCTCGTGCGCGCCGGCGGGGCAGCCGCCTACCCGGTGCTGGCGCGGCGCACGGCGGCGGCCGGGCTCGCCGGGCTCGAGTGGGCCGTCGGGATACCGGGCTCGGTCGGCGGCGCGGTCCGGATGAACGCGGGCGGCCACGGCGCCCAGACCGCCGACGTCCTGGTCGAGTGCCGGGTCCTCTCCCTTCTGGGCGGGGGCGAGCATGTCGTGGACGCGAGCGCGCTGGACCTTTCCTACCGGCACTCCTCGCTCGGCCCCTACGACGTCGTGACCGAGGCCTCCTACCGCCTCGAGATCGGCGACCCCGCCCTGTCGGCCGCCCGCCTCGACGAGATCGTGCGCTGGCGCCGGGAGAACCAGCCAGGGGGCCAGAACGCCGGCTCGGTGTTCACGAACCCGCCGGGCGACGCCGCCGGGCGCCTGATCGAGGAGGCGGGACTGAAGGGGTTCCGCATCGGTTCCGCCGTGGTGTCGCCCAGGCACGCCAACTTCATCCAGGCCGATCCGGGCGGTTCCGCGGACGACGTGAAACGGCTCATCGACGAGGTGCGCGCCCGCGTCGCCGCGCGGTGCGGGGTGGAGCTGCGCACCGAGCTGCGTCTCATCGGGTTCGAGGAGGGGTAATGACCGATCCGAGGATTCAAGAAAGGCGCGTCCGGGTGCAGCGCCAGCGCGGCCACCACCGCCTCCGCGTCCTGCTCGGGGTGATCGCCTTGGCCGGTGCCGGGGCCGGCGCCGGGGCCGTCCTCCACTCGTCGCTCTTGAGTGCCCGGACGGTCATGATCGCCGGCGCGGTCCAGACCCCGCGGAGCGAGATCCTGGCCGTCACGGGTCTGGACCGGGAACCCCCGCTCGTCGATGTCGACACCGCTGCCATGCAGCGTCGGCTGGAGCGCCTCGCATGGGTGGCCTCGGCCTCGGTGCACGTGGAGTGGCCCGCGACGGTCGCGGTCGCGATCGTCGAGCGGACCCCGGTCGCGACGACGCGGCTCCCGGCCGGGGGCTACGCGCTCTTGGACGCGACGGGCCGGGTCCTGGCCGACGAGTCCTCGCGGCCCTCGTCGCTTCCCCTTGTCGCCGCGCCCCGCGCTCCCGGGTCGCCGGGGACCGCCCTCGGAGCCTCGTCGCGGCCCTTGCTGGCGACGGCCGCCCAGCTGCCCGTGTCGCTCCTGCCCCGTTTGCAGGAGATCGCCGTCTCGGCAACCGACGGTGTCGTGCTGCACCTCAAGGGCGGGTTGAGGGCGATAGTGGGAGACGACGGGGCACTCGCGCAGAAGTTCGTCTCGCTCGTGACCGTGCTCCGCGGGGTCAATCTGGCGGGTGTCGGCGGCATCGACCTGCGGGTCGCGGCCGCCCCGGTCTTGACCCCCCTGGTCAGCCCCTCTAACGTTCATGGGAAGGGTGATGGCTGAGATTGCCCGCGACGAGACCGGTGCTGAAGGGGTGGTCGAGGTCGCCGGGTTAGGCTGCGCTGCCGACCAGCGGTGAACGCGGGCCGGCGGAGCTGCTGACCGGCTGGAAGGCGAAGAGCAAGGACGCTCTAAGCCACTCGGAAGCCAACCAGGATCGCTCCAACGCTGCTCGGGGATCACCCAAGGGTACTCAGGAGAGGATGGAGCGCGGATGAGCACGCCAGGCCAGAGCTTCATCGCGGTGATCAAGGTCGTCGGCGTCGGGGGCGCCGGGGTCAATGCCATCAACCGCATGATCGACGCCGGCTTGCAGGGCGTCGAGTTCGTGGCGGTCAACACCGACGCGCAGGCCCTTTTGATGAGCGAAGCCGACATCAAGCTCGACATCGGGCGCACGTTGACACGCGGGCTCGGCGCCGGCAGCGACCCCGAGGTCGGCCGCCTGGCGGCCGAGGAGCACATCGAGGAGATCGAGGAGGTCCTGAAGGGCGCGGACATGGTCTTCATCACCGCCGGAAAGGGCGGTGGCACCGGGACCGGCGCCGCCCCGGTGATCGCCGAGACCGCCAAGGCGCTCGGCGCGCTCACCATCGGAGTGGTGACCCGGCCGTTCGCCTTCGAGGGCCGGCGCCGCTCCACCCAGGCCGACGAAGGCATCCAGCGCCTGCGCGAGAAGGTGGACACTCTCATCGTCATCCCGAACGAGCGCCTGCTGTCGATCTCCAACGAGCGCACGTCCATGGTGGAGGCGTTCTCGATGGCCGACGAGGTCCTCCTGCACGGTGTCCAGGGCATCACCGACCTCATCAACGTCCCCGGCATCATCAACACCGACTTTGCCGACGTGAAGATGGTGATGAGCAACGCAGGCTCGGCCATCATGGGCATCGGCACCGGGTCGGGGGAGGGGCGGGCTGTCAACGCGGCCCGCCACGCCATCACGAGCCCGCTCTTGGAGGCGTCGATCGAGGGCGCCCGGGGGATCCTGCTCAATATCGCCGGAGGCAGTGACCTGACCCTTTTCGAGGTGAACGAGGCCGCGGCGATCATCCATGACGTGGCTCATCCCGATGCCAACATCATCTTCGGCAATGTGATCGACGACGCCCTCGGCGACACGGTGAGGGTGACCGTGATCGCGGCCGGGTTCGACCGCTACGACGTCGCGGAGGAGCCGCGCAAGGCTTCCCCGCGCCCGGCCGTCGAGCCCCCCGCCCGCCCGGCGTCACGTCCCCAAGGCGGGGAGAGCGATCTCGTCGGCGTCGCCCCCGGCCGCGGTGGCCTCAAGGCGCACGACGTCTTCGACGTTGGCGGCGACGACGATCTCGACCTCGACGACGACTTCGACGTCCCTTCCTTCCTGCGCTAGGAGGATCGCCCTCGCGCCCCAGCGCGACCGCCGTGCTGAGCGGCGTCGCCGACGGCGACGTCGGACCGGGCGCGTCGTGTGGGTCAGATGTGCTCGAGGCCCGCCGCCAGGCCATCGCCGCCGGCCGCTGGCGCTGGTTGCGCCAGTCGCACGGCGGTGGCGTCGTCCTCCTCGGCGCGGATGAGCCCTGTGCCGGGCGCGAGGGTGACGCCCTCGTCTCGACGATGCCCGGCGCCCCCCTCGCGGTTTTCGCCGCGGACTGCGCCCTCGTCGCTCTGGCGAGCCCGCAGGGGATCGTGGCGGCCGTGCACGTCGGCTGGCGCTCCTTGCTCGCGGGCGTGCTCGAGTCGTCCGCCACGGCCATGGGCGCGCTCGGCGCGACCGATCTCGCGGCCGTGCTCGGGGCCTGCATCGGTCCGGAGTGCTACGAGTTCGGCGAGGGCGACCTCGAGGGTCTCGAGGCTCGTTACGGGCCCTCCGTCCGGTCGGTGAGCGCGAAGGGCGCTTTGGCCCTCGACCTGCGGGCCGGAGTGCACCGGGCGCTCGAGGCGGCCTCGGTCCGGGTCTTGGCCGAAGACGGACGCTGCAGCGCGTGTGAGCCGGGCCTGTTCTCCTGGCGTGCTCGCGGCGACACGGGACGCCACGCGCTCGTGGTCACGGGGGCGCGGTGAGCTCCTGGGCGCGCCGGGCCGACGGTGCCCTTGTCGAGGCCATCGCCGCCCGGGCCGCTGCGGCCCACGACCGGATTGGCGGGGCCGGGGGCGATCCCGGGTGGATACGGATTGTGGCGGTGACCAAAGGGTTCGGGCCTGAGGTGGTGGCGGCGGGCTTTGCCGCCGGCCTCAGGGAGTTCGGCGAGAACTACGCCGACGAGCTGATCTCGAAGTGGGACACGGTCGGCCATGCGGCGACATGGCACTTCTTGGGCGCTGTGCAGCGCAACAAGGTCGGCCGTCTTGCCCGTTTCGTGGACTGCTGGCAGGCGGTGGGACGCGTGGTCGAGGGCGAGGCGATAATGCGGCACCAGGCCGAGACCACCCCGGGCCTCACCACCGACGCCGCCGGTGGGCAGGCCCGGGGTGACGGTGCTCGCGGCGGCGATCGCCTCGGGCCCCCGACCCTGCTGGTGGAGGTTGACACCACCGGCCAACCGGGCCGGGGCGGCTGCGCGCCGGCGGAGGTGCCCGGCGTGGTCGCAGGCCTGCGCGAGATCGGCTGTCGCGTCGAGGGACTGATGACGGTCGCGCCCCTGGGCGAGGCGCGCCTGGCAAGGGCCGCCTTCGATCAGGTCGCGCGCCTCGGCGGCGAACTTGATCTCGCCGAGCTCTCGATGGGCATGTCGGCCGATCTCGAGCAGGCCGTTGCGGCCGGCGCGACGATGGTTCGCCTCGGGAGTTGCCTGTTCGGTCCTCGCCCGCAACGTCGCAGGCTGTAACAATAGAGTTCTTGGAGGAGGGCTGGAGATGGCTTCGTTTGTGCAGAGAGCGCTGATGTACCTCGGTCTCAAAGACATCGAGGACGAGGATGAGTACGACACCGAGGATGAGGAGGTCACCGAGACGGCCACGGGCCGTGTGAAGCAGAGCTCGTACCCCGAACCCGCGCCGCCGCGGGCGAGTGTCGCCACCGTGCGCACGATCGCGCGCGAGGACGGGCGCGAGCCGACCACGCCGGTGGCGCGCAGTGCCGTCGTGCGTCCGTTCGTGACCCAGCGCCATACCAAGCCCCAGGTCGTGGCCCCGGCGCGCTTCTCGGACGCCCAGGAGATCGGCGACATGGTCAAGGCGAGCTCGCCGGTGATCGTCAACCTCCAGGCGAGCGAGAAGGACTTGGCCCGGCGCATGATCGACTTCTGCTCGGGTCTCACCTATGCCGTCGGGGGGTCGATGGAGAAAGTCGCCGAATCGGTGTTCCTGCTCACGCCTTCGAACGTCGAGGTCTCCCCCGAAGAGCGCCAGCGCCTCCAAGACAACGGGCTGTTCCGGTCCTGACGCGAGCTGAGCCCGCCAAGGCTACGGGCCCTGGGCAAAGGGGCGCCGACTCATGACCTACGTCATCGACGTCCTCAACGTCTTCCTCTTCGTGCTGTTGATCCGGGTGGTGCTCTCCTACATCCCGGCGCCCCCGGGTTCGGCGCTCCTGCCGGTCATCCGCTTCTTCGAAGCGGTCACCGAACCCGTACTGAGGCCCGTCCGCCGCATCGTGCCGCCGCTTCGGGTGGGCGGCACGGCCGTCGACCTCTCGCCCATTATTGTGTGGTTCGCCGTCTTGATCATCCGGGGGCTCTTGTAGCTCGCGGTGCAGCATCCATGACGTTCTCCCGGGCGACCGATATCATCCGGGCATGGATCTGTCTGCAAAACTCCTGCGAGAGGTTGAGTTCCGGACCAGCCTTCGGGGCTACGACACCGACGAGGTCGACGAGTTCCTCGAGAAGGTCGCGGTGGCGGTCGAGGAGCTGCAAGAGAAGATGCGCCAGCTCGCCTACCGGGCCGAGCGCGCGGAACGGGCGGTCTCCGAGCGGGCGGCCGAGGAGGACGACGACAGCATCCGGCGCACCTTGGTGCTCGCGCAGCGGACCGCGGACATGGCCGTCCGCGAGGCGCAGGAGCAGGCCGCCGTTCTCATGGACACCGCCCGCAGCGAGTCCGAGAAGCTTCTCGGCGACGCCCGTGAGGAGGCCCAGCGCCTCTCCGCGGAGGCCCAGCGCCGTCACTCCGACGACATGTCCCGGCTCCACAGCGAGAGGGCTTCGGTCAACGCCGAGCTCAAGGAGCTGTCGGAGCTGCTCGAGAACGAGCGCAAGCGTTTGAGCGACTCGCTGCGCGTGGCTCTCGGCCTGGTGGAAAAGACGCTGACACCCTCCAAGGAGATGGCCAAACGCCGGTCGGCCCTGGCCTTCCCACCCAAGGGGGACGAGGACGACATCGAGGCTCAGATCGACGAGGACGCCGCGGCGGCGGCCCCGTCGCTTCCCCTCTTGGACGAGGACGACAGCGGCGATGACGGCGGGCGGGCGAACCTCGCCGCGGTCCCGCCCCTCGAGGACTCCGGGCCACCCACCCAGGCGTGGCACCCCGAGACCATGAGCATCTTCAGCTCGGGCAACGACAGTTTCTCCGGGACCGAAGCCGACTCCGGTCAGCACCGCCTCGGTCCGTTCGGCTCCGACTGGATCGCCTGAGCCCAGTCGCAGGCGCCATCTGTCCGGCCGGGCGGGCCGGCCGGGCTCAGCCGAGGCGTGCTAGGTGCGCGACGACTTCGTCGCCGTCCGACAGCTCGCCCGTGGCCGTGAACACGTCGCCGGACCAAGCGCCCGGTACTGCGCTGTCCCCGCTGGTCGCGACCTCGATCTCGGTCGCGAGCACCTGGGCGGCGATGTGCGCCTGCCACCTCGCGACAACCGCCGCGGCTGCGTCGGGGAGGGTGACCCGCAGCCGGATCCGGTCGATGACGTTCAGTCCCGCCTCGCGCCGGGCCCGTTGCACGAAGCGGATGACGTCGCGGGCGAGGCCCTCTGCTTCCAGCTCGGGGGTCGTCTTGAGGTCGAGCGCGACGACGCCCACCTCGCCGGACAGCGTCCGGCTGGAGGCCGGGTCACGCGGCCGGAGACGAAGCTCGAACTCGCCCGGCGCGAGCTTGACACCACCGACTTCCACCGTGCCGTCCGCAAGCCTCGACCACTCACCCCGGCGGGTCGCGGCGATGACTTGCTGGGTGCGCTCCCCGAGCCTCGGGCCGAGGGCGGCGGGGATGACGTTGAGAACCGTCTCCGCCAGGTCGCTGACGGTCTCGATCAGCTTGACCTGCTGCACGTTCACCTCGTCGGCGATCAGGTCCGCGTAGGCGAGAAGGCGGCCCGAACCGGGCGCCGCCACGGTCAGCGACGACAGCGGCAGCCGGGCCCGACGCCCGGCGGCCTTGCGGATCGAGTGGCCAGCGGAGCACACCTCCCGGGCGAAGTCCATGGCCTCGACGAGGCCCGGGTCCGACGGCAGCTCGTCGGTGTCCGGCCAGGGCCTGAGGTGGACGCTGCGCTCGCCGGTGAGTCCCCTGTACACGCCCTCGGTGAGATAGGGGAGGAACGGGGCCGCGACCCGGCAGAGGACCTCGAGCACGGTGTGGAGGGTGTCGTAGGCGTCCTGTTTGTCGTCGGGCGGAGAACCCGGGGCCGGCGGGGCGGCGCCGGCGTTCACGGGGCGCCAGAACCGGTCGCGGCTCCGGCGCACGTACCAGTTCGTCAGGGCGTCGAGGAAGACCGAGATCTGGACCGTGGCCCCCGCCAGGTCATAGGTGTCCATGGCGGCCGTGACGGCCTCGACGAGCCGGCGGGTCTTGGCGAGGATGTAACGGTCGAGCACGCCTGACTGGTCGGTGCGGACGCGGCCGGAAAGGCCGTCGGCGTTGGCGTACAGGGACAGGAAGTACCAGGTGTTCCAGATCGGGTTCAGGACCAGCCGGATCGGCTCGGCCAGCCCCTTGGCCTCGATCACGACGTCGTTGCCGCGCAGCACCGGCGAGGCGAGCAGGTACCAGCGCATGGCGTCGGCGCCGTAGGCGGCGAACACCTCCTCGGGGTCGGGGAAGTTGCGCAGCCGCTTGGACAGCTTGCGACCGTCGTCGCCCAGCACGATGCCGTGGGCGATGCAGGCCTTGAAAGGAGGCCGGTCGAACAGGGCCGTCGCCAGCACGTGCAAGGTGTAGAACCAGCCCCGGGTCTGGCCCACGTACTCGACGATGAAGTCGGCGGGGAAGTGCTCCTCGAACCGCTGGGCGTGCTCGAAGGGGTAGTGGAGCTGCGCGAAGGGCATGGAGCCCGAGTCGAACCAGCAGTCGAGGACGTCCGGGATGCGGCGCATCGTCGAGGCCCCGGTGGGGTCGTCCGGGTTCGGACGCGTCAGCTCGTCGATGAACGGGCGGTGCAGGTCGGCCGGTTCCACGCCGAAGTCCGCCGCCAGCTCGTCGATGCTGCCGTAGACGTCGACGCGGGGATGGCGCGGGTCGTCGCTCTTCCAGACCGGGATCGGCGTTCCCCAAAAACGGTTCCGGCTTATCGACCAGTCCCGCGCCCCTCGAGCCATTTGCCGAAGGCGCCGTCGCGGACGTGCTCGGGGACCCAGGCGATCTGCTGGTTCAGCTCGACCATGCGGTCCTTTATGGCTGTCACGCTCACGAACCACGAGCTCATGGCCCGATAGATGAGCGGCGTGTCGGTCCGCCAGCAGTGCGGGTAACTGTGGGTGTAGTCCTCGGCCCGGACGAGGGCCCCTGCGGCCCGCAAGCGCGCGACGACGGTGGCATTGGCGTCGAAGACCTGTACCCCGGCGAGATCGCCGACCTCTGCGGTGAAGCGTCCCCGGTCGTCCACCGGGCAGACCACGGGGATCCCGGCGGCCTCGCACGCATGCCGGTCGTCCTCACCGAACCCCGGTGCGATCTGGACGACGCCGGTACCCTCGTCCATGGCGACGAAGTCCTCACCCAAGACGACGAAGGCCCCAGGCGTGTCGGCGAAATAGGGCAGCAGAGGGCGAAAGCGGCGTCCGACGAGATCTGCGCCGGTGACCGTGCCGAGGACCTCGGCGCCGGCGAGGGTCTCCGCGTAGGCCGCGAGGCACTGCGCGCCGATGACGACGTGCCGCTCGCCCCAGTTCACCACGGCGTAGGTCAGCTCCGGTCCGACGGCCAGCGCCAGGTTCGAGGGGAGCGTCCACGGGGTCGTGGTCCACGCCAGCATCCCGAGCGGGCCCCGCAACAGCGCCGGGCCGTCGTCGACCGGCTCGAGGTCGAAGCGCACCGTCACGGCCGGATCGGTGCGGTCCCGGTAAGAGTCGTCCTGGCGCGTCTCGAAGTTCGAGAGCGGGGTCTCGCATTCCCAGCAATAGGGCAGGACCCGGAAGCCTTCGTACATGAGCCCTTTGTCATAGAGGCGTTTGAAGGCCCACAGCACGCTCTCCATGAACGAGAGGTCCATGGTCTTGTAGGTGTCCTCGAAGCTCACCCACCGGGCCTGGCGGGTCACGTAGCGCTCCCAGGCGTCGGTCGTCCGCTGCACGATCTGGCCGCAGTAGGAGTTGAACCGGTCGATGCCGTAGGCGATCACGGCCTGGCGGCCGGACAGCTCCAGCTCGTGCTCGGCGGCCATCTCGGCCGGCAGGCCGTGGCAGTCCCAGCCGAAACGGCGCTCGACCCGGTGGCCGAGCATGGTCTGGTAGCGGGGGACGGCGTCTTTCACGAAGCCCGTGAGGAGGTGCCCGTAATGGGGGAGCCCGTTGGCGAACGGGGGCCCGTCGTAGAAGACGTACTCGGTCTCGGGGCCGTGCAGGGCCACGGAGGCCTCGAAGGTCCGGTCTGCTTGCCAAAAGGCGAGGATCTGCTCCTCCAGGGAGGGATAGCGCGGCTGCGCGGGGACCTGCGGATAAGCGCTCGCACCGGGTGCCTCTGCCATGGCCATACAGTAGGCGGCCATGGCAGATGACTTCTTCGACGTCGAGGCGACCGAGAGCGGGCCCACGAGCATCGTGCTCCGGGTCCGGGTCCAACCAGGTGCCGGCCGTGCGTCGGTCACAGGGCGTCACGGTGACGCGCTCGCCTTGAAGGTGGCGGCTCCGCCCATCGGCGGGCGGGCGAACTCGGAGTGCGTCGAGTTCGTCGCCGAACTGCTGGGCGTTCGCAAGTCCCAGGTCGAGATCGTCTCGGGGGACAAGAACCGGCTGAAGCGCTGTCCGCGTCGTCAACATCGACCCGCAGCGGGCGCGTGACGCCATCGATCGCGAGCTGCGCGCGGCGACTTCCCGGCCCGGGTCGCACGACCGCCCGGACAGACCCGGTCGCCCGAGACCGTGACATTGCCCAAAGGATGTTGGCGAGGGGTGGCTGGTACGGCTATCGTCTGTCACCCTCGGCGCGAACAGGAGGGACCGATGGTGCGAAGGACCATGGCGGCGGCCAACGCTGAGAAGGGAGTCGTCGTGAAGGCGAACGCCTCGAAGGCGTCCGCGAAAGTTGCGGCGCCCAGGACCACAAGGGAATCGTCGAAGAAGGCCGCCCCCGCGGCCAAGGCGAAGGCGCCTGCGAAGACCGTGGCGCCCCCGGTCAAGGCCTCCAAGCAGGTCGCGGCCAAGCCCCAAAAGACGGTGCCGACGAAGGTGAAGGCGACGCCGGCACCCAAGCCGGCCGCGAAGACCGCTGGCATCAAGGCCCCCGTCAAGGTCAAGGCCCCCGTCAAATCCGCCGTCAAGTCCGCCGTCAAGTCCGCCCAGGCACCGGCGGTCAAGGCGGCGCCCGCGGGCGCGAAGGTTGTCAAGACAACGGCCGCCCCGGCCAAGCGACCCGCCGCCCCGGCGGCGAAGCCGACCGCGAAGGCCCCGAAAGCGGCCTCGCGCACCGTGAAGTCTCCTCCGTCACCCAAGGCGAAGGCCCCCAAGGCGCCCGCGAAGGTCCCCAAGGCGCCCGCCCGCGCCGCCGGCGGGCGCGCCGCCAAGGCACCGGCGGCCAAGCGTGCCGTCGAGGGCTATGCAAAAGAGGGGCGTTTCCTCGCGAGCCAGCGGGCCGCGCTCTTCCGCGAGCGCGCCACCTACCTCGAGCAGGCAGCCAGCTTGAAAGCGGAGGCGGAGGCGCTTGTCGAGGAGATGGAGCCGGGCGACATCCAGTTCGACGACGAATCGGGCGAGGGAGGGACCGTCACCGTCGACAGGGAGCGTGACCTCGCCCTGTCGGCCCAGGCGCTGGGGGCCGTCGAGGAGATCGACCACGCCCTCGCGAAGCTGGACAACGGCACCTACGGGATCTGCGAGAACTGTGGCCGGACGATCCTCAGGGCCCGCCTCGAGGCCCTGCCCTACGCCCGCTTGTGCATCGACTGCAAGAGTGGGGGGCTGTCGAAACGTTGAACACGGCCGGCGAGGACCGGCCCGGCGCCACCGGGGGAGTGATCCCGGGCCAGGCGAGGCGACGTGCCAGGCGTATCCGCGTGATGCTCGTGGTCGCGCTCGTAGTCGTGCTCGTGGACCAGGTGACCAAGTCGCTCGCCGTCTCCCGGCTCTCCTCGGGGCCGGTCCACCTGCTCGGGCCCTTCGCGCTCGTCCTCGCCTACAACACCGGTGTCTCTTTCAGCATCGGCACGGGGCTCACGCTGCCGATCATCTTGATCGTCGTGGTCGTTGTCGCCGTGCTGGCGTACTTCGGCCGGACCGTGCCGAGCACGGCCGCGGCGGTCGGCGTGGGCATGATTCTCGGCGGTGCGGTCGGCAACCTCTCCGACCGGCTCTTTCGGGGTCACCACGGCGCGGTGGTCGACTTCCTCCGCTCCGGGTTCTGGCCGACCTTCAACCTGGCCGACGCGGCGATCGTCTGCGGCTGCGCCGTGCTCGCCGTCGCATTGTGGCGGACGGCTGCCACAACGAAGGCTCCCGTTGCGGGCGGGCGGCCCGAACAGGCCGGCCGGGGACCGCTCCTGTGAGCGACGCCGGCACAGGCCCGGTCGTGGTCGTCCCGGGCGTGCTCTCGGGCGAGCGCGTGGACCGGCTCGTTGCCCTCTTGTCCGGGTACACGCGGGCACAGGTGGCGAGGCTCATAGCCGCCGGGGCGGTCCGCGTCGGCGGCACCGTCGTCGCGGCCGGCAGCAAGCGGGTCCGGGCCGGCGATCTCCTGGAGATCGACCTCGGGCTCGGCGCCGTGGCCGGCCCCGGCCTCTTGCGGGCGGCCGCGCCGGGAGAGGTCCGCTTCAGTGTCGTCTACGACGACGAGGCAGTGATCGTGGTGGACAAGCCAGCCGGCGTCGTGGTCCATCCCGATGCGGCGCACCGTGCCGGCACGCTCGTCGCGGGCCTCTTGGCCCTTTACCCCGAGCTCGCCCGGTTGCCCGAGCAAGGGTGCGGGGAGGCCGACCGGCCCGGGATCGTGCACCGGCTCGACAAGGACACCTCCGGCCTGCTCGTGGTCGCGCGCACGCCCGACGCCTACCGGTCGCTGACGGCCCAGCTGGCCGCGCGCAGCGTGTCGCGGAAGTACCTTGCGCTCGCTTGCGGCGCGCTCGAGTCCGAGGCGGGAGTCGTCGACGCGCCGATCGGCCGGTCTTTTCCGCGACCCGACGCGGATGGCCGTCGCCGTCGGGGGCCGTGCCGCGCGCACGCACTACCGCGTGCTCGCCCGCTACGGCGAGCCGCTCGAGGCGAGCTATCTGGAGCTGCGGCTGGAAACGGGCCGTACCCATCAGATCCGTGTTCACCTTGGCGCGATAGGCCATCCCGTGGTCGGTGACGCCCGCTATCGAGGCGACCGGCGCCGGTCCGGGTGTGCGCGGCCCTTCCTGCACGCGACGGGGCTGGCTTTCGTCGATCCTGCCATAGGCCGCGAGGTCGCTTTCAGCTCGCCGCTGCCCGAGGATCTCGCCTCGGTGCTGGAGGGGTTCTCCTGAGCTAGAGCCGCGGCTCAAGCGGCGTCGTGGATGCCCTCGACCTCCGGCTGGACGGCGAGGAAGGCCAACGCCGAGGCCTCGATGCGCCGCACACGCCGGACCCCGATGCCCAAGGTACGCGCCGTCGACTCCAAGGATGCCGGGGAGCTGCCGTCGAGCCCGAAACGCAGCCGGACCACATCGCGCTCCAGCTCGGGCAGGCGGTCGAGGGCCGCGTCGAGCTTGCCGAGCGTGAGCGTGTGGGCGATGTCGTCTTCGAAGGGGGCCTCGTCGCCGCTCACCACGTCGCCGAGGGTGGCGGTGGCGTCGCTCGTCAAAGGCTGGTCGAGGCTGGCCACGACCCGGGGCAGCCGGACGTGATCGGGGTCGGCTTCGAGCTCGGCCACGAGCGCGTCCTCGGGCAGGCGAATGGCACGGCCCTTCGACTGCACGGCACGCTGCAACGCCTGGCGGATCCACCAGGTGGCGTAGGTAGAGAAACGGAACCCCTTGCGCCAGTCGAACTTCTCGACGGCGCGCATGAGGCCGAAGGTCCCCTCCTGGACGAGGTCGATCATGTCGACGCCGCGCCCCTGGTACCGGCGCGCCCAGTGCACGACAAGGCGCAGGTTGGACCCGATCATCTGCTTGCGGGCTTCCTCGTCCCCCTGCTCAACCCTCTTGGCGAGCTCGGTCTGTTCGGTGGCGCTCAGAAGCGGGAATCGGCCGAGATCGTCGAGGAACAACCGCATCAGGTCGGGTCCGGCGGAATTGGGTTCGCGCATGATACGACTCCGCTCGGCAGCGGTCAGCTCCGGCGTGTTGGCGTCTTCGATCTTGTTCTCGACTGAGATGGCGCTCCTCCCCCTTCCCGCAAATCGGTCTCACCCATGACAACGCGAATCGAGGTCCCGCCATTCCGCGTTTTGCCTGATATCGCGTCCGGACCGCCGCGGGCATCCGGCGGCTGGAATGGACTTTCGTCAGTCCAGTGGCGAAAGTGGGGACACGTCGCCCCGCGCGCGGAGCACCATGTCCTTCAAAGTGAAGGAGTCCAGGTGGTGACGCATATGCTCGCCGACGTCCGCCCACACCGCGAGCAGCACGCACTGGCCCTCGTGGTCGCAGGCGCCGTTTTGGTGAGGCGGACCGAAATCCCCGGCCACGATCGGGCCGTCGACGGCACTGACGATCTGGCCGAGCGTGATCTGTTCCGGCGCGCGGGCGAGGACGTAGCCGCCCCCGACGCCGCGCTTGGAGCGGACGAGCCCGGCACCTTTGAGCGCGAGCAGGATCTGCTCCAGATAAGGCTGGGGAAGGCCGGTCCGCTCTGCGATATCGCGCACCGAGGTCGGCGTGACCTCCTCGCGGAGCGCAAGGGAGAGCAGGGCGCGGCTTGCGTAGTCCCCACGCGTCGATACCTTCACGTCCTCAATCGTACGGCGGTGGGGGACCCGATTCGCGGGAGGCCCCGCGGGCGGCGCGATGTCGGCCCCGCGAAACGGGTCCGCCTGCCCGCCGAGCCGGCCGACCAGAATGGGCCGGTGTGCTCAGCGCAGGCCGTGGCCATGAGTTGGCTGATAGCGTCGCCGGCAGGCGATCGCGTTCGGTGCCGAGAGCAAGGGGTAGAGCGTGGGTAGTCCTCGTAGATCGCTTGGGGTCCTCCTAGCCGTCGGACTGGTCGCCGCGGCGTGCGGCAACGCCAAGGTGACCGTGTCCAACGCGGGCGACGCGCAAGGCGTGACGGGGGCAGAGGTTGTCGTCGGCGGCGTGGCCTCCCTGACAGGCCCGATTCCGGCCGACTTTGCGCCGATTTTCGACGGGGTCAAGGCCTACCTGGACATGAGCAACGCCGAGGGGGGCGTGGACGGGCGCAAGATCGAGTTCCGCTATCCCTTGGACGACGGCTCGAACGCCTCCCAGGACACCGACCAGGTGCGCACCTTGGTCGAGCAGGATCACGTCTTCGCCGTCGTCGGCGTGGGCACGCCGAGCTTCGCGGGTGCGAGCTATCTAGCCTCCAACAACGTGCCGACCTTCGGCTACGACGTCAGCACCGACTGGACCGACGGGCCCAGCCTGTTCGGCTCCGAGGGCTCTTTCCTCGATTTCACCCGACCCGGTCCCGAGGCGGCGTACCTGGCCGAGCGCCTCAGGGCCAAGCAGATCGGGATCCTCGCCTACAACGTCGGCGCCTCCGAGCAGGCCGGCGAGGGCATGGCGTATGTCATGCGGCGTTTTCACATCCCGGTCGCCTACGAGGACCTCTCGGTCCAAGCCCCGCCGGTCGACCTCACGACCGACGTCAACCGGATGCGTGCCGCCGGGGTGGACCTCGTGGTCAGCTGCATGGACCTGTCGGGCAACATCCTGCTCTCGCGCACCATGCGCCAGGACGGCATGGGCTCGGTCGCGCAGTACTGGCTGAACGGATACGACGAGGCGGCCATCGCCAAGTTCTCCTCCTTGATGCAGGGCGTCTACTTCCTCATCGGGCACGTCCCCTTCGAGGCAGGGCTGTCGCGCAAGTACCCCGGGATGGCCCTGTACCTGAGCAAGCTCGCCAAGTACTTCCCGGGCGAGCTGCCCGGCGAGGCGTCCCTCGCCGGCTGGATCTCGGCCGACATGTTCGTGACGGGGATGCGCCTTGTGGGGCGGGACCTGACGCGCGCCCGGCTCATCGACGCCCTCAACTCGCTCACGAGCTACACCGCCGACGGTATCGTCTCGCCGATCGACTGGCGTTTGGAGCACACGCGCAACGGCCTGGTCGACTGCAATGTCTACGTCCGGGCTCTGGGTGGCCATTTCGTGCCGCTGTTCGGCTCGCCGCCCCGCACCGTGTTCACGTGTTTCGAGACTCCTCAGCCGCAAAGCGCCCGCCGCGTCGTCGTGGTGCCGCCGGCGCCGGTCGTCCCCGACGCGTGAAGGAGCTGCAAGAGGAGTCGGCGATCGCGTGACCCAGTTCCTCAGCTATGCCATCCCGGGCCTGCCTTACGGGTGCGTGTTCGCCCTCATGGCTGTGGGCCTCGTCCTCACCTACCAGACCTCCGGGGTGTTCAACCTCGCCTACGGCGCGCAGGCGTACGCGTCGGCCCTGATCTTCTACGTCTGCGTGAACGCCGGCTGGCCGAACTGGGCCGGCTTCCTGGCCGCTGTCGTGGTGGTGGCGCCGCTGTTGGGACTCGCGATGGACCGCTTCCTCTACCGTTTCATCCGCTCGGCCCCCGTTCTGGTCAAGCTCGTGAGCGCGCTCGGCATGCTGATCGCGATCCCGAGCGCCCTCCAGCTGATCTTCGGGAACCAGGCGAGGCTGGCGCCGCCCTCGCTGTGGCTGGCGCCCGGCTCGGTGTACTTCCACGTCGCGGGTGACGCCATCAACGGCACGGAGCTCTCGACGGTCATCGTGACGCTGGCCGTCGTGCTCCTGGCGTCGCTCATGTCGCACTTCACCCAGATCGGCCTGCGCATGCGGGCCATGGCCGAGAGCCCCCGCCTGGTCCAGCTCGCCGGCATCAACTCCGAGCGGGTCGGGGTCGCGATCTGGGTGCTCTCGAGCTTTCTCGCCGGCCTGGCAGGGGTCCTGCTCGCGCCCTTGTTCGCGGAGCTGCAGGCGTTGAACTTCACCGACCTGCTCGTCGCCGCCATCGCCGCGGCGGCGCTCGGGAGCCTCACGAGCCTGCCTTTGGCCTTCTGGGGCGGCATCGGCCTCGGAGTCGTCCAGGAGCTGTTGGGGGGGTACCTGCCGAGCGGGAGCGTGCTCTCCTCGGGGCTGCGGCCGGCCCTCCCCTTCGCCGTCCTCATCGTCTTGTTGCTCGCTTTGCCGGGCCTCAGAGAGCGGTGGTTCCATGACGACCCCCTGGCGGGCTGCGATCCGCCGCCTCCCCCGATGGCCGCGACGATCGGGGGTCACGGGCTCGAGGAGCTGCTGCGCGGGGGTGGATGGCTGGTGCTCGCCGCCTTCTTCGTGTCGTGCCTCACCTGGGTGCCCAGCAACTGGACCTTCACGCTCACCCAAGGGATCGCCTACTCGATCATCTTCCTCTCCATCGTGCTGCTGACGGGGATGAGCGGCCAGATCTCGCTCTGCCAGGCGGCTTTTGCCGGCATCGGGGCGTTCACCTGCGCGCAGCTCGCGACGCACTTTGGGCTGTCGGTGTTTGCCGGGATCGTGGCCGGGGGCGCCATGGCGGCGGCCGTCGGGGCCGTGGTGGCCATGCCCGCGCTGCGCCTCGGCGGGCTCGCGCTGGCGCTCGCCACGCTCGCCTTCGGGCTGCTTGCCGACAACGTCGGTTTCCAGTTCTCCTGGTCCGGCAACGGCGAGTCCGGGGTCAACGTGCCGCGCCCGCAGCTCGGCTCGCTCAACTTCACGAGCGGGAAAGCCTTCTTCGTGCTGGCCTTCGTTCTCCTCATCGTCTGCTCGGCGGTGGTGCTCGCCATCCGCCAGGGCACGACCGGGCGCGAGCTCGCCGCCATGCGGGGCAGTGAGCTGGCGGCCGCGTCGATCGGGACGAACCTCGCCAAGCTCAAGGTTACGGTCTTCGCGATGGCCGCCGCCCTCGCCGGCGTCGGAGGCGCCCTCTTCGGGTCGCTGCAGGGCACCGTCTCTCCGAACGACTTCAACTCGCTTCTTTCGCTCGTGTTCATGGTCGTCGTGGTGACCACGGGCGTCTACACGGTGCAAGGCGCCATCCAGGCCGGGATGGCCTACGTGATCCTCTACCAGGTGCTCGACTACCTGCCTTCGCAGTGGCGCAACCTGTTCCCGATCCTGTTCGGCCTCGGCGCGATCACCTACGCGCTGCACCCGGAGGGTGTCGTGGAATGGCAGAAGCGCCGTGTCGTCGAGATCGTCGTCTCGCGGCGCAGGCCCGCGGAAACGGTCGGGTGACATGGCGCTCTTGGAGGCCACCGGGATCACCAAGCGTTACGGCGGCATCGTCGCTTTGGACAACGTCTCGGTCTCGATCGAAGAGGGCGAGGCGGTGGGCCTCGTGGGCCCCAACGGGGCCGGGAAGACGACGCTGTTCGACTGCCTGAACGGTGTGCGCCGCTTCGACGCCGGTGAGATCGGCTTCGCGGGCCGCCGCATCGACCGCTTGCCCGTGTTCGAGCGTGCCCGTCTCGGGATGGGGCGCACGTTCCAGAGGCTCGAGCTGTTCGCCGGGATGAGCCCGCGTGAGCACCTGATGGTCGCCGAGCGGGTGCACCGGGCCGACGGCCGGCTCTGGAAGGACCTGATCTGGCGCGGCAGGGCGAACACGCGGGTGCCGCGCGTCGAGGAGCTTCTCGTCGAGCTCGGCCTGGACGCGGTCGCGGACGACCCGATCGAGTCCCTGAGCCAGGGTCACGGGCGCCTCGTCGAGCTCGGCCGCGCCCTCGTGCAGGACCCGCTGTTGTTGTTGCTGGACGAGCCGTCCTCGGGACTCGACACGCTCGAGACCGTTGGTTTCTCGGAGGTCCTGGTCAAGGTGCGGGTCCGCCGTCGCACGGCCATGCTCCTCGTCGAGCACGATCTCGACTTCGTCCGGCGTGTCGTCGAGCGGACATACGTGCTCGATTTCGGGCGGAGGATCGCATCCGGTCGGGTCGATGAAGTCTTGGCCGAGCCCGTGGTGCGCCGCGCCTATCTCGGTGAGGTCACCTGATGCCGAGCGACACCCCGCTCACCCCCGCGGTCGTGGCTTCCGTCGCTCCCCCCTCGGCGGCGGCGGAGCCCCCGATGCTCGAGCTTCGCGACGTCTCGGCCGGCTACGGCCGTTTCCGGGCCTTGTTCGGCGTGTCGTTGTTGGTCCCCGCGGGCTCGGTCACGGCGCTCGTGGGCCCGAACGGTGCCGGCAAGTCAACGATCGCCCGTGTCGCGACCGGGCTCGTGCCGGTGACGAAGGGCCGCATCTTCTTCGCCGGTGAGAACGTGACGGGCATGGCGACATGGAGGCTCGTGCGCCTCGGCGTCGCCCACGCGCCGGAGGGGCGTTCGGTGTTCGCGACCTTGGATGTCGAGGACAATCTGCGCCTCACGTTCATGCGGGCTCTCGGGCGCAAGGGCACTGCCGAAGCGCTCGGGCGCGCTTTCGAACGGTTTCCGGGCCTCGCCGACCGGCGGCGCCAGCTCGCGGGCACGCTGTCGGGCGGCGAGCAACGCATGCTCGCCCTCGCCCGCGTCCTCGCGGTGCCGCCGAAACTGCTCGTTGTCGACGAGCTCTCGCTCGGCCTCGCCCCGCGCGTGGTGGAGGACGTCTACCGGGCGCTGCGCGAGATCCGCGACGCGGGCACGTCGCTCTTGGTCATAGAGCAGCATCTGCCCCGGGCGCTCGAATTGGCCGGGCAGCTGGTGATCCTGCGCAAAGGCCAGGTCGTCGAGGCCGGGCCTGTCGGCCAGCTCAGCGACCTGGCCCGCGAACTGCTGCCGGATTCGGGCGGGGGCTCTTAGGCCTCAGCAGCCGGGCGGCACGGCGCCCGAGTTCTCGAGCTCGAGCAGGGTGCAGATCGTGACCTTGCCCACGAGCCAGTGCCCGTGCTGGTACACGGCCACGCCGGCCGCGTTGGTGAGCACAGGGGTCTTCGTCGGGCTCAATATGTCGTAGCGCACCGTGGCGCACGGGCTCGGCAGGAACTCGTTCTTGCAAGCGGTCCCTTGCTCGATGACGACCTTGCTCACGGTCGCCCCGGCGGCGCTCTTGGCGAGGGCGCTCTTGAGGGCCGTCTTCATCGCCGCCTCGAGCACCGAGCCGTCCTGGATGACGGCGATCTTGGGCGCGAGGGCGGGATTCGCGAGATCGAAGAGCACCGAGTAGGCGTGCTTTATGGCAGCCGTCGACACGGCCGCCGACGGGAGGGTCGTTGAGCTGCAGGCCGCGAGCGTCAGCGCGACCAGGGACGAGACGCCGAGCGCGGCGGCGCGGCGAACGGGCCGGGCGCGTCCTGCAACACGAGTGGTGCGTCTTGTCGAACGGTTCTTGAGGGGGGTTGTGGGCCCGCATGATCGGTTGGTCGGCACGAGGCGAGTCTATGGACGCCGACCTTCCCAGCGCGGGTTCTGGTGACCACATCGATGACAACTCGGCTCGCATCGAAGCGGGGTGATCGCCAGTACGCTGCGGCCGGTGAGCATCTCGACCAAACGGGGCGACGACGGCACCACGGGCCTGCTCCACGGCGGCCGCGTGCGCAAGGACTCGGCTCGCATCGGGACAAATGGCGCCATCGACGAAGCCCAGGCGGCTTTGGGCCTGGCCCGGGCCGAGGTGCGCGGCACCGCGCTCGACGAAGAGCTTGCCGGCCTGGAGCGCGACCTGTGGGTCGTGATGGCGGAGGTGGCGACCGCGCCTCGATCGAGGAGCAGGCTCGTCGCGGGGCGCACGCTCGTCACCGCGGAGATGGTCGACGCGCTGGAGCGGCGCGTGCACGAGCTGGAGGCTGCCGGCTCGATGCCGTCGGAGTTCGTCGTCCCGGGCCAGACCCGGGCGAGCGCGGCGCTCGATCTCGCCCGCACCGTCGTGCGCCGGGCCGAGCGCCTAGCGGTCGCGCTCGGGGTCGGGGACGGTTCGCACGTGGTGCCATACCTGAACCGGTTGTCGGACCTGTGCTGGCTTCTCGCGGCGCGAACGAGCGCGAGCACCTGACGGCTCGCTCCGCACGTGTGAAGGCCCCCCGCGCCGAGGCATGATGGCACGCATGCACTCGCCCCTGACACTCCCGACCCAACTCGCCTCCAGCGTACCCGGGGGTGCCGAGGCTCTCGGCTGGGGAGTCCTCGAAGGACTCGAGACGGCCCGGCCCGGTCTCGACCTGGATGTCGCCTGGTGCGAGCGGAGGCGTTTCAAGGCCAAGCCCGGGGACAGCCTCGTGGCTCCTGGTGAGGGCGGGCGCGTCGATGTCCTGCTGGGATTCGGCCCGCGCGGGCGTCTCGACACGGCGGCCTTACGCAAGGCAGGCGCGGCTTTCGCCGCCGCGACGGGCGGGGCCAAGACGGCCGCGTTGGACCTCACGGGCGTCTCCGAGCTCGGCATCGGAGCCGAACAGGCGACCCAGGTTGCCATCGAAGGTTTCTGGGGGGCCCGCTATCGCTACACGCGCTATCACGCCGGTGATCCCGACCCACTCGAGTCCCTCACGCTCGTCGTCGGCCCGGAAGAGGTCCCCTCCGCCGAGCGCGGTCTCGAGCGGGGCCGCGTGATCGCCGACGCGACCCGGCTCGCGCGGCGACCTTTCCAACGAGCCGGCCGGTGCGTTGACGCCTGTCCAGCTGGCGGAGGTTGCCGTCGAGATTGCCGAGCGCTGTGGCCTCGAGGTGACGATCCTCGACGAGAAGGCGATCGCGCAAGCGGGCCTCGGCGGACTGCTCGGGGTCGCCGCGGGCTCCGCCGAGGCGCCGCGGCTCATCAAGCTCGTTTACGAGCCGTCAGCCGCCCAGGCACGAAAGCGACCCGACGGCAGTGTTCCCACGGTCGCTCTGGTCGGCAAGGGCATCACGTTCGACTCCGGGGGACTGTCGCTGAAGACGCCCGAGAACATGCTGACGATGAAGACGGACATGAGTGGCGCGGCGGATGTCCTCGCGACCATGGGGGCCTGCCGGGCGCTCGGCGTCGGCGTCCGCGTGATCGGGTTCGCCCCGACGACCGAGAACATGCCCGGTGGGCGGGCGACCAAGCCCGGCGACGTCCTCAAGATCCGTAACGGCAAGACGATCGAGGTCGTGAACACCGACTGCGAGGGACGCCTTGTGCTGGCCGACGGTCTCTCGCTCGCAGCCGAGGAGGAACCCGACGCCATCGTCGATCTCGCCACTCTCACCGGGGCGTGCGTGGTCGCCCTGGGTCAGAGGATCGCCGGCCTCATGGGCAACGACGATCGCCTCATCGCCGCCCTCAAGGCCGCGTCCGAACGGGCGGGCGAGGCGACCTGGCCGCTCCCGCTGGCCGAGGTCTACCGGGCGGACATCGACTCGGAAGTCGCGGACATGAAAAACCAGGGAAAGCGCGCCGCCGGCACCCTCACCGCCGCTCTCCTTCTCCAGGAGTTCGTCGCCGACCGGCCCTGGGTGCATCTCGACATCGCCGGCCCTTCGCATTCGGACGAGGACGCGGGGGAGTTCCGCAAGGGCGCCACAGGTTTCGGCGTTCGCACGCTGCTCGAGTTCCTTGGCTCCTATGAGCCGCTCAACTCACCGGCGGCCGGCGCTGCCGGAGGAAAGGTGGTCGCATGACGGGAGAAGACGACACCAGCCAGGCACCCGAGCCCGCAGAGCCTGAGCCTGGCGCGGCCGCGCCGGAGCCTGTGTCCGCCGCGCCGGATCCCCCGGTCGGAGAGGCCGTGACGCGCCCTGCCAAGCCAGCGACGAAAGGCAGTCCCGCGACCCGGTCCACGCCTCGCGAGGCGCCGGCGCCGGCCGCCCGAACCGGCGCGGCAGGTCCGGTCGGCCCGGTCGTCGTGCCTCCGCTGCGACCAACGACGCTCGCGATCGACGTCGGCGGCACCGGACTCAAGGCTTCCGTGCTCGACGCCGCCGGCAAGCTCGTCGCCGACCGCGTCCGCGTGCCGACGCACTATCCGTGCGCGCCCAAGGACTTCGTCAACACCCTGACGTCTCTCGTCGCGCCCCTCCCGGACTTCGACCGCGTTTCCGTCGGTTTCAACGGTGTCGTCCGCAAAGGTGTCATCCTGACGGCGCCCCACTTCGTGACCCGCTCGGGTGCCCCCGCAGCTCCGGTCGTCACCAAATTGCTGGCCGCCTGGACCGGTTTCGATCTTGCCGTGGCGCTGCAGGCAAGCTTCGGCCGGCCGGTCCGCGTCGCCAATGACGCTGATCTCCAGGGTTTGGAGGTCGTGAGCGGCTCCGGGCTCGAGCTCGTCGTCACGCTCGGCACCGGCGTCGGCACGGGTCTGTTCCTGGACGGGAAGCTGATGCCGCACCTCGAGCTGTCGCACCATCCCTTCCGCAAGGACCAGACCTATGACCAGCAGCTCGGTGACGCCGCCTTGAGGAGGATCGGCCTTCGGAAATGGCGCAAGCGCGTCGATGAGGGTTTCGTCAACTTCCACAGGCTGCTCAATTACGACCGGCTGTACGTGGGAGGTGGCAACGCACGGCTGCTCGTCGGCTATCTGGACCCGTCGGTGACCATCGTCGACAATGTCGCCGGCATCCTTGGCGGGATCAAGCTCTGGGAGCTGCCGAGCCCCGAGGCGTCCGACTAGGCCGGGCTCGAGCTTGCCAGTGCTCTAAGGCCTATCCGGCGACACCGGCACATTGGGCCGCCAGCGCGGGGAGCAGAAGGCGTACCGGCACGCGGTTCGACTCGCTCAAGGTGGCGTCCAGCGGCTGCCAGGTCGTGTTGTCACCTGCCGCTCGCGCCGCGAAGGGCAGGGCGGCCCGCACCTGGTCAACCACCTCGCTCTGAAGCTGGGCCGCCTCGGACGGGCCGGCGGCTGCCGCCTTGTGCGCGGCCGTGAGAGCGCGCTCGACGTGCACGCAAGCCTGGCTGGCCAGTGGTGCGGCGTCTTGAGACGAGCAACCGGTGAACGCCGCGCCGCAAACCAGGCCGAGGATGACCCAGCCCGCGATCCGCCGTGGCCGCGCCGGTCTATTCGTCGAGCCAACTCGGGGCATTGTCGAGGAAGAAGCGAGTGACGGCGAGCGCCCGGTCGAAGGTGTCGCAGAGCAGTTCTTCACCTGCGAGAACCCGCGCCAAAGACACCTGCTGGCGGGCGACGATCGTGAGGCGCCGGACAGGGGCGTCGGTGACCGAGCCGAACGAGTCGGTGGCGGAGATCTCGAGCGGGAGCTCGACGCCCCCGACTCCAGCAAGGTCGATGGCGAGCCTCAACAGATCGGGACCCTTGGGCAGCGGTGGGACGCCCCAGTTGAAGGTCAGGGGGAAGAACCACTTGTCGGGAGGGTCCTCGTCCTCGGGAAGAGCGACGACGGCGTCCTCGAAGTCGAGCAGCACCCGGGGCTCCACCTCGAGGGCGAGGTGCAGGTCGATCGGCCCCCCGCATCCCTCCTCCGGGTGGAGGTCGACCTCCCAGAACTGGCGGAGCGAGTACGTCTCGACGAAATGACGTTCGTCGTGCACGTGGAACTTGTGGTCGACCGCATGATCTTTGAGCCTCGGCAACATAACCGGCGACGTCGATGACGGCCATCTGAAAGGCAAGTGTAGGCGAGCGACGGAGCGCAGTCGGCAGGCTACGGTTCGGTGATGTGGACGGCGCGGAACTCCTGCAGGTGCTCGGCGAAGCGGCCGATGCCGTCGCAGGCGCGCTGAGCGGGCTCACCGACTGGGGCCCGGCCGGCACCCGGCCCGGACAGTACCGGTCCGACCTTGTCGCGGATGCCGTGGCGGTTCGGATTCTGACCGAGGCCGGCCTCGGCGTGCTGAGCGAGGAATCCGGTCTGAGTGCGGGGGCGCCCGAGAGGGAGCTGCTCGCCGTCCTTGACCCGGTGGACGGCTCGACGAACGCTTCGCGGCGCATCCCATGGTTCGCCACCAGCATCTGCGTCCTGGACGAGGCAGGCCCGCTCGCCGCCCTGGTGGTGAACCAGGCGACCGGCACCCGCTACGAGGCGGTGCGCGGACAAGGCGCCCGTCGCGACGGCGAGGCGATCGGCCCCTCGGGTGAGGAGTCGCTGCGTCGCGCGCTCGTCGGCCTGTCCGGGTACCCGCCTCGTCACCTCGGCTGGCGGTGGTACCGAGCTCTCGGTGCGGCCGCCTTGGACCTGTGCGCCGTGGCGGACGGGACCCTCGACGGTTACATCGACTGCATGCACGACGCGCACGGCAGTTGGGACTATCTCGGTGGTCTGCTGATCTGCATGGAGGCAGGCGCGCCTGTCGCCGACGCGGCAGGACGCGGACTCGTGGTGCGGGAGCCCGCAGTTCGTCGCACACCGGTCGCGGCCGGCAGCTCGGCGTTGTTATCCGAGCTTCTCGCCCTGAGGGCGACCTGGCTCAAGTAGCGTCGATCTGCGATGTCCACGCGCGACGACGAGCCCGCGAATGACGAAGCCTCTCCGGGCCCGTCGACCTCCCAGCTGCAGCTCCTGCTCGAGCTGCAAGACGCCGATCTGGCCCTCGACCGCCTCGCCTACCGGCGCCGTGAGCTGGCCGAACGTGTCGCCGTCGCCGAGCTCGGCGCGCGGCTCGCCGAGCTGACCGCTCGTGTCGCGGAAGCTCAGGAACAGCGGGACAAGCTCGCCTCCCAACAGCTCACTTTGGACCAGCGTTCGGACGCGGTCGGTGGGCGGATCGCCGCCATCGAGCAACGGCTGCGTTCGGAACGGGCCGGCTCTTACCGCGACGAGCAGGCGATGGGGGAGGAGGTGTCCTCGCTGACCCATCTCCGCCGTGAGATCGAGGATCAGGAAGCTCGAGGTGATGGAGGCACTCGAGCCGTTGGACGAGGAGCTCGCCGCCCTCACGGCCAGCACCGCCGAGGCGGCCGAGGAGCTGGCGCTGGCGCGAGCAGCTCGGCATGGCAACAGCCGAGATAGACCGGGAGGCAGCCGCGGTCCGCGCAACCCGGGACCAGCTCGCCGCGCGCGTCGTGCCCGAGCTCGCCGCCTCCTACGAGCGACTAAGGGCCAAGCTGGGGGGCATCGGGGCGGCACACCTGGTGGGAGGAGCCTGCAGCGGCTGCCACCTCCGATTGCCGGCGTCCGAGCTGCACAGGCTGCGCCACGCCACACCGGACTCGGTTGTCTACTGCGACCAGTGCGGGCGGATACTCGTGATGACGAGCGACCAGGCAGGCAGTTAACGGTCGATGCTCCTTCTCGTCCGCCACGGCCAGAGCGAGGCCAACGCGGCGGGGCTGATCATCGGGAGGACCGACTCGCCCCTGACCGAGCTCGGTCAACGGCAAGCAGCCGCGCTCGGTGACGCGCTGGCGTCACGCGGGACGGCGGCATGCCGCATCCTCACGAGCCCGCTGCAGCGCGCGGAGCGGACCGCGGAGGCGATCGCCGCTGCGTACTCGAGAGCCTTGGGGCCGGGAGCAGTTTCCCCACCGGAGACCGACGCCCGCTTTGTCGAGTTCGACTACGGCGAATTCGACCAAACTCCCGTTTCGAGGTTCCCGCCGGGGTTTTGGGAGCACTGGCGCTCTGATCCCGCCTGGCGCCCGGCCGGGGGCGAGACCCTCGGGGAGGTCAGGGTGAGGGTAGTCGCCGCCTGTGAGGAGCTCTCGGCCGAGGCGGCCCGCCGCGACGTCATCGTCGTGACCCACCTGTCACCGGTCCGGGCCGGGGTCGTCTGGGCCCTCGGCGCCGGACCGGAGCTGTCGTGGCGCCTGTCGCTCGGTGTCGCTTCGATCACCCGGATCTCGATGGCCGGACCGTTTGGCAGACAGCTGGCCGGCTTCAACGAGACGGCGCACCTCGCCGGTCTCATGTGACTCCTCAAGTCGTAGGCGCCCCGGACAGCAACGGAACCAAAGCGCCTTCAAACAGGCCCGGCCCCCGGGTACACCCTGCCCTCAGAGTCCCTACCCTTCGGGCGCGCGAGCCCCTGGCCGCCTCAGCCGTGGCTGGGCGCCCGCGGGAAGATCCAACGTCGGCGACCGGTAAGGAGGTCGTGGGGGCTCGTGTCTACCACGCTCCGCCCGAACACGCTCAGGCGTGGGCCGAATGCTCACTCGCCTGGACGTCGAGGACGTTCGAGTCGTCTCCGGCGCCGAGGCTGATGACGATCTTGCGGCTCTTGGCCGAGTCTGCGACCGGCACCGTCACCGTCAGCACGCCGTGCTCGTACTGGGCAGCAATGTTGTCCGCATCCAGGCCTTCGCTCAAGAAGAGCCGGCGGGTGAAGGTTCCCTGGGGACGTTCGGCGACAAGCACCTCGTCACCGTCCGCGGGCACCCACGAACGCTCGGCCTTGATCGAGAGCACGTTGCGCTCGATCGTCAGGTCGAGGCTGCCCGGGTCGATCCCTGGCAGGTCCACCCGAACGATGAACTTCTCGCCCTTGCGGTAGACGTCTAGGGGCACGCTTGCCCGGGTGTTCCACATGGGCTGGGTCAGCCGGTCGAGCTCACGAAATGGGTCGAAACGCATCATTTTGTCCCACTCACTCCTTGCTAGTAACACTCCGTATCACTGTCCTTGACAGTATAACACTCATCTTTTCGCTAAACAAGCACTCATCATGTGCTGTGAGAGGGATTCTTCGGCCCTGTCAAGGCTTGTGCTGGGCACGTGGCCAGGACGTGGGAGAATGGCGACGGTGATGGCGAGTCGGCCGGGTGGTCGCGGCCGGAGCGGTGTTTCGGCACCGCGGTCGGCTGAGGAAGGTCGGGGCTCCGCAGGGCAGGGTGCTGGCTAACGGCTAGTCGGGGTGACCCGCAGGACAGTGCCACAGAAAGCAGACCGCCGATGGCACGGCACGCCGTGCACAGGCAAGGGTGAAACGGTGCGGCAAGAGCGCACCAGCGGCCGGGGTGACCTGGTCGGCTCGGTAAACCCCACCCGGAGCAAGGCCAAATGTGGGACGGGTGGCCCGCCCGATGTCCCCAGGTAGGCCGCGTAGATGGATGGCCACCCCGCCGGTACCGGCCAGCCGGGCCGGCGGACAGAACCCCGCCTATAGGCCGGCTCGCCACCACCACCCACTTGACCAGGTGTTTTAGGTGCCGGCCTCCTCGGCGTGACACGCAGGTGACACACGAGGACCGAGCACTTCGTCGACCGCGGCACGCGTACAGTCCTCGCTGTCGGGCCAAAGATGCGAGTACGTGTCGAGCGTCTCTGCCGCGCTGGCATGCCGAGTCGGGCCTGTACGACCTTGACCGACTCCCCGTGGCGGATCAGCAGGGAGGCGTAGAAGTGCCTCAGGGAGTGAAAGCCGGTCCCTGCCGGAGCTCCTGACGCCTTCACGGCGGGACGCCAGACGTCCGAGAAGCGAGTACGGCGGATCGGCTCACCGAGCGCGATTGGTGAACAGGAAGCCGTCGGGACCGAGCGGGTAGCGGGCAAGGTGAGCGGCCAGGGCATCGAGGACGACAGCGGGAAGGGGGACCACCCGATAGCTCGCCTGGGTCTTCGGAGCCCCGAGTACGGGACCTGACCCTGGCAGGAGTACGAGCTGACGGTCGACGGTGAGCTGTCGGCGCAGGAAGTCCACCCGGTCCAGCGTCAGCCCGAAGCACTCGCCCTGGCGAAGCCCTGTGCCGGCTGCAAGGACGACGAGCGCCCGATAGCGGTCGGGGACCGCCTCGATGATCGCTTGCACGACTTCGGCCTCCAACGGCTCGACCCGTCGCGGTTCGGCCTTCGGCAGCCGAGTCCCAACGGCGGGGTTCGGTGCGATGACCCGGTCGGCGGCCGCGGCCCGGAGAATGGCTACCACGTACCGGTAGACGAGCTCGACGGTGCTCGGCTCGAGGACCTCGGCGAGGCTGCGCACCCAGGCTTGGACCTCGGAGGGGCGGATGGCGCCAATCGGGCGATCACCGAGCGTCGGGTAGACGTGACGACGCAGGTTCGTCTCTAGCTGGACCGCCGTGGATGGCCGGTGCACCTGGACCGCCCGCCACTGCTCGCCGTAGGTCCTGAACGTGATCCGGCCGGCGCCGGGGTCGACGTAGGCCCCCGTCAGCTTCGCGTGGTCGGTGCCGGTTAGGTGCTTCTCGGCGTCGATCTTCCACCGCGAATGTCTTCGAACGGGACTTGCCGTCGGGCGTGCGCCAGCGGGCACGCCAGCCGGTGGAGACCTTGGTGACGGAGCTCATGGTTCCCTTTTCGTCGGCAACTGCCCACGCTCATGGCGAGATGAGCCAGAGAGGGGCGCGATGCGTCGTGTGGAAGCGGCTCCGACGGTCGCCGTCGGCGCGATCTGCGGACGTGGAAGCGGACCGATTTCTGGAACCGGCCCCCTGTCGCGTGGCGATACCTTTCGTACCACAAGGAGATGGGTCGTCCATGTCTTTCCGGAATTCCGTAACTCTGGCACCGCCTCAGCCGAGTCGGGTGGCAAGCAGTCTCGTAGGGGGAACAGCGCAGCAGTGTCCCTGAGCTGCTGTTTTCTCTCTCTAGGGGCGGACTTGGCCTTCAGATGGTCCTCAGTTCGCGGGGTTCGACCCTTGTACCCACGGTAGAAGCGCCCGACGGAGCCAGCGAATGTGGGACCCTGAAGCCGTGAAGACCGAACCCATCGATCTCATCGATGCCGACCCATCGGTCGTACACGGTCAAGCTCGGATTCGTGGGACCCGCATCCCGGTGAGCGTGGTTCTCGAATGCCTCGCCGCGGGAGAGACCGAAGGGCAGATCCACACCGAGTACCCGTCGCTTCCGCCAGGCGCTGTCGCGGCAGCCATCGCCTATGCGGCCACGCTCGCCAGTTGAGGAGACTCACCGCCTTCTCTCGTGTCGTCCTGCGCTGAGAGCATCGGCGTCACGACCTTCCCAAACACCGATTAGTCGTATTACACTTATTGGTGTGGAGGTCCATCCGTCGGCTCACCGCCACGAGGTCCCTGACGCAGACATCTCCCATGCCTACGAGCACGCCATCGCCTGGGTGCAACTCGGCGACGATCCCTACCGATATCTGGTGGCCGGGCCCGACCGAGCAGGCAACCTCCTCGAGCTCGTCGTTCTTGAACTGCCTGACACCGTGCTCGTGATCCACGCCATGGCCCTGCGACGCTCGACCCGACACGAACTGTTCGGAGACGAATCATCATGACGAAGAGAACCTACGGACACACTCGAAGCGGCGAACCCATCGACGATGCCATGATCGAAAGGCTCGCCGACGAAGCCGAAAGGGACTACGAACCCGGCGAGCTGCTCGCCAAGCCCCACGGGCGCGGACGCCCCCCTTTGGGCGAACTCGCAAAAGAGGTCGAATCCGTTCGACTCGACGTACAGCTGCGAGACGAGACCACCCGGCGAGCCGCTCAGGAAGGCATCACCGTCTCGGAACTGATCCGTCGAGCGTTGCGGGAGTACCTCCGCGCAAGCTGAACTCCGCCCGCCGGGGCGGAACGACTTCTGGGCCACCATACGATGGCGCCACGCGGGTCAACGACGGTGACCGCTCTGAATGGTCTGTGTCCCCCGATGATCACCCAGTCGTTCTGGGTGTCTGGCACCGTCGAGCCAAGTGGCGATCTCGGCCGGGTCGAATCTGATGAACCAACCGACCTTCAGGTACGGCACCCGTCGTTCGGCGATGAGCCGGCGGATGTGGCGGATGCTCACACCGAGCCGCTCGGCGAGCTGGTCGATGGTGAGGAGCTGGGGCAGGGCGTCAGTATTGGTCATTTGTCTCCTTGAGCGTCGTGGTGTTGGGTGCAGACGAGACCGGCGCCGACAAGGTGTCAGACGGTGACAAGCCTCTACATAAGACGCACTGGGGACTCCAGGCTAAGTGCGCGCGCCCCACCCGGACCCTGCTTCACCACCAGAACGCGGCCGCACCAAGTCGATCAACAAAACTCAATGACATTCACCATACTTTACCATCAATAACCTCTATCTACCAAACACTAGCCCACCCACATCATCACCCATTCCTTCCCCTTTTCCCCTAAATTAACACCACTCCTCTCATTACCTCTTTCCCATCAACCCTCCATAATCCCACATCACACTCTCCGTCCACCCCGTCCATCCTCCCACTCCAACAACTTTTCTATTCACCATCTCTCACCTCCACTAACCTCCATTTACCCAATACTAAACAACCCCTTTACTTCACCCACATACCTGCTATAACCACAAACCAAGAGGAACACGTTTGCAACTTTCAGTTGGCAAGGAGGTGGGTGTGCGTGGCGTGGATGCGGATGATGGGAGCCGACTCGGTCGACTACCACGAGCACACGGTCGCCGGTCGCGGGGACGACCCGGTTGCCACCTCTGGCGCGTACTACGCCTCTCGCGGGGAGACCCCGATGTCCTGGGGCGGCTCAGGATGCGGACTGCTCGGCCTGGCCGGTGAAGTGGACCTCGTTGACTACAGGGCCGTCTTCGGCATAGGTGGTGCGCACGACCCTCGTACCGGTCGGCGTCTGGTGGGCTGCCTACGTCCCGGCCTGGAGCTCGTCATCTCACCCCACAAGTCGGTGGCCGAGCTCGGCGTGATCGGGCGCGCCGAGGACATGCACGAGATCGTCGACGCCGAGCGCGACGCCACCCTCGAGTACCTGGACCGCCTCGTCTCAAAACGCGGTGGCAGGCGGGGACGCGCCCAGACCCGCGTTGCCACCGGTGGCCTCATCTGGGCGACCTCCCGCCACGCGACGACCCGGGCCGGCGATCCCCAGGTGCACGAACATGTCCTGATCGCGAATGCCTTGTTGATGCGCGACGCCCGCGGAGGATGGAAAGGTGCCGACACGGCGTTCTTGCGAGACCACCTCCACGCGGCGACAGTAATGGGGCGTATGTCCGCTGCCGCCAAGGCGGTCGAGCTCGGGTACGGGATCGTGGCCGATCCGGGCCCGTCCGGACGGCTCGGAGGATGGGCGATAGCCGGCATCCCGGCCGAGGTCTGCGAGCTGCACTCGACCCGCTCTGCACAGATCACGGCCGCGGTCGGTCCCGATGCTTCGTATGCGGCGCGGTCGGTCGCGGTCCGGGCCACTCGGGACGGCAAGGCAGAGGTTCTCGTCGAGGACTTGTTGGCCAGGTGGCAGGAAGAGCTGACCGCTGCTGGTCATCCCCCGGCCGCTCTCCTCGCCGCGATCGAGGCGGAGGGTTCCGCCTATCAGGTCCCACTGGTCGACACCAAGGAGCTTGCCGGCGAGCTGCTCGGCCCAGATGGACGCCTGGCGCAAGAGAAGACCTTCACCCGAGGCGACGTGATCATCGCCGCCGCCTCGCACCTTCACGGCCTGCCCGTCTCTGTGCTCGACCAGGCCGTCGAGACCGTCCTTGATCATGGCGACGCGGTCGCCCTGCCGGTCGTGACCGGGAGCAGGGAGCAGGTGTGGACGGCACGCTGTGTCCTCGCCGACGAGGAGCGCATCGCAGCCTTGGCAGAGTCACTGACCGGCGATGACGGGCCAAAGGTCACAGAGCAGGCCGCGCTCGATGCTGTCGCCGGCCTCGAGGAGCGTCTCGGTGTCCCGCTCACCGCCACCCAGCACGAGGTGGCGACCGGACTCATGGTGAGTGGGCACCGTTTTGATCTTGTCACGGGTGTGGCCGGTTGCGGGAAGACGACGACGCTCGCAGCGGTTCGCGAGGGCTTCGAGAGTCTCGGTTACACCGTGCTCGGCACCGCCACCTCCGGACAGGCGGCAAGGAACCTCGGAGAGGGCGCCGGGATCGAGTCGCGCACCGTCGCCTCGCTCACCTGGCGACTGGACCACAACGGCCTGGAGGCTCTCCGACCGGCACGTGTTGGTCCTCGACGAGGGCGCCATGACCTCCGATGTCGACCTCGCCCGGCTCCTGACGGCCGTCGAACGATCGGGGGCAAAGCTGATCGTCGTCGGAGACGACCGCCAGCTCGGCGCCATCGGCCCCGGTGGCGCGCTCACCGCCCTCGCCGAACGCCACCCCGAACAGCTCTAGGCGCTCACAGACAACCTCCGCCAGAACGACCCCGCTGAAGCTGTCGCGCTCTGTCGAGCTCCGGAGACGGCGACATCGCCGCCGCCGTCGGCTGGTATGCCCGCAACGGGCGGGTCCATCCCGTGCCCGACCTGCGGAGAGCGATGACCGCCATGATCCGTGTCTGGGCGGCCGACATCGACTCCGGACGGGACCCTCTCCTCCTCGCCTACCGACGCGACAACGTCGAGACGCTCAACGGTGTCGCCCGAGATCTCTGGGAACGCTCCGGGAGGCTCACCGGCCCCGAGCTCACCGCTCCCGGGGGACGCACCTACCGGGCCGGGGACGAGGTCATCTCCCTTGCCCCCGGCCCGAAGGGCGCCTGGGTCACCTCACAAGCCGCCCGCGTCACCGCTGTCGACCCGGAGGCCCAGACCCTCACCGCGATCACGCCCGACGGCCGCCAACTGCACATGGGCGTCGATGACATCGGCGCGGACCGTCTCGCCTACGGCTACGCCGTCACCGCTCATCGCGCCCAGGGCACCACGGTCGAAGTCGCCCACGTCCTCGACGACGGTGGCGGCCGGGAGCTCGCCTATGTGGCCATGAGCCGCGCCCGGAACGCCAGCCACGTCTACACCACCGCACCCGACCTCGCCCAAGCCGCACAGCGTCTCGTGTGGTCCTGGGATGACGAGCGACGCCAGCAATGGGCCACCGACCAGGCCCGAGCCGCCCAGCGCCTCACCGAACTTCGTGCCGAGCACCGAGAACTCGTCGGGAGCATCCCGCCTGACGTCACCGATCAGCTTGCTCACGTCCACGAACAGCAGGCCGCGCTCGAAAAGGACCTTGCCGACCTCCGCACCGGCGCCGGGCGGTGGGCGAACACGCCCGTTCGAACCAGCTACGAGGATCTCCAACTTACGCGCCGAGCCCACGAGGAGATCCTCCGCCGCGTCCAAGATCCACACCGTGGACTCCTTGCCCGACACCGGAGCCGCGATGACCTCAAGACCAGTGCCGCCAGGCTGCAAGCGGCCGGGCGTGCCTGGCAGCACACGACCGAACCTCACGCCCGGCTTCTCGAAGGGGAGGGATCCCGTTTTGCCGCTCAGATCGGTGAGCTCGAAGACGCGCAACAAGCCAGAGCCGACTTCATCAAGACCCATCCTGAGCTCGTCGACCGCATCAACCAGCGACGCCGAGCCATCGAAGCCCAGCAAGCCAGCTCCCATCGCTCCCGCCCTCTCACCACGAACACTCCAACCTCGCCGCCGATGATGCAGCGGCGGAGTCTCGGGCATTCCTACGAGCTGTCGCCAACGCCTGCGCTTCCCACGGGTCCCGACCTCTGAGCCCGACCCCACCTTCAAAGCACGGGACCACCTTGAAAGAGCCGGGAACACCGCCGTCTTCGGCCATTGAGTGAGCGCGTAACGCCGATTATCCAGAGTCCCTTTCGCGCTGTCATCGACGTAACCGACGGGAACAATAAGCTGCGTGGATGACGCGTTCTCTCGAGTGCTGTCTTTCACGTAACTGACGTCTCGAGCATCCGCGCTGACATGCCACCG